>DKIB01000010.1:15265-16667 GCA_002454015.1 Proteobacteria bacterium UBA6729
GGCGATGTAAGCGACTCCATATCATTGCGAGGTAATGTGATTCAGGGTGACGCCACGATCAACCTTTACTCCTCTGAATCCAACGTCGACGTTAGTTTCACCAATATCTATGACCTTAACACTCGCCGCCAACGTAACGACATGAACTGGATAGACATTCCCGCCGCGGACGGCACCTTCGGCGAGGGATTTGGCGCCAATCAAATCTACGGCCAGTTCTATGGCCCCAGCCATGAAGAGGTTGGCGGCGTCTTTGAACGCGACAATATAGTCGGCGCGTTCGGAGCAAAGAAGGAATAATGGGAAAAATCGCCGCATTCGCCGTAATCCTGTCCATCGCCACCACCATCGCGCCACTCCCCCCATTCCTGGTCGATCACGACGTGGCACGAACATTGGTCAGCGGCGAAGCCCTTGACATGACTTCCGCAGAAATCGCTACCGAGCTAAATGCATTACATAAAACAGCACACTCCTTGCTCATCATCGACACCCTCGAGGCCCCTGCCAGTAGCACACCGACCGGACTCGACACAATAATGCAAACGGAACTACTCCCCGGCTTCAATTCCACCAGCAACCCCAGCAACGAATATCAACCGGTCATGACCAAAAATGGCATCGGCCTCGCACAGCAACGGTCATCATGGCAAGCAGGCAGGTCAACTGGAAACACCGCCGTCAGAAGTTATGTCGGTTGGCTTGAACACAGTTTTTTCTTCGCCCATCTATTCGAACAATACTCCCTGCCTTTGACAGAAAGTAACCTCACATCAGGTTACGGTGTGTCAATCGGCAACGCCTCGGGCACGAACCCCAGTACCGATGCCACTTGGACCGGCGTAATGGTAGGAACCGATATAAGCGACTCCGCGTTATTACGAGGCAACATTATCCAGGGCGACGCCAGGATTGACCTTGACATCTCTGAATCAAACGTCGATGTTCACTTCACCAATGTCCATGACCTCAACGCAGGCACCCGCCGCTCCAGCATGAGCTGGATTGACATCGACATCACAAACGGCAACTTCAGAGAACCATTTTATGCCCAAAAAACCCAAGGCAAGTTCTATGGCCCCAGTCATGAAGAGGTCGGCGGTATCTTTGAACTCCACAATATAATCGGAGCCTTCGGGGCAAAGAAACAATGAGATTTTACCTGCAGTCCCCATTTTTGGGCACGTGGGGGCACAGGAGGTACAACAAGCATGTCTGAGAAAAGCATTACGACCCAAGCATTACACGAAGAAGTCCAGAAACTCCACAAGGAGATGGAGGATCGCATCAGCGCGCTGGAGAAACAGGTCAACAAGTTAATCGAGGATTCTGGTTGCGACATACGAGGTGAAAGGGGACGCATCGGTCGTAGACAGGGGGAGCTTCACGTTGCTTCTGAGGC
>DKIB01000104.1:0-11964 GCA_002454015.1 Proteobacteria bacterium UBA6729
GCATTGAACTGCACGCCTGTCGACAAGACCGCCACCCGGCTGATATTGGCGCTGGAGCCCGACAAGCAGGCGCTACTTGGTGACCAGCGCAAACAACAGCTGCAACAAGCCTTGCAGGCGCTGCTCAAGGAAGACCTGCAGCTGGAGTTTCGTGTGCAGTCGCACGAACAACAAACCCCCGCAGAACGCCAGCGGGACCAGCAACAGGAGCAACGGGAACAGGCACTGCGCTTCATTGAAGAAGACCCGCATGTACAGAAGATGCAGAAACAGTATCAGGCACAGATTCAGCCGGGCTCAGTGGATTTGATCAAGCCGGGCACATGAGCAGCGCACCCGTGACCGACAGCCTGGGGCGTCTGATCGATGCCCTGCAATGTCTGCCGGGTGTGGGGCGCAAAACTGCACAACGCATCAGCTACCACCTGCTGGAGCGCAACCGGGACGGTGCTGGACGGCTGGCCGAGTCACTACGGGAGGCCATTGAGCGCATTGACAACTGTCAATGTTGTCGCGGCTTCAGTGAGACCCCTGTGTGCCGATTATGCGATGACCCGAGCCGTGATGACAGCTTGCTGTGCGTGGTGGAAAGCCCCGTGGATATTCAGATCATTGAAGAAATCGGTTACCGTGGCAGGTACTTTGTGCTGATGGGACGACTGTCGCCACTCGACGGCATCGGCCCGGAGGAACTCGGCATTGAACTGCTGAGCGCACGTGTTGCAGGCGGTACCATCCAGGAGGTGATCCTGGCGACCAATCCCACCGTTGAAGGCGAAGCCACCGCAAACTTTATCCACGAACTGCTGAAAAAAAGGCAGGTGCGTGCCACCCGTCTGGCACAGGGTATACCCATCGGTGGTGAGCTGGAATATCTGGATGGCAACACCCTCGCCTGTGCCTTCAACTCGCGGCGTGTTCTTTGATCGGCAACCGCCACAGCAGGGTCATGTATATCGCGTGAATGCAGGCAAAAGCCAGGATGGCCCAGGCCAAAGACCATTGCCACTCACTACACACCCAGACCAATACCGTCGCCAGAACCCCCGAGGCAATAATAAAGCTGGCATCCACAATGCCGGCGGCGGCCAGAATACGCGCACAGTTGACCCGCGAGCTGCGGCCCTGCAGTCTGGCCTGCAACGGCACCACATAGCAGCCTGCACACAACCCCAGCACCGTTGCATCCAGCCCGACTCGCAACAGGCCCGCCCACTGCAGACCGTCTGGCCCCGGCGCATACAGCCAGCCCATCAGAAACAATTCCACACTCAACAACAACACCCCAAGTGCCCCGGCCCGACTCAGTGCCAGACCTGAATATTTTTTGCTCAGGCGTTCACACAACAACGAGCCGACCCCCGTACCCACCGACAACAACACAAACAGGGCAGACAGTTCAGCCACATTGCCATGCAGGGTATCACGCAAATACAAGGGCAATATGGACAGGAAGAAGGCCCCCATCATCCAGAACCAGGCCAACGCCAGCATATTCCAGATACACCCCGGATGATCGTCCCGGGCGATGCGCAGGATACGCATACTCTCCACCACCGGATTGAAGCGCACCTGGAGTTGCGGGGCACCCACCGCCACCGGCGGCAAACCAGCACTCGCCCACCAGCCGATCACCGCAACCAACAGCAGACTCAGACTGGTCCACATCACGCCAGACTGCGGTATCACCATCAGTTGTCCACCGATCGCGGTGCCAAGCAGAATGGCCATGCAGGTGCCCGCCTGCACCAGACCATTTCCCCCCACCAGCTCATCTGCCGACAGGTATTGCGGCAACAGGCTGTACTTCAGGGGAGCAAACACCGCAGATTGTGCGCCGCTGAGGAACAGCGCCAGCACCATGACATCCAGACGCCCCAGCAACAACCCCACCGCGGCAAAGACCATGATCCCGACCTCGGCCAACTTCACGCGTCGCACCAGCCGATGTTTTTCATACTTGTCCGCCCACTGTCCGGCCAGGGCAGAAAACAACAACCAGGGCAATACCAGCACCGTCGCCGTCAACACCACCACGATATCATTCAGCAAACCGCCCGCCGGATTAAAGGCCGCAAACAGAATAATAGCGAACTTGAGCAGGTTATCGTTGAATGCCCCCAAAAATTGCACCGCGAACAGCGGCGCGAAGCGCTGGCTCCGCAACAGACCGAATTGCTGCATCGTATGCCTCAGGCTGCAGGCCTGTGTTCAACCATCTCAATACGCCGCCGTGCAGTACGCACCAGCAACCACACGGCAGGGACGATGATCGGCACCATCCAGGCCGTAACCAGCCCGGGGGTTGCCAGCAACCCCAACTCCCCCATCCCCTCCATCAGCAGACCCACCAGAGCACTTGCATAGCAGGAGATGGCAGCGATAGAGAAGCCTTCCACTGCCCCTGATTGAGCAGCAACTGCTGGCGCATCCGCCGCTCCATGGACTTCAGGATCGACTGATTCTGTTCCTCCAGTATCAAATCCACACGGGTACGCACCAGCGCCAGTGCCCGGGTGATATCCGCACTGAGCGAGGCAAGGCGGCGCCCAACGGCGAGGATAGTGGCTAGCGCCGGATTCAGGCGATGGGTTATGAATACAGAGAGATGGGCCAGCCCGGGCAGAGTCTTGTCCTGCAATGATTCCAGACGATGCTGCACGATGGTGTGGTAGGCACGGCTGGCGGCAATACGATAGCGCAACTCCGAGTGCAGGCGCTCGGCACGGGCCGATATCCCCGTCAGTTCCCCCAGTATATCGTGGTCTTCCCGGGTACTGCCACGACCCTCCAACCGGGCACCCAGCTGTTCCAGACGCTGTTCCAGCGCCGCAATAGCCGACATTCGGGAACGCACCAGTGGCAGCGCCAGCAGGGCCAACATCTGACAGGTGCTGATTTCCAGCAGATTCTTGACCAGGCGACCGGCCAGGTCGGCCGGGCAATCCCCCGAGCCATGCAACCGCATTCGACCCATGCGGGCGGTATGCAGCTGGAAGTCAGTCCACACCCGGGTCCCGTCAAGCTCTGCCCCCAACAGTCGGTTGCCCGCAAACAACTCCGCACACCAGGGCTCGACGTGCTCCAGACCACACTCCGCCCCAAGGTATACCACATGCAGTCCGGCGATCACATGACCCGGGTGCGCTGCCAGCCAGCCCGGCAGCAACTGCTGCAGCGCTTCCTCCAGCTGCAATGGTCGTGTTGTCGGCAATGGCCTTGCCAGACCCACCGTAGTGAACTCGGAGTGACGCTCCCAGACCAGCTGCATGCCACCGTGCTGCGTGGTATGTTGACGTATACCCTCGGTCGGTACGGGCAATCCCCAATGCTCCAGCAGTTGCACCAGATGGATATAGTCTGCATGGTATCCTCCCTCATCATTCAGCAAGGCCAGATGACTGATCAGGCAGGGCGGCTGCAACGGGACGGGCGGACGGGCGTGGATCTCACGGTGCAACTCCAGACACTGAGCGTGATCACGAAACAGTTCTGTCACAGCAGGCGCTCCATAATCTGCTGATATACCCGCGATAACACCACCAGATCCTCTGCACGAACCCGCTCATCAACCTGATGAGCAGTCGCACAGGCAGGGCCCAGTTCCACCACCTCCACGCCGTGCGGCGCCAGAAAGCGACCATCCGAGGTGCCACCCCCGGTGCTGAGCTCCGGTGCCGCACCGACCTGCTGTTGCAGGGCGTAGCGCACCGCATCCAGCAGGGGCCCCGGTGGGCTGTGGAACGGCTCTGCCGAGACCGTCCAGTCCAGACGGTATTCCAGGCCATGCTGCTCCAGCAGGCTCTGCACACGTTGTTGCAATGCCTGCGTACCCCCGGCCGCCGGACCGTGGCGGATATTGAAGGTCAGCTGCAGCTCGCCCGGGATGACATTCTCAACCCCGGTGCCCGCCTGCACATTGGAACATTGCAGGGTACTGGGCGGAAAATCCGCATCGCCCGCATCCCAGACCATTGCACACAACCCCTCGATCACCGGACAGGCCTGATGGATCGGGTTGCGGGCCCGTTGCGGATGGGCCACATGGCCCTGTATGCCACGTATCCACAGATGCCCGTTCAGCGAGCCCCGGCGGCCGTTACGCACCACATCGCCGAGACGGGCACCACTGGTGGCTTCACCGACCAGGCACCAGTCCGCCTGCCGCAACTCCGGCCGCTCCGCCACCACCCGCCGGACCCCCTCCAGTGCCGTCCCCTCCTCATCGCTGGTCAGCAACAGGGCCAGCGTGCCCGCATGTCCCGGGCAAGCATCAATAAAGCGTTCCATCGCCGTCACCATCGCCGCCACCGCACCCTTCATATCCGCCGCCCCCCGACCGGACAGCCAGCCATCCCGCAGCTCCGGCACAAACGGCGCATGAGCCCAGCCGGGCCCGGGCGGCACCACATCAGTGTGCCCGAGCAGCACGAACAGCGGTGCGGCACTGCCATGGCTGACCCAGAGGTTACTGACCTCACCAAACGGCAGGTGGAGCACTCGACACCCCCGGGCACCGAGACGCTCGGCGAGCAGCGCCTGACAGCCCCCATCCACCGGGGTAACAGAAGGTCTGCGGAGCAATTCACAGGCCAGTTGCAGGGTTGGATCCAGGGTAATTTTCACTTGAATATGATACACTTGCAGGGAGGTTCTGGCCATACAGGGGCCGAGGTACGGGCGGCCCCCTCCTGTCCAACCCTTGATTTTCGCCCCGACTCCGGCGACAATTCTACACCGTACAGCTCGCTTGGCGAGTCGGCACCGGACCATGAGGAGATCAACAGGATATGAGAATGCAGATGCGTAGCTTGGCGGTAATTGTCACCCCTCTGATATTTTTGTCCGGGTGTGCTACCCATTCACCCGAGCTGAACCGTTCCATCGCCTGCTTTGCTATAGGCGCAGCCCTGGGTGCCACCGTCGGCGCCCTGATTGACGAAGAAAGTACTACTGCCATCCTCGTCCCCTCCCTGGGCTTTGGCATGGGCGGCGGTGCCCTCTGCGGATTGCTGGAAGACGAGGTCCCCTCAACCCCCCGGGAACCGAAACAGGTTATGGCTGGCATCGGTGCCATGAAGGTGGACCCCGGGCGTCAAATCCTGGATAGCGACCAGGACGGCGTAGCCGATGCCAGTGACCGATGCCCCGGCACCGGCCCCCTGGCCACTGTAGACGAATACGGATGTGCCGTCAAAATCATGGCGGAGCTTGACAGTGACGGCGATGGTGTACCGGACAGCCGTGACGGATGCCCCAACACACTCCCTGGCGTGCAAGTGGATGACGACGGCTGTGCAAAGGTCGGTCAGACCATGGCCATACTGGATGAGAGAATCCTGTTTGCATTCAACAAGGCCGATCTCGACCGTGCATTCAGCGACACCCTCAACCAGATCGTCACCACGCTACGGAAGAATCCGAACATCAGCCTGGACCTGGTGGGGTACGCCGACAGCATAGGCACCGTAGCCTACAACCTTGAACTGGGACGCAGGCGTGCGGAGATGGTCCAACGTTACCTGATCCGGGAAGGCATTGTCGCAAAACGGCTGAGGGTGATCAGCAAAGGCGAGAGCAACCCCGCAGCCAACAACATCAACGCCGCAGGCCGTGCCCGGAACCGCCGGGTAGAGTTCGTCGTCAACGGCAAGCACTGAGCCCCCACAACACCAGGAGCCCCCGTGCGGCAGCTGCTGCCCGGAGGTCCCCGGCCCTGTCGTATCAGGCTCTGGCCGGAAGCGAGCCGGGGCGACCCTCAAGCAGAGCTGACCATACCCCGAACCTGCTTGGGGCAAGCCAGAAAGAGCCCGGAAATCTGCATACTCTGCACGGCTACGGGCGCCCGTGCGCGACACCAGTCAATAAACCCATCCACAGAGCGTCTCTTGAAGGCAGCCAGATTATATGAGGGCTCCTGAATCGCCAGGGCTGATCGCTGCCCTGCCATCCTGTTTCAGGGAGGCTTGTGCTGCGTCAGGGCAACCCGCACGGGCCTGCTGGTACGGTCTTGCCGTGCCTCACTGGGCTCCAATCGACCATGCCGGAGCAAATCGCTGCTGAGCGCTGACTCCTTGTTGAGATGCTTGATTGCGTGTTCATTTCACCAGGCCCATAAGAACTCTGTGGTCAATATATCCAGGAATCCGGCTTCTTGATCACAGCGCCAGCGGGTGGTCGTTGCTTGCCACCGGGTGATCATTTCTCTCAGCTCTGCTGCGTCTTCTGGTTCGGCATTTGCGGGGTACTGGTATTCTATCCAGTGCGTCAGTATCAGCTGTGCGGGCTCGTTGGCGTGGTGTTCCTCTGCCAGGTAGTGCTCCTTTGCGACTGTGGGGAAACGCTTTGCACAGCGCTGGTTCTCTTGGGTACACAGTACGGTGTTCTGGTTGTAGGTATAGCTGAAGCCGGTTTCGTGCCAGCTGACCCGGGCGGATTCTGTGGTCGGTTGGCCTCCCAAATGTACAGAATTATCCTGTCGGTCCCAGCGCAGCAACAGGGTCCGGTCCTGGTCCGGATGTGTGCAAATCTTCGCGCCGGAGTCTTCCAGGGCAGCGGCTGAGCATGCCAGGAGCAGCAGGCTGGTTGAGATGCCTAATCGCATGCTTCCTCACTGGCGTGAGCCTCTATGCCCAGGGCATGGATTTCCTTGCCGATCAGTGTGCCCAAGGCCTCATAGATCAGGCGATGTCTCTGCACAGGGGTGAGTCCGTTGAAGCGGGCTGAGCGTATGGCGAGTCTGAAGTGGGCACCGGTGGCGCCGTGACCGATGTGCAGATGTGACTCGTCTGCGATCTCCAGGGACTGGGGTTGTAATATTGCCAGTTGTTCGCGTATGCGTGCCTCCAGATTCATGGTTCGGGCTTCTTGTCGGTCTGCAATGCGCCGGGCATGCGGGCGATGACGATGACCTGGGCAACCACAAACACCAAAGAGAGCAGGGGCATCGCCAGTTTGAAGTTGACCCAAGTGGCTTCGCTGAAGGAGTACGCCACATAGAGGTTGGCCGCGCCGTTCGCTGCAAAGAACAGCACCCACGCCAGATTCAGATGTTCCCAGACTCGATCCGGCAAGCGAATGGCCTGCTGCATGAAGCGCCGTGGCAGGCTGTGTCCACGGGTGTAGCGGCTGACCAGAAAGACCCCGACAAACAGCCAGGAGACCAGCGTAGGTTTCCACTGAATGAAGCCCTTGTCCCGTAGTAGCAGGGTCAATCCACCCAGCATCAGTATCAGTGCGAGCGTGGCCAGGTGCATCTTGTCAAAGCGCTTGAACAGCCATCGGCTGACGATCACCTGCAACACCGCTGCGCCGATGGTCATCAGGGTGGCAAAGTAGATCGCCTCGGCACGGTCCGGATACAGATAGTACGCCAGAAAGAACACCACTATGGGGAACAGATCGATCACGAATTTCATGGGTACTATGTTAGCCGATTCGGGCGCGCAGGCGGGCGGTAACGGTGGCGGTCTCCGGATAGTGGTCGTGCCAGATATTGAATGACAATGCCGCCTGCTCCGCCAGCATGCCCAGACCATCGTTGGCACGGATGCCTGCGGTACGCAGTTGTGCCATGAATGGCTGTGCGCCCCTGCCATAAGCCAACTCATAGCCCCAGCGCAGCCCGGGCGGCAGCTGCAGCCCGGGCGGCTTGCCCTGCAGGCCTGCAGAGCTCGCATTGATGATACCATCGCAGGCTTCCCGGCTGGCTGCCTGAATGGGCACGGCCTGCAAATGGTCAGCGCTTTGGGCCAGCGCCTCGGCGCGTTCCAGGGTGCGGTTAACCAGCACAATCTCCCGCACACCGGCCTTGCACAAGGGATGGATGATACCGCTGGCGGCTCCCCCTGCACCGATCAGCATAATGCGCTGATCCTTGAGATCTATACCCAGGTTGACGGTCAGATCCTGCACCAGGCCGGCACCATCAGTGTTATCACAGCAGACAGTATCGGCAGCAAGGCACAGCACGTTGGCCGCCCCGGCCTGGCGTGCCGCAGGCTGCACCGTGGTGGCGAGGCTGAAGGCCTCGTGCTTGAAGGGCAGGGTAACATTCAGTCCCCTGCCGCCGTTTTGCATGAATGCACACACCGTCTGTTCAAACTGCCCGGGCGCACATTCGATCCTGCCGTAGTCCGGCAGCCAGCCATACTGTTCTGCAAAGCAGGCATGAATAAATGGGGAGAGGCTATGCCTGATCGGTGAGCCAATCACCGCGTAGTGTTCAGGAATCATGGGGTCTGGGACCTTCCCAGAACTGTTCCAGCTGATAGTACTCGCGCGTGGAGGGCAGCATGACATGGAC
This sequence comes from Proteobacteria bacterium UBA6729, assembly GCA_002454015.1. GTDB lineage: Bacteria > Pseudomonadota > Gammaproteobacteria > Porifericomitales > Porifericomitaceae > UBA6729. The sequence continues at coordinate 8,306 of DKIB01000104.1, forward strand.
TATAACATCGTTGTAGTCCAGCAGAATCCACTCTGCTTCCACCTGTCCCTCTACCCCCAGGGGCTTGATGCCTACAGCTTTGCGCACCTCCCGCAATACCTTCTCGGCGAGGGCACGAACCTGACGGTCCGAGCGACCACTGGCAAAGATCATGAAGTCGGTGATGCTGGTGAACTCGGCCACTTCCAGAATACGCACATCCAGCGCCTTGAGATCTTCCAGATTCGTCATAATGCAGGCACAGAGTTGCTGTGCGGAGGCTGTGGATTCAGTTTGCATACAGTTCATGTTGACGAATATAGCGCTGTGTGGCAGCGGGCAACCATGCTGCCGTCCCTGCGAAGTCGCCCTGACTCAACCGTTCCCGGACCTGTGTGGAGGCGACAGCGGGCGGGTGCAGTGCAGTTGACAGCAGGATGCGCCCACAGGGGTGCTGCTGTAATGTGTGCAGCTCTGTACACAGGCAGGGTTGCAGCTGTGGCGCGGGCACAAGCCGCGCAGTGCCCGCGCGCTGCACCACCACCAGATGCGCCAGCTGGAGTATCTCGCGCCATCGGTGCCATGTGCTGAATGTTGCGGCGGCATCACTGCCAAGCAGCAGGTACAGGGGTCGGTGCGGATGTTCTGCACGCAGTTCACGCAGGGTATCAACCGTATAGGCAGGGCCGGGGCGTTGCAACTCCCGCAGATCCAGCACCAGCCGCGGCTCATGCATATCACTGAGCGCCTGCTGCAACATGGCGATGCGGTGTTCATCGGCAGCCACCGGGGGAGCACGATGCGGCGGGTGGCCGGTCGGGATCAACAACAGCTGCCCCAGTTGCAGCTGCCTGAGGCAGGCCCCGGCCAGTTGCAGATGCCCCAGATGCACCGGATCAAAGGCGCCGCCCAGTACGCCAATCGGAGCGGTATGCACGGGCTCAGGCACGCACCTGACCGTTACCGAAGACCACGAATTTGCGGGTGGTCAAGCCTTCCAGGCCCACCGGCCCGCGAGCATGAATCTTGTCCGTGCTGATGCCGATCTCTGCGCCCAGGCCATACTCGGCTCCGTCTGCAAAGCGTGTGGAGGCGTTGATCATTACCGAACTGGAATCCACCTCGCGCAGAAAGCGCATGGCCCGTGGATGATCTGCGGTCACAATGGCATCCGTGTGGGCGGATCCATACTGCTCAATATGCTGCATGGCTTCATCCAGCCCGGCAACGATACGCAACGACAGTATCGGCGCCAGATGCTCGGTGACATAGTCCTGTTCCGTGGCTGCCGAGATCCACGGCAGCAGACGTTTGGACTCCTCGCACCCGCGCAGCTCCACCCCGGCCTCCTGAAAGCGCGGACCGACGCGTTCCAGAAAGGGTCTGGCCACATCGCGTGCCACCAACAAACATTCCATGGTGTTACAGGTGCCATAGCGTTGTGTCTTGGCGTTATAGGCAATGGCCACCGCCATATCCAGATCCGCCCGATCATCCACATACACGTGACAGACGCCATGCAGATGTTTTAATATCGGCATCTGTGCCTCGCGTATCACGCGTTCGATCAATCCCTTGCCGCCACGTGGCACGATCAGGTCGATCCATGCAGACATGGCCAGCATGGCACCGACCAGTGCACGATCCGTGGCCGGAATCACGGTAACGGCATCGGCAGGCAACCCGGCCCGTTCCAGACCATCCCGCACGCATTGTGAGATGGCCAGGTTGGAATGCAGGGCCTCCGAGCCCCCCCGCAACAGGACGGCATTGCCGGACTTCAGGCACAGTGCAGCGGCATCAGCGGTCACCCCGGGCCGGGCCTCGTAGATGATGCCGATCACCCCGAGCGGCACGCGCATGCGTCCCACCTGTATGCCGGAGGGTTGGGCACGTACGTCCTCTATGGCGCCGATGGGGTCAGCCAGGGCGGCCACCTGTCTGAGGCCCGCAGCCATGACCGTGATCCGGTCCGCGTTGAGTTCCAGTCGATCCAGCAGGGCCGCGCTCAGCCCGGCGGTACGGGCCGCCTGCACATCCTCTGCATTGGCCTGCAGAACGGCCTCACGGCGTTGCTCCAGGAAGTCTGCAGTGCTCTCCAGTGCCCGATTGCGTGCCTGCGTACCGGATGCCGCCATGAGTCGGGAGGCCTGACGGGCGCCGCGCCCCAGTGCCTCCATATCAACAGTTGCTGTGTTCATGCCGAAATTTTACAACACCGCTAGCCTGCCACACAGTATTTCGCGCAGGGTATCCACATAGAGGGCATGTTCGGTCTGCAACACCCGGGCTGCCAGCACCTCCGGGGTATCATCGGCGGCTACGGGAACCGTGCGTTCAGCAAGAATCGGTCCGGTATCGTACCCCTCCTCAACCTGATGAATTACGGCGGCAGTGGCGGGGCGGCCTGAGGCCAGCACCGCACGGTGTACGTGCAGGCCATACATGCCCTTGCCGCCAAATTCCGGTAGCGGCCCCGGGTGTACGTTCAAAATGCGCCCCCGGTACGCCGCCAATACCTGCGGGCCAACGGGCCACAGATAGCCCGCCAGCAAAACCCAGTCCGCACGGTGCGCGCGGAGCATCTGTAGCAAACATCGATCCGCTTCCACCCCGGCCCCGGCATCCATGACCAGATGCAGGGCAGGCAGGCAGGCCTGCCGGGCATGTTCCAGTGCACCGGCATTACGGTTGTTGCTGATTACCACCACGGGCGCAGCGTCCAGATGGCCTGCCAGGCAGGCCGTCAGTATCGCCTGCACATTGCTGCCCCTGTTGGAGGCAAGCAAGGCCAGACGTGGAGTAGCAGCTTTGATCACTCTGTATACGCCGCACAGTCAGCCCTGGATCAGGCGACGTTCCACATGTTCCAGGTCTTCGGCGGCACCCTGCAGTATCAGGGCATCGCCCTCCTGCAGGAGCATATCCGGATCAGGTCTTTCATCGCGGGCACTGCCACGACGCACGGCACGCACATGCACATTGCTGCCGGTTTGCAGTTCACAGAGTCTCATGCCGATGGCATTACACCCCGGCACCAGCAGCAGGGTACGCAATCGCCAACTGCTAAGGTCATCGTGACTCCCCTCCTGCGTGCCCTGAAAGTGTCCACGCAGTTTTCGATACTGGTCGCGGCGGATCTCCTCCACCAGACTCAACATACGATCCGAGGGCAGGCCCAGATAGCCCAGCACATGGGTTGCCAGCATGGTACCCGCCTCTACATACTCCGGGACAATATCGGTTGCACCAGCCTCGTGCAGGGCCTGGAAGTGCCGATCATCGCTGAGGCGCGTGATGATCGGCAAGGTGGGGTGTTCCTGACGTACCATCTTGGTGATCTGCAAGGCCGCCGGGGCATCATCAAAGGACACCACCAGCGCAACCGCACGCGACAATCCGGCGGAACGCAACAGCGCCGGGGAAGTGCTGTCGCCGTAAAACACCCGATGCCCGGCCTGCCAGGCCTCCCTGGCCAGCTGCGGGTCGCGCTCCAGCGCCACAAACTGGAACCCGCCTTCATGCAGGAATGATGCCAGGTTCTGTCCTACATGACCAAAACCACACAGGATGACATGTTTTTTCAGAGGGTCTGCAAACCGCTGAATCTTTTCTGCGTCATCGGCAGGGGGGGGCTTGGGTCCAGAGGGCAACAGCGATGCAATGCGCCGATTGTTGCG
>DKIB01000104.1:12005-14196 GCA_002454015.1 Proteobacteria bacterium UBA6729
CCCTTGTCCACCTCGATCAGGCCCCCCTGCATGGCCAGCAACAGGATGGCAAAGCTGAACTCGCTGCCCTGCCCCAACACGATGCCGGTGCGTATGGATATGCTGCCACTGTACCCGGCCATGCGGGTCAACAGGGTGATGACCAGGCCCTTGCCCAGAATCAATCCGGGGACCAGCACCAGCAGCCAGCCCACATGCGCCGGGAGTCCGCTGATATCCAGCCGCATGCCAACGGTGATGAAGAACAGCCCCATAAGCACATCCCGAAACGGGCGCACATCGCTTTCGATCTGATGTCTGTACTCGGTCTCACCGAGCATGATCCCGGCCAGAAAGGCACCGAGTTCCATCGGCAGATCCAGACTATAGGTAACCCAGGCAGCAGACAGGGCGGTAAACAGGGTGGTCAGGGTAAACAGTTCAGCGGAGGCCATGTGCGCCACCGCCTGAAACAGCGGTCGCAGGACCCAGTGCCCCGCAGCAACCAGCACCAGCAGCACGGTCACCGCCATACCCAGGGCCTGCAACACTGGCAACACCAGCGCCATCCCATCGGTCGCCATCCCGCCGCCACTGCTCACGCTGAGTATGGGCACGATGGTCAGCAGGGGGATCACGGTCAGATCCTGAAACAGCAGAATCGCCAGGGCCACATGACCATGTGGCAGGTGCAGTTCCACCTGCTCGGTGAGCTGACGAAAGCCTATCGCCGTGGAGGACAGGGCCAGGGCACCGCCTATGACCAGTGCGGCCTCCCAGCCAAACCCCATCAGTCCGGCGATCAGTCCGCCGGAGAGCGTGGAAATCATCATCTGGGTGCTGCCCAGGCCGATGGCGAGGCGGCGCATTGCCCACAGCCGGGGCAGCGAAAACTCCAGGCCAATCGTGAACAACATAAAGGCCAGGCCGATCTCGGCCAACAGCTGGATTGCCGGGCTCTCGGCGACCAGACCCAGCGCATACGGGCCGATCAGCATGCCGATGAACAGGTACCCCACCAGCGTAGCAAGATTGAAGCGGCGCGCCAGAAAGACCACCGCCACCGCCAGACTCAGCAGCAGCAGTACCTGGCTGTAGAGGCTGAGCCCGAAACTCACGGCAACAGCTCCCGGGCTCGCGGCTCCGGCGGGCGACACGCCGCCGAATCAGGGCGCAGTGGCATCCCCTGCAGACTGTTCCGAACCATCCTCTTCCGGCATGGTGACTCCCGTATCCGGTGCCCTGGCCTCAGCCTCTGCAGCAGGGGTAGCCGCATCATCCGGCCCGGGCACCGTGAAGTGCAACACTGCGCCTGACTCCTCCCCCCCCTCTGTGGTGGTGTCGACCCTGCCCTCTGCCTCCCCGGCAGCAGTATCAGCACTATCGCCCCCCCCAGCAGGCAGGGAGGGGACAGCTGGCAGCTCCAGCGCCACGCCTGCATCACCATCCGGTACCGTCGGCACGGCAGCAGCATTCGCCTGTTCGGTCGTGGCTTCCAGGGCCTGCATGACCCCTCCGGCAAACGCATGCTCCCGCGCCAGCCAAGCCAACGTCAGGCTGTTCACCACAAACAACATCGCCAGAATGGCTGTGGTACGGGACAGCAGGTTGGCGGGGCCACGGCTGCCGAATACGGTAGAAGATGAGCCGCTGCCAAACGCTGCGCCCGCATCAGCGCCCCGCCCATGTTGCAACAGAATCAGTGCAATCATGGTAACCGCGATAACGCCCTGGGCGATAACCAGTAAACTTTGCAGTATCAGCATGTGTCCTCCTCCGCGGCAGTACAGATGGACAGGAAGGCATCCGCCTTCAGGGAGGCCCCCCCCACCAGTACTCCGTCGATCTCCCCTATGGCCAGCAGCGCCCTGATATTCCCCGGGTTGACGCTGCCGCCATACACGATGCGTATGGCCTGCGCTGCAGTCGCGTCTACCCGACCCAGTCTCCGCCGAATCAATGCATGTACGCCCCCGGCGTGCTCCGGCGAGGCACTCCGACCGGTGCCGATGGCCCATACAGGCTCATAGGCAACCACGCCACGCTGCACCAAGCCTCGCCCACATCGAGCCAGCACTGCATCCAGCTGGCGCATCACTACCTTTTCGGTGTCCTCCGCAGCCCGCTCACCCACACACAACACCGGAGCAAGCCCCGCATCCAGAGCCGCCGAGCACTTCAGGGCAACCGTCTCGTCCGACTCATGCTGCCC
>DKIB01000104.1:14328-14927 GCA_002454015.1 Proteobacteria bacterium UBA6729
AGAGCAGGCGGGCAGAGCACCACCTCAGCCGTGCCCGCAGCGGGCAGCCCGGCCTGCAGGGCCGTCACCAGCGGACGAATCCGCGCCAGCGTACCATTCATCTTCCAGTTGGCGATCACCAGCCGGCGACGCCGCACCGGGTCAGACTGCGGATCCGGCATGGCAACCATCAGGCGCAGGCGTGCCTCTCCACCCGACAGCGCCGACAATCCGGCTGGTATACACAACGCTCCTTGGCGTGGCGCACGATCAGGGCATGATATTCATTGTACATGGGTACATCCTCACCCAGGGCTCGCTCAAAGGCCAGGCGCAGACTCTCGTAGGGCTCATCACCCTGCGCCATGCCGAGGGCCGCCAACAACCTGCGGGTATAGGCGTCGATCACAAACACCGGGCGTGCCAAGGCATACAGCAGAATATCATCTGCGGTCTCCAGCCCGATGCCATGAACCTCCAGCAACTCCTCCCGCAGTTGCCCTGTAGGCAGGCGGGCCAGGGCGGCTATGCCGCCACACCCCTCCAGCCACCGACAGAAGTTGTGCAGACGCTCCGCCTTGAGATTGAAATAGCCGGAGGGCCGGATACGCCGCGCCAGA
>DKIB01000104.1:14957-21572 GCA_002454015.1 Proteobacteria bacterium UBA6729
TCAGGCAACCGTGCCGGCGCAGTTCACTGATGGCCCGGTCGGCATTCTTCCAGGCCGTATTCTGGGTCAGGATCGCCCCCACCATGACCTCAAAGGCCCCGCCTCCGCGCTCCGGCCACCAGCGCTGCGGCCCGTACGCCTGATACAGGCGACGAAACAGCGCGCGCAGGCGGCGCCCATCCAACCGGAACAAGACTCGTGTGGAGGACCTGCTCACAGATCCACCGCCTGGTACAGGCGGCCCACCTCGGCAGGGGACAACTCCACCCACATGCCGGTGCGGCAATGCTCCGGCAGTTGATAGGGCCCGTAACGAATGCGGATCAGACGGCTTACCATCAGCCCCTGCGATAACCACAGACGGCGCACCAGACGACTGCGCCCCTCATGCAGACTCACCCGGTACCAATGATTGGTGCTGCCCCCCTTGCCCATGCCTTCCAGGCTTGCAAAGCGGGCCGGGCCATCGTCCAGACGCACCCCCTGCAACAACCGGGCAATCTTGTCGCGGGTGGGTTGACCATGGATCCGTACCGCGTACTCACGAATCATGCCATACCCGGGATGCATCATGCGATGCGCCAATCCGCCATCAGTGGTGAACAGCAGCAGCCCGCTGGAGTTCAGGTCCAGGCGACCGATGTGGACCCAGCGCCCCGCCGACAGCGGGGGCAGGGCCTCAAATACCGTGGGGTGTGCGCCCGTGGACTGACGCGAACACAGCACGCCCTCCGGCTTGTGCAGGGCGAGCACCCGGGTGGACAGGCGGGGCAGGGGACGCAGGGCTTTGCCATCTATTTCCAGCGTGGCGCCGGGAATAATGCGATCCCCCAACTGCACCACCCGACCCGCCATGCGAATGCGCCCGGCGCGAATCTTCTCCTCCAGCGCCCGGCGAGAGCCCAGACCTGCATGGGCCAGCGCCTTCTGTACACGCGGCTCAGGATTCACGCCCGTGCTGTTGCTCGTCGTCCTGCTGACTGAATTCCTCCGGGACGACCGGCGCATCGTCGTCCCGACCCGCAGCATCCGCCACGATAACCGGCTCATCATCCGCTGCCGCTGCCGCTGCCGACGCATCGTCCGTATCAACTACATGCAACGAGGCAAGGGCAAGCGCATCCTCCGACTCCGGCAGGGAGGCGGGCTCACCCTCTACGTCCGCATCATCCGAAGCCACCGCACTGGCCATTGCCGCCGACCCGCCATCCCCCTCCCCTTCCCCCTCTGCCGCCGCCGCCCCGGCAACGGGTTCCGGCAGGGGGGGCAAGTCGGAGAGCCGCTGCAAACCGAAGTAGTCCAGAAACTCACGAGTGGTGGCGAACAGCTCCGGGTGTCCGGGCACCTCGCGGTGCCCCACCGCGCGAATCCAGCACCGCTCCGTCAGGGTACGGATGATATTGGTGTTCACGCCTATGCCGCGTATGGACTCAATATCACCGCGGGTTACCGGTTGCCGGTAGGCGATGATGGCCAGGGTCTCCAGCAGTGCCCGCGAATAGCGTGGCGGCTTCTCTTCCCACAGACGACTCAGTGCACCCGCATAGTGGGTACGCGCCTGTATACGCAACCCACTGGCCACCTCCACCAGTTCCACTCCCCGATCTGCATAGTCTTCTGCCAACGCCGTCACGGTGGCGCGGATCAGCTCACGGGAAGGGCGCTGCGGATCATGGCGCGCAAACAAACGCCCCAGCTCCTGCACACTCAACGGCTTCTGCGCCGTCATCAGCGCCGCCTCAATGGTGTTGCGCACCTCTGGATCCGCTGGCCCGGCCGGCTTAGCTGGCTTTGACTTTGATAACACCGTAGGGCTCCTCCTGCATGAGTTCAATCAGGGACTCACGCAACAACTCCAGAACGGCCAACAGGGCCACCACCAACCCGGCACGACCCTCCTGTGCCGTGTACAGCCGGGTAAACTCGGTGTAATGCCCTGCCACAATCTGCTCCAGCACCATGCTCATGCGCTCGCGCACCGATAACGCCTCGCGTTGCACCTGATACATACTGAGTACACGCGTGCGCTCCATCACCTCAGCGATGGCGGCCAGCAGCTCCTCCGGCTGCACCACAGGCAATGGACGCGTCGGCAATGCGCAAGGCAGGGCGGTACGTACGGCAAACACCTCGCGGTCCAGACGTGGCAGGCAATCCAGACGGTCGGTAGCAGTGCGATAGCGCTCATATTCAAGGATGCGTCGCGCCAGTTCGGCCCGCGGATCTTCCTCCGCATCCTCAACAGACTGTGGACGTGGCAACAACATGCGCGACTTGATCTCGGCCAGCATGGCCGCCATGACCAGATACTCTCCGGCCAGTTCCAGCTGCATATCCTGCATCAACTCAATGTATTCCATATACTGTGCAGTGATACGTGCGATGGGAATATCCAGAATATTCAGATCCTGTTTGCGGATCAGGTACAGCAACAGCTCCAGCGGACCCTCAAACTCCTGCAACACCACCCGCAATGCATCGGGAGGAATATACAGATCCGTCGGTATCGCAGGGGGGTCCTCCCCCCGCACCACAGCCAGCAGGCCCGGTCGCTCAGACTCGTGTACAGACGCCATCGTCACATCAATATTGCAGGCCCATGGCCCGGCGCACCTCCTGCATGGTATCGCTGGCGATCTCACGAACAGCCTCGGCCCCTTCGTTCAGGATCTTCCAGACCACATCCACATCCTCCTCCAGTTCGGCACGCCGCTGACGGATCGGAGTCAACGTCTCCTGCACCCGATCCACAACCTTGCGCTTGCAATCCAGGCAGCCTATGGATGCAGCACGACAACCCTCCTGCACCCACTGCCGAACCTCTGCATCAGAGTATACCTTGTGCAGCCCCCATACCGGACATTTTTCCGGCTCGCCGGGGTCACTGCGACGCACCCGGGCCGGGTCGGTGGGCATCTTGCACAGTTTTTCCTGCACCGCATCGGCAGTATCACGCAACAAAATGGTATTGCCGTATGACTTGGACATCTTGCGACCATCCAGCCCCGGGATGCGCGGCGTTTCGGTCAGCAGGGCCTCCGGTTCAGGGAACAGCATACGGTGGTTGCCCTGCAGGTAGCCCAGCAGCCGCTGCCGGTCTGTTGACGAAATATTCCGTTGCGCCTTAACCAGCAACTGCGCCTGTTGCAGGGCATCGGTTTTGCCCTGTTCCTGCCAGGCCGTACGCAACTCCATGTACAGCCGGGCCTGCTCCAGTCGCTCAACACAAGCCCGGGCTTGCTCCTCAAAGTCAGGTTCACGCCCGTACAGATCGTTAAAACGTCGCACCAGCTCCCGCGCCAGCTCCACATGGGCCCGCTGGTCTTCTCCAATCGGCACATGCTTCGCCTTGTAGATGATGATATCCGCAGTCTGCAACAATGGATAGCCGAGAAATCCATAGTTCGCCAGTGCCGGACCCTCAGGCTGCTCCAGCATGTCCTTGTAGGAAGGCACGCGCTCCAGCCAGGACAGCGGCGTCATCATCCCCAGCAACAGGGCCAACTCGGCATGCTCGGGCACCCGGGATTGTACAAACAACCGGGTTGACCCCGGATCTATACCCACCGCCAACCAATCGATCACCATCTGTGGTACCGCTGTGTGGAGCTCCCCGGGGGATTCATAGTTGGAAGTCAGGGCATGCCAATCCGCAATAAAAAAGAAGCACTCATACTCCTGTTGCAGCCGCAGCCAATTGGTGAGCACGCCGTGATAGTGCCCCAGGTGCAGGGCTCCGGTTGGCCGCATCCCGGAAACCACCCGGTTCTCAGTACCATCCACACTCATAATCCCCCAAAGCATAGCACGAGTAGCCACACAGCCCCCGTAAAACCTGCACTGTGCAGAACATCAGGCTCAGTCCACCGGGACATTGTCAATGAGGCGGGCGCGCCCCAGCCAGGCGGCGGCCAGCACCACGCGGCAGCTATCCCCCGGGGGTGCCAGCGTGTGCCCATCGCGTACGCTGACATATTCCGGACGCAGGCCTGCCTGTTGCAGCGCCTGCATGGCGCGTGACTCCAACACCCCGACCGGGGCCTGCCGTGCACGCAAGGCCTCGGCGAGACGCACCAGAGTCTGATACAGGGCCGGGGCGGCTTGGCGTTGCTGCGCATCCAGATAGACATTGCGGGAACTGACCGCCAGACCATCGGCCTCCCGTACCGTGGGCACTGCAACGACCCGCACCGGTATATGCAAATCACCGCACATACGCTGAATCAGTCGCAGCTGCTGCAGGTCCTTGCTCCCAAACACCGCCACATCCGGCTGCAACAGATTGAACAGAATCGCCACGGCGGTAGTCACCCCGACAAAATGCCCCGGCCTGAACTGTCCGCACAGCAGCTCCCCCAGCTCCGGCACACTGACCCGGGTATGCCCCTGCAGGGTTGCCGGATAGATGGCCTCCATGGGTGGCGCATACACCATATCCGCCAGGCCTTGCAGGGCCTGCACATCCGCCTCCAGCGTACGCGGATAGTCCGCATAGTCCTCAGTCTCGCCAAACTGCAGGGGATTCACAAAGATGCTCACCACCACATGCCGGGCCAGGCGGCGCGCCTGCTGCACCAACTGCAGGTGGCCCCGATGCAGGTTGCCCAGGGTAGGCACCAGCGCCATACCACCGGCTCGCCAGGGTTGCAACTGCCCGGGTTGCAACTGCCGAATCAGGGTCGGCAGCGCCGTGTTCATGGCCGCCGCGGTGGAAAACGACCCGCCTTGACTGCACTGATATAGGCCTGCACCGCCGCCGCTATACCGGCTGCGCCCTTGAGAAAATCATGGCTGAAGGTGGGCGGCTCGGGACTGATGCCCAGTACATCGTACAGCACCAGCACCTGTCCATCGCAATCCGGACCAGCGCCGATGCCGATCACCGGCACGGACAGTGCCTGCGTCACGCGAGCGGCCAGTGCCGCGGGCACGCACTCCAGCACCAGCATACAGATGCCTGCCGCCTGCAAGGCCTGTGCAGATACCTCTATGTGCCGTGCCGACTCGGGTTCATTGCCCTGCACCCGATAGCCACCGGTGGTCAGCACAGATTGTGGCTGCATGCCCAGATGTCCGCACACCGGAATCCCGGCAGCCACCATGGCAGCCACCCTCTCCACCTGGCCGTCAGCACCTTCCAGCTTGACGATCTGGGCACCGCCCTCACTCACCAGGCGGGCGGCATTGCCCAACGCCTGCGCAGTTGTGGTGCAGCTCGCAAAGGGCAGGTCAGCAATGAGCGGGGCACGGTGCAGACCGCGGCGCACGATCCGGGAGTGGTAGATCATATCAGCCATGCGTACCTGCAATGTGGTGTCCTCCCCCTGCACCACCATCCCCAGCGAATCCCCCACCAGCACCGCATCTATGCCTGCGGCATCCAGAATGGCCGCAAAGCCGGCATCATAGGCAGTCAGGCAGGCGATCTTTTCCCCACGGGTACGGAGCGCCGTCAGGTCAGCAGCCGGATTCACAGCAAGCGGCCTGGATTGAAGTAGTGGCGACCCTGCCGATACTGCGGAATCTTCTCCAGCAGACGCTCAAACTCATGCTCCATGGTCAAGTCACAATCCGCAACATTGACCACCAGCAGTGGCGTATCTTCGTAGTAGTGAAAGTGCTCCACGTAGGCCTCGCACAACCTGTCCAGATACTCCCTGGGAATGCGCTGCTCATAGGGTATGCCGCGCCGACTGATGCGCTGATGCAGCACCGCAGACGGTGCATGCAGGTAGATCACCAGTTCCGGCGTCACCCCCACCGGGACCATCAGGCTGCAGACCTTCCGATACAGACGATACTCCTCACGGTCCAGATTCTGCCGGGCAAAGATCTGATCCTTGGCAAACACAAAATCCGATACCCAGCCCCGCGGTCGGAACATATCAGGCTGTTGCAGGGTTCGCAACTGCCGCGAACGCTGGAACAAAAAATACAGCTGCGTGGCCAGCGCCATCCGCTCCGGCTGGCGGTAAAACTCGGGCAAGAACGGATTCTCCTCAGCCTGCTCCAGCAACAGCCGCATCTCCAGGCGATCCGCCAGACTGCGGGCCAACGTGGTCTTGCCCACCCCGATAGGCCCCTCCACGGCAATGCTGGAAGGAAAGCTGCCGATCATCCACCCGGCTCCAGTCGGCGAATACGCTGCTCCGCCACCCCGGGCAACAGCGCTGCCACCGGGCCCACACCCGGGATGTGCAGCGCCGGATCCAACTCCTGCAGTGGCAGCAACACAAAGGCGCGCCGACTCAGCTCGGGATGTGGCACCCGCAACTCCGGCAGATTGATGTGCTGATCTGCATACAGCAACAGATCGATATCCACCGGGCGCGGCCCCCACCGCGGCCCGGAGCGCTGGCGCCCCTGCGCCCGCTCGATCGCCTGCAGGTGACGCAACAACGACAGTGGCGTCAATGTGGTTTGCATGTGCACCGCGGCGTTCAAAAAATCAGCTTGCTCCATGGGTGATATGGGCGCACTCACATACAGGGACGACACCGCCACCAGCCGCGAGTCCGGCACCTCAGGAAGGGATTTTAACGCAATTTGCAGCTGTTCTTCAGGGTTGCCCTGATTGCTGCCGATTCCCAGATATACCGGGATCAAAAAACTACA
>DKIB01000053.1 GCA_002454015.1 Proteobacteria bacterium UBA6729
CTCTGCCTACGGACAGACGGACTGGCGCACGCAGGAGACTACTCGCACGGGGTTCAGCCGGGGGCGGGGGGCCGGCGACGCAGCGGCCATGGCGGACGCGCCGTCAGCCGCCGCCACGGATCGCCCCCGGTATGCAGTGGTGTATCATCTGTTGTCGCTACAACACAACCGTCGCCTGCGTCTGCGTTGTCACCCGCAGGACGAGCCGCCTCGCATTGAGTCGGTGTCACAGCTGTGGAACTCGGCCATCTGGTATGAGCGGGAGGCCTTTGATCTGTTCGGTATCCTCTTTGAGGGCAATCCCGATCTGCGTCGCCTGCTGACCGACTATGGCTTTATGGGACACCCGTTCCGCAAGGATTTTCCCCTGGAGGGACGGCAGGAGGTGCGCTATGACCCGGAGCAGGGTCGGGTGATCTATCAGCCGGTGACGATACGCAACCGGGTACTGGTGCCGCGGGTGATACGCAATGATAACCGCCATCTGGAGTCTGGCGAAAAGGAGGGGCCGGGTCATGCCTGAGTTACACACCATGACCATGAACTTCGGGCCGCAGCACCCGGCAGCGCACGGGGTGTTGCGGCTGGTGCTGGAGATGGACGGCGAGGTGATCGTGCGCGCTGACCCGCACATCGGGCTGTTGCATCGTGCCACCGAGAAGCTGGCCGAGAGCAAGCCGTACAACCAGAGTATCGGTTATATGGATCGTCTGGACTACGTCTCCATGATGTGTAATGAACATGCTTATGTGCTGGCCATAGAGCGGTTGCTGGGCGTAGAGCCCCCCCTGCGTGCCCGGTACATACGGGTTATGTTTGACGAGATCACCCGTATTCTGAATCATCTGATGTGGTTGGGCGCGCATGGTCTGGATATCGGTGCGATGACGGTGTTTCTGTATTGTTTTCGCGAACGTGAGGATCTGATGGACTGCTACGAGGCGGTATCCGGAACGCGCATGCATGCCGGTTACTATCGCCCTGGCGGGGTATACCGCGATCTGCCGGATACGATGCCGCGTTACCAGCCCTCCAAGTGGCGTGATCCCCGGCAGCTGGCTTCCCTGAATCAGGCCCGGGCGGGCTCCATGCTTGATTTTATCGAGGATTTCACCCGCCGCTTTCCGGGCTGTGTAGACGAGTATGAAACCCTGCTGACCGACAACCGCATCTGGAAGCAGCGCACGGTTGATATCGGGATAGTGGCGCCGGAACGTGCCCTGCAACTGGGGTTTACCGGGCCGATGCTGCGCGGTTCCGGTATCGAGTGGGACCTGCGCCGCAAGCAACCCTACGAGGTCTATGACGAAATGCAGTTTGACATCCCGGTCGGGGTGAACGGCGACAGCTATGATCGCTATCTGGTGCGTGTCAATGAGATGCGTCAGTCCAACCGGATCGTCATACAGTGTGTACAGTGGCTGCGCGAGCATCCGGGTTCGGTCATGTTAGCGGATCACAAGTTGTCTGCCCCCTCCCGCGAGGAGATGAAGGAGGACATGGAGTCACTGATCCACCACTTCAAGTTATTTACCGAGGGCTACTGTGTGCCTGAGGGCGAGGTCTATGCCGCGGTGGAGCATCCCAAGGGGGAGTTCGGCGTGTATCTGGTGTCGGATGGAGCCAACAAGCCCTACCGGGTGAAGATCCGTGCCGCCGGCTTTGCACATCTGGCGGCGCTGGATGAAATGGTGCGTGGTCATATGCTGGCCGATCTGGTAACGGTCATCGGCACGCAGGACATCGTCTTCGGCGAGGTGGATCGTTGACGATCCAGGATGGTGCCATGGCAGACAAGCCAACCAACAGGACTGGCAGGGCGGCGCCGCCANNTCCGCCACTGTCAGAGCACTGCCGCAAACACATTGCGGAGTGGGTGTCGCGCTTCCCGGTCGGGCGGCAGCGATCTGCCGTGTTGGCGGCACTGCTGGAGGTGCAGCATGAGAACGGGGGGTATCTCACCACGGTACAAATGGATGCGGTAGCAGAATGTCTGCAGCTGGACCCCATTGCCGTCTATGAGGTGGCCAGTTTTTATTCCATGCTGGAGACCACCCCGGTAGGTCGCCACAGCATCTCGGTATGTACGAATGTCTCCTGCATGTTGCGCGGTGCTGACCGCATCGTTGCACACCTCGAACAGCGGCTGGGTGTGCGCCTCGGCGCCTCTACGCCCGACCGGCGCTTTTATCTGAAACGTGAGGAAGAATGCCTGGCGGCCTGCTGTGGTGCGCCGATGATGATGGTGGATCACGAATATCACGAGGAGCTGACACCGGCAAAGGTGGATGCGATTCTGGAGCAACTGGATTGAGTATTGCACCCGAACAACTGAATCAGGTGTGTTTCCGTACGCTTGAGTTTGAGCAGCCGTGGACCCTGGAGAACTATCGCAAGGTAGGGGGCTATCAGGCCTGGACCTCGATCCTGAAGGAGTCTGTGCCCCCCACCAGACTGATAGAGGAGATCAAGTCTTCCGGCTTGCGTGGCCGTGGTGGTGCGGGTTTCCCGACCGGCCTGAAGTGGAGTTTTATGCTGCACCAGCCGACCCCCAGATATCTGGTATGCAACTCGGACGAGAGCGAACCCGGCACCTGCAAGGATCGCGATATCCTGCGTTACAACCCGCATGCGCTGGTTGAGGGCATGGCCATCGCCTGTTATGCCATGGGGGCCGAACTCGGTTACAACTATATTCGCGGCGAGTTTATGAACGAACCGCACCAGCGCTTTGCAACGGCCCTGCAGGAGGCGCGTGAGGCCGGGTACCTGGGGACTGATGTGCTGGGTAGCGGGGTGAATGTGCAGCTGCACATTGCACTGGGGGCCGGGGCCTATATCTGCGGTGAGGAGACGGCGTTGCTGGAGTCGCTGGAAGGCAAACAGGGCATGCCGCGCTTCAAGCCGCCGTTCCCCGCACAGCACGGCTTGTACGGCTGTCCCACCACCGTCAACAACACGGAGACGCTGGCCTCGGTGCCCGCCATCATCCACCGGGGTGCAGAATGGTTTGCCGCCCTCGGCGTGAAGAACAGCGGTGGCACCAAGTGCTTCTCGGTTTCCGGACATGTGGCCCGGCCCGGCAACTTTGAGGTGCCGCTGGGCATCCCGTTCCGTGAGCTGCTGGAACTGGCGGGGGGCATGCTGGATGGGCGTCGCCTGAAGGCCGTGATCCCGGGTGGCTCATCGGTGCCCGTGGTGTCGGGAGAGCGCATGATGAATGTGCAGATGGACTACGACTCGGTGGTTGCTGTCGGTTCCATGCTGGGTTCGGGCGCGGTCATTGTCATGGATGAGACGACCTGCATGGTGCGTATGTTGCAGCGTATCTCCCGATTTTACTATGCAGAATCCTGTGGGCAGTGTACCCCCTGCAGGGAGGGCACCGGCTGGCTGTATCGCATGCTGACACGCATCCTGAACGGGGAGGGGCAGGCGGTTGATCTGGAGCGGTTGGACGATGTGGCCGCGAAGATAGAGGGTCACACCATCTGTGCACTGGGGGATGCTGCTGCCATGCCGGTGCGGAGCTTTGTGCGTGAGTTCCGTGATGAGTTTGTGTACATGATCGAGCACGGTGGACACAGCCGAATTGAAGCGGACCAGGCCGCCTGAGCGAGGCCATGGCAACAATCAACATAGAGGTAGACGGTAAGCCGCTTGAGGCAGCACCGGGCACCATGCTCATAGAGGTGACCGATGATGCCGGTATCTACATCCCCCGGTTCTGTTACCACCGCTACCTGTCAGTGGCCGCCAACTGTCGTATGTGTCTGGTGGATGTGGAGCAGGCCCCCAAGCCCCTGCCTGCCTGCGCCACCCCGGTGACGGACGGCATGAAGGTACAGACGCGCTCGGCACGCGCCCTGGATGCACAGCGTTCCGTGATGGAGTTTTTGCTGATCAACCATCCACTGGATTGCCCGATCTGTGATCAGGGGGGGGAGTGTGAGTTGCAGGATCTGGCGATGGGTTTTGGACGCGATGTGTCGCGTTATCAGGAGCGCAAGCGGGTCGTGCCGGATCGCAATATCGGACCACTGGTACGTACCGATCTGACCCGTTGCATCCACTGCACCCGCTGCGTGCGCTTCGGCGAAGAGGTCGCCGGGTTGCGCGAGCTGGGCACCCTGAACCGGGGTGAGCAGCTGGAGATCGGCACCTATGTAGAGCGCAGCATGCGTTCCGAGTTATCCGGCAATGTGATCGATCTCTGTCCGGTGGGGGCGTTGACTTCAAAGCCTTTCCGGTACTCGGCACGCGCCTGGGAACTGCGCGAGCACCGTGCCGTGGCACCGCATGATGCAGTGGGCTCAAACGTGTGCCTGCATGTCGCCCAGGATCGCATCATGCGCGTGGTGCCGGAAGAGAACCCGGACATCAATGAAGTATGGTTATCGGATCGGGATCGTTTCAGTTATCAGGGCTTGTATCACCCGGAGCGACTCACGGAGCCGATGATCCGCGACGAGTTGAATGGGTTGCGGCCGGTAGACTGGGATACGGCGTTGCGCGCGGCAGCCCGCGGCCTGCGGCAGCTGCGTGAGGCACAGGGGGCCGCGGCAATAGGCGCGCTGCTGTCGGCCTCGGCTACCGTGGAAGAGGCCTTTTTGTTGCAGCGGCTGATGCGTGGCCTGGGCTCGCCGCACATCGATCACCGCACCTGGCAATGTGACTTCAGTGCGGATGCCGAGGCCCCGCCCTTCCCGTGGCTGGGTTGTGCCATTGCCGATCTGGAGCATTGCGATGCGGTCCTGCTGGTGGGTGCCCACCCGCGTACGCAGCAACCCATGATCAATCACCGCCTGCGCAAGGCAGCGCTTTCCGGCGCGGCGGTATGCCGTCTGGTGGATATGGCTTATCCGTGTAATTTTCCGCTGGCAGAAAGCATTCTGGCGGCCCCGTCGGCGCTGCCCGTACAGTTGAGTGCGATCCTGCAGGCCGCCTCCAGCGCGCAGCCGGACGCGGTCCCCGACACCGCCGCCGGGCGCATAGCCGCACAGCTGGCAGCCGGTCAGCGCACCCTGATATTGCTGGGCGAGGGGGCCTTGTCACATCCCGCCTGTGCCGCCCTGTGTCGTCTGGCGGCACGGTTGGCGGAGGTCTGTGGGGGCCAGCTGGGCGTGCTGCCGCCGGGGGCCAACAGTGCCGGGGCCTGGTTGGCGGGTGCCGTGCCACATCGCGGCCCACTGCTGAGCGCTGTACCACAGGCCGGGTACAACTGTCAGCAGATGCTGGAACAGCGCCTGCCGGGCTGGCTGCTGCTGGGCGTGGAACCGGAGCTGGATTGCCTGGATGGTCGTCTGGCCGGGGAGGTCTTGCGCGAGGCTGAGTTCAAACTGTGTCTGGCGGCCTTTGACAGCGAGTTTCTGCGCAACTGTGCAGATGTGGTGCTGCCCATCGCCCAGTATGCAGAGACCCCGGGCACCCTGGTCAACATCGAGGGCCGGGTGCAGCGCTTTGCCGCTGCCGTGCCGCCGCCGGGTGCCGTGCGGCCGGCATGGAAGGTGTTGCGTGTGCTGGGCAATCATCTGCAGCTGGATGGCTTTGAGTATCGTAGCTGCGAGGAGGTCTACGCGGAACTGGCAGATGGCCTGCAGCAGTTGCAGCCCGGCAGTGGTGACTGGCAGGCCCCGTCTGCTACCGCGGCAGGGCGCGAGTCGAGCCGCCCGCACAAACAGCAACTGGAGCGTTGTGGTGGGCCCGGCATGTATGCGGTGGATGCGCTGGTGCGTCACGCCGATGCCCTGCAGCAGACCGACGGCGGGGGTGATGCCATCGTTCGGGTGTCCGCAGAATCCTGTCAGGCCCTGCAGCTGCAGGGTGACCGGGTACAGGTACAGTGTGGGGAGACCCGGCTGGTGTTGCCGCTCGCCGTGGCTGCCACGGTGCCCCCGGGGTGTGTACATATACACAGTGCCCATCCGGATACCGCGGCACTGGGTCCGCCTGCAACGATGGTGCGGTTGAGTCGTGCTGAGTGAGTGGGTGCACCCGCTGGTGATGTTGTTGCCTGATCCCTGGCAGGAGGCCTCCCTGCTGTTGCTGACTACGGCAGTGGGCATAGTCATGATCCTCGTGCCACTGCTGTTGTCGGTGGCGTATCTGACTTTCGCCGAGCGCAAGGTGATCGGGTACATGCAGTCCCGGCTGGGGCCGAATCGGGTAGGGCCGTACGGCTGGTTGCAGCCGATAGCCGATGCCATGAAGCTGATGTTCAAGGAGGTGGTGATCCCCAGCGGCGCCAACCGGGGGCTGTTTCTTGCGGCCCCGATCCTGTCGCTGACTCCCTCACTGGCCGCCTGGGCGGTGATCCCCTTCAATGACACGGCAGTGCTGGCAGATATCAATGCCGGACTGTTGTATGTGCTGGCCCTGACCTCACTGGCCGTCTACGGCGTGATCATCGCCGGGTGGGCCTCCAACTCCAAGTATGCCTTTTTGGGTGCCCTGCGCTCTGCTGCCCAGATCGTTGCCTATGAGATCGCCATGGGCTTTGCGCTGGTTGGCGTGCTGATCGCCGGAGGCAGCCTGAATCTGGGGGATATAGTGCGTGCCCAGTCCGGCAGTGTGTTGCACTGGTTCTGGTTGCCATTGTTGCCGTTGTTTGTGATCTACTTTATATCCGGGGTGGCCGAGACCAACCGGGCGCCGTTTGATGTGGTGGAGGGGGAATCTGAACTGGTGGCGGGGTTCCATGTGGAGTATGGCGGCATGGCCTTTGCCATGTTTTTCATGGCCGAGTACGCCAACATGATCATGATCGCCGTGTTGTGTGCCTTGCTGTTTATGGGCGGTTGGTTATCCCCGTTTGAGTCTGTCCCGTGGCTGGGTGAGCAGCTGGTTCTGCCAGGTCTGTTCTGGTTGCTTGCCAAGACTTCCCTGTTTTTGTTTCTCTTCCTGTGGTTGCGTGCTACCTTTCCCCGGTACCGTTACGACCAGGTCATGCGTCTGGGCTGGAAGGTGTTTATTCCGATTGCCATCGTGTGGGTCACTCTGGTCGGGCTGTTAGCAGCCCTGCGGGTGCCGCCGTGGTTTGACTAGTTTGACTGTAGAGGTGTAAATGATGCTGAAGTATGTACGACAATATCTGCGGGGACTGTTGCTGCTGGAGTTGTTCCGGGGGCTGCGACTTACCGGCAAAAAAATGTTCGAGCCGAAGGTAACGGTACGGTATCCGGAGGAGAAGACCCCGCAGTCGGGCCGGTTCCGGGGCCTGCACGCCCTGCGCCGCTACCCGAATGGCGAGGAGCGCTGTATCGCCTGTAAACTTTGTGAGGCGGTGTGCCCGGCCTGCGCCATTACCATTGAATCCGAGCAACGTGCAGATGGCACCCGGCGCACCACCCGCTACGACATCGATCTCAGCAAGTGTATATTTTGTGGCTTTTGTGAAGAGTCCTGCCCGGTCGATGCCATCGTGGAAACCCGTTTCCAGGAATACCATGCCGAGCGGCACGAGGATCTGATCATGACCAAGGACAAGTTGCTGGAGGTCGGGGATCGTCTGGAGCAGCAGCTTGCTGAGGACCGTGCCGCTGATGCGCGCTATCGCTGAACCATGACCCTGATTGCATTCTACGGCTTCGCCGGGCTCTATCTGCTGTCCGGCCTGTTGGTGGTCACACTGCGCAATCCCATGCATGCGGCGCTCTCTCTGGTGTTGGCCTTTTTCAGCAGCGCGGCACTGTGGTTGTTTCTGCAGGCCGAGTTCCTGGCGCTCCTGCTGGTGCTGATCTATGTAGGCGCGGTCATGGTGCTGTTTCTGTTTGTGGTGCTGCTGCTGGACATCAATCTGGCGGTGTTGCGCGAAGGCTTCATCCGCTGGTTACCGGTGGGCGGGGCGGTTGCCATTGCCATGGCGGTGGGCATCATTGCCGCACTGTATACGGAACTGGAGGATGCTGCCGGGGCTGTGGCACTGCCCGCGGATTATGGTTCTGCGGCGTGGATCGGTCAGCATCTCTATACCGCCTACCTGTATCCCTTTGAGCTGGCCGGTGCGGTATTACTGGTGGCCATCGTGGCGGCCATTGCCATGACACATCGTGGGCGTCGCCGTCGCCGTGCCCAGGACCCGGCTGCGCAATCTCGTGTGCAGGCCTCCCGTCGGGTGCGTCTGGTGCAGCTGGACAAGGACTCATGAGTGTGCCCGGCCCACTGCATTTTCTGGTGCTGGGTGCGTTGATGTTCTGTATCAGCGTGGCTGGTCTGTTCATCAATCGCAAGAACATGATTGTGTTGTTGATGTGCATAGAGCTGATGCTGTTGTCAGTAAACATGAACTTCATCGCCTTTGCCCATCACCTCGGTGATGCCACCGGTCAGATCTTTGTGCTCTTTATCCTCACCATTGCCGCAGCAGAGACTGCCATCGGTCTGGCGATCCTGGTAGTGCTGATTCGCAAGCGCGATACCATCAATGTAGCAGACATGGATCAACTGCACGGATGAACCCGGCCCTCATGGCCTGCCTGGCAGCAGTATTGCTGCCATTGCTGGGGGCGCTGATCGCCGGGTTGGGCGGGGTAGGCCGCAGCACCGCGCATCGGGTGACCATTGCCTGCACCGGCATCTCCACTTTGCTGTCGCTGCTGTTGTACAAGCGCATCATTCTGGAGCAGGGCGCGAGCCTGAATGAGGTGGCTTATACCTGGCTGGGGGGCGAGTGGTTAACACTGGAGATCGGTTTTCTGGTGGACCCGCTGTCGGTCACCATGATGGTCGTGGTGAGCCTGGTCTCCTGGCTTATTCACATCTATACCATCGGCTATATGCGGGATGACCCCGGGTACCAGCGCTTCTTCAGTTACATCTCGCTGTTTACCTTTGCCATGTTGATGCTGGTCACGGCGAACAACTTTTTGCAGTTGTTCTTCGGTTGGGAGGCCGTGGGGCTGGTGTCTTATCTGCTGATCGGTTTCTGGTTCAAGCGCGAGTCAGCGATAGCCGCCAACCTCAAGGCCTTTCTGGTCAACCGGGTCGGTGACTTTGGTTTTATCATCGGCATCGCTGCGGTGCTGGCATTCTTTGGCAGCCTGGATTATGACACGGTGTTTCAACGCAGCGACGAGCTGCGGGGGGCCGTGTTGGTGATCCTCGGGCAGGACATATCGATGGCTACCCTGATCTGTGGCTGTCTGTTTGTGGGGGCCATGGGCAAGTCTGCACAGGTGCCCCTGCATGTGTGGTTACCGGATTCCATGGAGGGCCCTACCCCGATCTCGGCCCTGATCCACGCTGCCACCATGGTCACGGCAGGCATCTTTATGGTGGCTCGCATGTCGCCGCTGTACGAGTTGTCCGAGGTGGTGTTGAACCTGATCCTGATCATCGGCGCGGTGACCGCCCTGTCCATGGGCATCCTGGGCATCGTGCAGCATGACATCAAGCGCGTTATCGCCTACTCCACACTGTCACAACTGGGCTACATGACGGCGGCGCTGGGGGCCTCTGCCTACGCCGCGGCGATGTTTCATCTGGTCACGCATGCCTTTTTCAAGGCGCTGCTGTTTCTGGGTGCGGGTTCCGTGATCATCGCCCTGCACCACAAGCAGGATCTGCGCAACATGGGCGGGCTGTACAGGTACATGCCATTGACCTGGATCGCCATGCTGGCCGGGTCACTGTCCCTGATCGGCTTTCCGGGCACCGCTGGTTTCTATTCCAAGGAAGCCATCATTGAGGCGATGCACTATTCGCGGCTGCCCGGTGCAGGCTTTGCCGCCTTTGCCCTGACTCTGGGGGTATTCTTCACGGGACTGTACACCTTCCGCCTGCTGTTTCTGGCCTTCCATGGCAGGGAGCGCACCCGGGTCGACGAGCGTGAGCAGCTGCGTGAAAGCCCACGGGTGGTAACCATCCCGCTGCTGGTGTTGATGGTGCCCTCGCTGGTCATTGGCCTGCCACTGGTTGAATTGATGTTGTACGGAGGTTATTTCCGGGAGTCGATCACCGTGCTGCCGCAACATGCGGTACTGGCCACCATGCGGGCTGACTTCCACGGGGTCTGGAGCTATGCCGCGCATGCCCTGCTCACCTGGCCATTCTGGCTGGCCATGGCCGGGGTTGCCGTAGCCGCCTACTGTTATCTGTTGCGGCCGCAGCTGCCGGGCCGCATCGCCACCGCTGCGGGGCCGTGGTACCGCCTGCTGCTCTGTAAATACGGCTTTGATGCCTTCTATCTGGGTCCCCTGGCGGGTGGGGTGCGACGGGTGGCGCACCGACTGTGGCAGGATGTGGACAGCACCCTCATCGACCGCTGGATGGTAAACGGCACCGCCCACTCAATGTATCTGCTGTCAGCTGTGGTCCGTCGCCTGCAGACCGGGCGGCTGTATCACTATGCATTCATGATGATCCTGGGATTGTTATTGCTCGGGCTGCTGCAGGGTTAGCAGATGTTAAGTGGATTGATCTGGTTGCCGATATGCTGGGGCATCGGTTTGCTGTTGCTGGAGCGGGTGCGCCCGGCGCTGGTAGCTGCCGCCGGCGTGGTGGGGGCGCTCCTCACCTTTGCACTCAGCCTGCTGATGTATATCGGCTTCGACCCGGCAGCAGGGATGCAGTATACCGAACAGTACGCCTGGATACCGGCCTTTGCGATCCGCTATCACCTGGCCGTGGACGGCATCGCGGTGCCCCTGATCCTGCTGACCACCTTCTCTACCCTGCTGGTCGCCCTGCTGGTGCCTCCCACGGATCGTCCGGCCCTGCACCTGGCGGCCTTTCTGGTGCTGGAGGGTTTGATGAACGGGGTGTTTGTAGCCCGCGACGCCATCCTGTTTTATGTCTGCTGGGAAGCCATGCTGATTCCGATGTTTGTCATCATCGGGGTGTGGGGTGGCCCCCGGCGGGTCTACGCCGCCATCAAGTTCTTCCTCTACACCTTCCTGGGTTCGGTGTTCATGCTGATCGCCCTGCTGTATCTGTACCACCGCTCCGGCAGCTTTGCCATTGAGGCCTTTCAGCTGCAGCCGCTCAGCCTGCATGAACAGACCCTGATCTTTATCGCCTTCCTGCTGGCCTTTGCGGTGAAGATCCCCATGTGGCCGGTGCACACCTGGCTACCGGATGCACATGTGGAGGCCCCGACGGGGGGCTCGGTAATCCTCGCTGCCGTCATGTTGAAGATGGGTGGCTACGGCTTCCTGCGTTTCTCCCTGCCGATCACCCCGGCCGCCTGTGCCCTGCTGGACGGATTGATGATCACCCTCTCGCTGGTGGCCATCGCCTACATCGGCATGGTGGCCCTTGTTCAGCAGGACATGAAAAAACTCATCGCCTACTCTTCCGTGGCGCACATGGGCTTTGTGACCCTGGGCTTTTTCCTGTGCTTCACCCCGGCCGCCATGCTGGGCCTGCAGGGTGGCATGATCCAGATGATCTCCCACGGCTTTATCTCCGGCGCACTGTTCCTGTGCATCGGGGTATTGTACACCCGCATGCACAGCCGTCAGATCGCTGATTACGGCGGCGTAGTCAACACCATGCCACGCTTTGCCGCCCTGCTGATGTTCTTCGCCATGGCCAATGCCGGACTGCCCGGCACCTCCGGCTTCGTCGGGGAGTTTCTGGTGATCCTGGCGAGCTTCCAGGCGAACTTCTGGATTGCCTTTATCGCCGCTACTACCCTGATACTGGGCGCGGCCTACACCCTGTGGATGTACAAGCGGGTCATCTTCGGTGAGATCGCCAACGACCAGGTTCGTGCCCTGCAGGATATAGACTCCCGGGAGACCCTGGTACTCGGGCTGGCCGCCGTGGCCGTGCTGGCGCTCGGCATCTGGCCCGCCCCCCTGGTGGAACTGATGGATCCCACCCTGGAACAGCTGTGGGCTCACGTGCAGGCAGGCAAGCATGGCTGATCTGCCTCTGGTACTACCGGAACTGTTCTTGTTGCTGGCAGGCTGCGGGGTGTTGCTCGCGGATGCCTGTTATGGCGATCAACGACCCGCGGTGGCCTATACCCTGACGCAAGCCAGCCTGGTCATCGCCTTGCCGCTGGTCCTCATCACCAGCAACGGCGTGGGTTTCTACGGACATCTTGTTGTGGATCCCATGGCCACCGTGCTGAAGTCCGGTATCCTCATCCTCGCGGCCCTGGCCTTCCTCTACTCCCACCGCTACCTGCAGTCCTGCAACCACCGCGAGTACTATGTGCTCGGGCTGTACGCCGTGCTGGGGGCCCTGGTGCTGGTGTCCGCGCACAGCTTCCTCTCCATCTATCTGGGACTGGAGTTGCTGTCCCTGCCACTTTATGCCATGGTGGCCATCCATCGTCGGGCGAATGCCGCCGAGGCCGCCATGAAGTACTTCGTGCTGGGTGCCCTGGCCTCCGGCCTGCTGCTCTACGGACTCTCCCTCCTCTACGGCACCACCGGCGAGATCCAGCTGGATCTGGTGCACGCCGTGGCCACCGGTTCCGGGTTGCAGCGGCTCGGCATCAGCTTCATTGTGGCCGGTATCGCCTTCAAACTCGGCGCCTTCCCCTTCCACGCCTGGGTGCCCGATGTCTATGATGGTGCCCCCCTGCCAGTCACCCTGTTCATCGCCAGCGTACCCAAACTCGCTGCCTATGCCATGGTCGTGCGCCTGCTCTACGAAGCCCTGCCCAGCGAGGTCTGGCAGCCCATGCTGATCCTGCTGGCTGCCGGATCCATGCTGCTCGGGAACATCGTCGCGCTCGTGCAGACACGCATCCAGCGCCTGTTCGCCTACTCCACCATTGCCCACATGGGCTTCCTCCTGCTGGGTGCAATCACGGGCACCGCCAGTGGTTTTGCCGGCGCCATGTTCTATGCCCTGATCTATGCCTTCAGCGCCCTGGGTGTGTTTGGTCTTTTCACCCTGCTGAATCGCGATGGCGAGCTGCAGGATCTCGCGGGTCTGGCGAGACAACGCCCCTGGTCAGCCTGCCTGCTCCTGATCCTCATGTTCTCCATGGCCGGGGCGCCTCCCTTTGCAGGCTTCTGGGCCAAATGGTTCGTGATCCGCGAGGTGCTGCAGGCGGGCCACCTCTGGTTGGCCGTGCTGGCAGTGTGCACCTCCGTCGTCGGCGCCTACTACTACCTGCGTATCGTCAAGCTGACTTGGTTTGATGCCCCTGTAGCAGCGCCCCCCCCACCCCTCACCGGCATCCACCTGACCGCACTCAGCGCCAATGTACTGCTGTTGCTGGCACTCGGCATCCT
>DKIB01000052.1 GCA_002454015.1 Proteobacteria bacterium UBA6729
GCCTGTCTGGATACTGCTACCACTTCAACAGAGCCAAGGTAGACAGTGTGCCCCGCTTGTGGTTGCTGAGTGTCCCGGACAGAATCCGGAGATTACCCCGTGCGGCCATTGTATCAGGATTTTGGATCTGGCCGCTTACCGGGCGCGCCGGGGTGTTTGTCCAGGGCCACAGAGGCTTATAAATCAATGACTTAAGACTCGAACCGCCAAAGTTGCACAAAGCTGCGAGTATAGTGTGCTGCTTCAGCCCCCAGACTCCATGAATCCCGGTACTCATTTTCTGGCTACGCCCCAGGCGGTAGCTGTGAGCGCGGCCTCTGCGGACGTGCGCTCCCATGTCTATACGGTCAGTGGCCTGAATCGCGGCGTGCGCTCCATCCTGGAGAGCGAACTGGGTCAGGTCTGGGTGCAGGGAGAACTTTCCAACTGCTCCAGACCCGCTTCCGGGCACCTGTATTTTACCCTCAAGGACGACAAGGCCCAGCTGCGTTGTGCCATGTTTCGCCGCGACAATTCCAGGCTGTCTTTTGCGCCTGCCGATGGCATGGGCGTACTCGCCTGCGGGCGAGTCAGCCTGTATGAGGCCCGCGGCAACTATCAACTCATCGTTGATACCTTGAAGCTTGCCGGGGCTGGAGAGTTGCACCTGGCCTATGAGCGATTGAAGCAGAAACTTGACAAGGAAGGCCTGTTTGCCGCAGAGCTCAAACGCAAGTTTCCTGAGTACCCGGTTTGCATCGGCGTGATCACCTCTGCGACGGGGGCGGCAATTCGGGATGTGTTAAGTGTGTTGCGGCGGCGCTGGCCGCTGTTGCAGGTTATTGTCTATCCGGTACCAGTGCAGGGGGATACGGCCGCCCCGGCGATCTGTGAGATGCTCGCAGTGGCCAATCAGCGTCGGGAATGTGAGGTGTTGATGCTGGCCCGGGGCGGCGGGTCGCTGGAAGACTTGTGGCCATTTAATGAGGAGACCGTGGCGCGGGCCATACGCGCATCCGAAATTCCGGTGGTAAGCGGGGTGGGGCATGAGGTCGACACCACCATTGCTGACCTGGTTGCCGATAAACGCGGGGCCACACCATCCGCCGCTGCCGAACTGATCAGTCCGAATCGTGAGCATGAGTTGAGCCTGTTACAAGATAGTACAGCCCGGTTACTGTACCTGTTCAATGATGCGTTGCGGGAACGGCGCATGGCTGTGGAACGCCTGGCCGGCAAGTTGGAGAATCCGATGGCACGCATCACCAGTCGGCAGCAACGCACCGATGAACTGTTGCGGCGGATGGAGCGAGCCCTGCAGGCATTGCTTGAACGCAATGGCACCCGGGTACAGGGGTGGGCAGACCGCTTCACCCGACTGCATCCAGAGCCGCAGTTACAGCGGGTCCGGGTCCAGCACGAGCGCCTGCAGCAGCGCCTGCAGCAGGCCATGGAGCGATTGCTCATGCGCCTTAGCACCAGCCTGCAGCAGCTGGAGCGAGCCCTGCAGGCAGTAAGCCCGCGAGCAGTATTACAGCGCGGTTACGCCATACTGGAACATCCCCTGGATGGCAGTATTGTTACCGATGCCGCCCGCCTGCGGGGTGGTGAGACCCTGCGAGCCCGATTGCACAAGGGGGAGCTGGAATTGCAGGTGGCACGCATCATTGATGCCTCTGAATAGTGTTACCGTCGTCGGGCGGTGACCACATACAGCAATACGGACAGCAGGGCAATGGTTGCCCCGGGGGATTGATCCAGATGGAAACTGATACCCAGCCCCAGGGTGATACACAGCGCAGCGATCACTACGGAGAGTGCCATGGCCTGGCGCAGACTGCGCGCGTATGCGAGTGCGGTTGCCGCCGGCAGGGCAATGAGGGCGATCATCAGGGTGATGCCGACTATCCGTATCAACAATACTGTGAGACAGGCGATTGAACCCAGCAGTATGAGGTGACAGAGGTTAATCGGTATGCCCCGGGAATGGGCATAGTCTTCATCAAGTCCGCTGGAAACCAGTTGCCAGTAGAACAGTGTCATGGTGAGCAGCAACACCCCGTCCAGGGCTGCCATCAGTTGCAATTCCGTTGTGGATACCAGCAGGATACTGCCGAACAGAAAGCCGGAGATCGCCGTGTTGCCTTGCGGGGAGCTGGCGAACAACAAGATGCCCAGTGCCATGCCGGTAGACCATACCGCTGCCAGTAACACATCTTGTTGTTGCCGGAAGCGTGCATGTATCCACCCGGTTAACAGGGCAGCCAGCAGAGCGGCGATCAGGGCGCCGTACAGCGGTGGCCAGTGCAAGGTGACGGCAACCCCTACCCCTACCAGCAGGCCATGTGCAATGGCACCGCTGGACAGGCTGGAGCGATGTATCACCGCCAGCGGGCCGATCAGGCCACAGCCCAGGGCGACCAGCAGCCCGGCAGCCAGGGCGCGTTGCACAAAGGCATGGGCAGCCAGTGCTTCCAGAAAACTCATGTATGGTACAGGGCTTCAAGGCGCTGCCCGGACAGGTCTGCGGTATCATGGCATGACAGCGTTTCATTCAGATAGGCCACGCGCGGCATCCATGCCGTAATGCGCTCAATGTTATGCGTTACCAGCAGGATGCCGGTGTTGTGCAGGTGCTCACGCAACAGGGCGAGCAGCCCTCTTTCGTTTTGCGGGTCCACATGTGTGGCGGGCTCATCCAGCAGGATCAGTTCCGGTTGCAACACCAGGGCGCGGGCAATGAGCACGCGCTGCAGTTCTCCACCGGAGAGGCGGCTGACAGGCCTGCGGGCATGGTCTGCCATGCCCAGCGTATGCAGGGTTTCCATGGCGATATGGCGGTCTGCCCGGGTGCAGAAGGCGGGTTTCATGCCATTCGGGATGCGCCCCAGCAGTACCGTTTCCAGAACATTGACAGGCAACCCGGTACGCAGCCGGGAGTGCTGGGGTACATAGCCGATGCGGCGTCGTCCTGCCTGGCAGGGCAGGCCGAACAGGCGTACCTGTCCGGCATCGGGTTTGAGCAAACCCAGGATCACCTTGAGCAGGGTGCTTTTGCCGCCGCCGTTTGGGCCGATCAGCCCGAGATGAGTGCCGGGGTCCAGACGCAGCTGTATATCACGCAGCACACTGGCACCGCCGTACGCAAAACTCACGCCCGTGAGTTCTATGGCGGGTACCGGACTGTCGGTCTTCATGGCTCGATGGACCTGATTATCGCCTCGGTAGCCTGCAGCAGGTCGTTGAGGTAATCCGGAGCCAGCGGATCCAGTGTTTGCATGGGTATTTGTAGTGTCTCAGCCACCACCCGGGCACTGCGATGTTCTGCCCCGGGCTGCACGAACAGGGTGCGGATGTGGTGTTGCCGCCCCAGCGCGATGGCCCTGATAATATCTTGTGGGCTGGGGCCCACATCGTGACCGTGTAGCGGTTCCAGAGAGATTTGCGTCAGCTGGTAGCGTGCTGCAAAATGTCCCCATGCCGGATGCTCCACCAGAAAATGCCGATGCCGCAGGGGGGCAAGCCGTTGTTGTATGCCCAGGTCCACGGCGCGCAGTTCCATCTCCAGCAGGTGGTAATTTATGCGGTACACCACTGCCAGTGCAGGGCGGGCCTCAACAAGCGCAGCCAGGATCTGCTGTGCTATATGGAGGGCCTTGCCCGGGTCAGTCCAGATGTGCGGGTCTGCTATGGATGTGGGGTCGTCCAGTTGACAACATCTGACAATACGCGGCCCCCCCCCTTCCTGCAGCGCATGAGTCCACCGTCTGTCCAGCGCCAGTACACCGCATTGCAGGTACAGATCAGCAGCGGTGGCTGCAGCCACCTGCCGGGGGGAGGGCGCATAGTGTTCAGGGATCTGCCCGCCGGGCACCAGCACATGTATCTGGCCCGTACCGCCAAGGATGCGTTGCGCCAGCCAGGCCTGCGGTGCAATCTCTGCGTACAGGGTCAGGGGGCTTGCGCCTGCAACATGGCCCGGGACTGCAAACAGCAGCAGCAGGGTGAGCCAGCTGCGGTACATCACGGTGCGAGAGTCCTGCAGGTCTGGCACTGTCCCAGAAACTCAACGGTTGCACGGTCGATGGCAAAGCCGAGGGAGGTCGCGGTACGTTGGGTGCCGGGGGTGATCGGCAGGCCCGGCAATTCAGCCACGGTGTCACAGCGGATGCAGATCAAAAATTGCCCACTGTGTGGGGTGGTGGCAGGATGACTGCAACCGATAAAGGACCGGGTGGATCGCAGCCGGTGGATCAGGCCCTGCTGTTCCAGAAAGTGCAGGGCACGGTAGAGGCTTGGGGGTGCCAGCTTGCGTTGCACGCTCAACTGGGCCAGCAGCGCATAGGCCTTGACGGGCCGGTGCGACTTCCAGATCATCTCCAGGGTTTGTCGTCGCAGCCGGGTTAACCGCAGGCCATGTGATTTGCAGACGCGGGCAGCATGTTGCAGTGCCGCATTCCGACAGCGGTGGTGGGCGTGGTCCGGGGACGGGAACAGGGGAATCCCGGCCTGTTGCTGATCCGGATCGGCTGTGGTGGTATGGTCGCGCATGGCTGATTGTTACAATATACCATAAGTGGCACTGTACCGACAGGCCGGTTCAGGGTATACTGCGAGCCTCCGCGCGGGCGCTGGCGGCAGTGGCGGACAGTCCCGACCGAAACTCGTAGAACTATAAGTTATGGGTGAGCATAGACGACAGGAGCAGACCGTGGCAGGGGCAGGCCCGGAGCCGTGTTACGATGAGTACCTGGATGTGAAGGGGCTGGATTGCCCGTTGCCGGTACTGAAGGCCAGGCAGGTACTCAACCGACTGTCGCCGGGCTCCCTGCTGCGGGTTGATGCAACCGATCCGCATGCACGCGTTGATTTTGAGGCGTATTGTGCCCGCTCCGGGCATGAATTACTCCATATATCCAATCTTCCTGAAGAAGTAAGAATATTCATAAAACGTTCTGCCGCCTGAGCGCGTGCGGAATCTCACCCCGGTAACCAATCCGGGATTGTTTGGGCTACAGGAGTAGTAATAACTGGGAGGAGAAGGTATGCAAACCAAAAAAACATGTATCATTGTGCATCACAGTTCCAAACTGTGCGCCTGGCTGAGGAATAAACTCTCCAGTATGGGGTGCACTGTAGCGGGTGACTCGACCTCTGCAGAGGAAGGATTTCGCTTGGCGTGTCTGCTGAAACCAGACTTTATGCTGGTTGATACGGCGTTGGGAGGCGATTTGGCGGGGATCCGTCTGGTCCAGGATATTCAGGAGCAGTTGCCCATGTCCGTCATCTACATCACTGACCGATTGAATCGGCAGCTGCTGGATGTGGCACGGTCTACAAAGCCTGTGGGGTTTCTGAACAAGCCGTTGCGTGCCGGCGATCTGCTGAGCATGCTGGCGGTCTCCATGGGCATCTCTGCACATCAGGTGGCACGTTGTTCGCAGACCGCTGAGCGCGTGATGGCTGACTACGGCCTGAATCGCCAGTTGCACAATGTGCTGGATTGCCTGGCAGTAGGCGTAGTCATCGTTTGTCAGGAACTCAAGCTGCGTTACGCCAATCTGATGGGACGCCGTATCATGCGTAATCGCACGCTGCTGCAACTCACCGATGGGCGGTTGGGATGCACGGATAGCAGTCAGGATGCAGAACTGTACCAGCTGGTGCAGGCAGCCACCGGCAGCAGCCTGATATTGGGTCAGACCGAGGGTCGTACACTCCGGGTGATGGTCTATCCGATCCTCGCCCATAGTGATGATGGCAGGGGCGAGGGCACGCCTTGCTCTGTACTGTATCTGGTCGACCTGTACGAGCAGCTGTCGGAGATGGAGTTACAGATGCGGCGGGAATATCAGCTCACCCAGGCCGAGTCCAAGGTCACCAGGGCGCTGCTGGTGCGTCCCGGAAAATGCTCGGTGGCCGAGCAACTGTACATCAGTACGGAGACGGTCAGCACGCATCTGCAGCACATCTATGCCAAGTTTGGTGTGCACAACCAGTGCAGCCTGATCCACTGCATCATGATGGGGCCGGTCGGCAGCCTGTTGCGGGCGGAGGGTCTGTTGCATCCTCCCAAGCTCACCAGGCAGTCCAACCCGGATGCCGGGCAGCCGCAGGAGGG
>DKIB01000026.1 GCA_002454015.1 Proteobacteria bacterium UBA6729
TGTCGGTCCGGTACGCGCCCGCCCTGGTCTGCCGGCAGGTGCGTGTGGATGCCTGGGGTGCCACGGCTGCGGTTCGATTAGGGGGGGCGATCAGATCAATAGGGCTCATGGGATTCTCCTCCGGGGTATCCAGCGTGTTTCGGGTGACCTGCCTGCGGGTCACTGCACCCTGTACTACCCCCTCGGCCCTGCCCGTGCAAGTGGGGAAACAGGCTGGTCAGGGCGGCGGGCATGGCATTGCAATGACAGGGCAGGCGTGCGGGACGCGTTACGGCCCGGCAGGCCTCGGCACCGGGCCGTTCGGGAAGGGCACGATTCCGGGCAGGGTTTGCGCATCCTGTGTCGGTCCGGTACGCGCCCGCCCCGGTCTGCCGACAGGTGCGTGTGGATGCCTGGGGTGCCACGGTCTCAGGGGGTAGTTGCGTCTGCCGGGGTCAGGTCACGGGCCACGCGCAGCCCGGTGCCGGACAGGCGGACCCCGGCATCCTGATAGCTGCGGTAGGGTGGGCGCAGGCTCCGCGCGGGCGATTCAAAGGAGCCGCCGCGGACGGTGCGCAGGGTGCAGTCACCATCGGTGCGGGTTGCGCCCTCTGCCGGGGCTCCCTGATGCGTGGGGTTCCAGCAGTCGGCTGTCCATTCTGCCACATTGCCCGCGGTGTCGTAGAGGGTAAACGGGTTGGCCTGAAAACTGCCTGTCGCCACGGGCCCCTGTACTGCAAAGGGTGGTAATCCACAGTCCAGACGACAGTGGGCACGGTTGTCCTCCATGCGCGAACCCCACCAGTAGGTGGAGCGCAGGCCGGCGGAGGCGGCATACTCCCATTCGGCCTCGCTGGGCAGGCGGTAGGGCTGTCCGGTTTCTGCAGACAACCACTCCACATAGGCAATGGCGTCATGCCAGTTGATGCCGTGTACCGGGTGGTCAGGCTGGGTTGCATCGGCGACCGGGCGAGCGTGGCCCGTGGCCATGAGGAAGCGCGCATACTCTGCGCTGCTGCTCTCATGGGTGGCGATGGCAAAGGCATTGATATGTACCGGATGCTCAGGGGTCTCGGCGACATTGCCGGAAGACTGACTGCCCATTACGTAATCGCCGCCCGGCAACAGACTCAGCAGTGGGCCGGCACCGCCGGAGCGCATCTGGTCGCGCACTGTCGGTGGGGGTTGCCCCAGGTCGGGGGGAGTGAATGCGGGTAGTGGTGGCGGGGCGGGCTCCGGCTGCGGTGTATCGTCAACGGTGGCGGGCGGTTCCGGTGCAGTCTCTGCTGGCGGTGCACCGGCGGTGTCTTTGTCCCGCAGTAGCAGGAAGCCAACTACGGCACCCCCGCCCGCCAACGCCAGGGCCAGCATCAGCAGACCCAGCTGGGCTCCCTTGCGGCCCCCCTTGCGACTCATGCTGCGGGCCTTGCCGCCATGCTGTTCCCGCAAGGCAATGGCCTGCGCCAGGGCCATAGCCCTGGATTGTTTGACGGTGGCACGTTGCAGGGCCTGCGCTGTTGATTGCGCCCCTTCCAGCACATCAGTAACCACAACGGTGGTGTTGTCCTGGCGCTTTTTCCGGGCATCTGCCACGGCCTGCAGCAGGGCATCAGCGCAATCTCTGGGGGATTTGGACCACTGGGAAACCTGGATGAGCTTGCCGTGGGACAGGGTATCCATGCCGTCACTGCACAGGATCAGGCGATCCCCCACCCTCATCTTCATGGCCCGGGCAGGGCAATCCACCTCGGTGAGATCATCACCGGTGAGCGCGCTCATGAGCATATTGCGTGCCATGCCGGGTTCGGGGCTTACCTTTTTGCCCTGGGCCTCCATACGGTCCAGGAAGGCACCATAGCTGTGGTCGGCATTCAGTTTGCTCAGTTTGCGGTTGCGGATCAGGTACAGATGGCTGTCGCCCACACTGGCCCACCACAGGCCATGCTCGTCTGTAACCGCTACCACCATGGTGCAGCCCATGCCTTCCAGGGCGGTGGTCTCGGCAATGGTCTCGCGGATGGCATCGTTGGCGTTGAGTATGCTCTGGCGGAGGCTGTCATTGACCTGCTTGCCACCGTAGTTTGCGTTCAGGTGGGTATTGGCAGCCTGCACAGCCATGTTGCTGGCTACATTGCCGGCAGCATGGCCACCCATACCGTCTGCTACCACCAGCAGGGCACCTGTTTGGCCCTTGCTGCTACGCAGCTGGTTGATCAGAAAGGCATCTTCCTGATAGTCACGGGCACCATCGATCTGTGCCCCGGAGGAATCAAAGCTAAGCGCCACTACGCATGCTTCTGCGGTTCGCTTTCCGGTGTAGCCATGCATCCATTCTAGCATGAATGGAGCGGGTGGCTAGCGCCTGTGCAATCGTAGCCGCCAGGCGCTTGCCAACCGGCGCAGCCTGCTACGGGCAGCAGGTGGCAGCCCATCCGGGTCAAAGCGCAGGCGGTAGTGCAGTTGCAGCATGGCGGATCGGACCAGCCGGGCCGGGCCGCAGCGCTGCAGCCAGCGGGACAGGGGCTCCCCGGTCAGGCGCTTGCCATGGCGCCGCTCCAGTCGGGCAACGACCCTGTAGAATTCGGAGTCGGTGCCCGGCGGCGTGGTGCCGCCCTCGTGGGAGTGCCGCGCAATGCGGGGTCGGCGCAGCAGGCTGCCGACGAGCGTGGCCAGTAGCGGCAGCAGTAACCACAGTAGCAGGTGATCATTCCAGTCGGACTCGGCACGCAGGCCGGCCTGCGGGGAGATCCAGAAGGACAGCAGGGAAAATATATCCAGCAGGGGGCGCAGGGGGTTGTCCAGTTCCTCCTCCTCCCACAGCGAGGGGGGCGTTGGATCAATGGCTTCCCAGCGGCCATCCAGCCAGGCCATCGTCCAGGCATGGGCATGGCGGGCACGGATGATGTAGCGTTCCTCCAGCGGACTGTATTCACGTACCGCAAAGCCGACACTGTAGCGGCTGGCAATGCCGAGTTCACGCAGCAGCAGCGTGGTGACGGTGGCAAAGTACTCGCAGTGCCCGCTGCGATGGTCGAACAGGAAATCGTGCAGTTGGTTGTTGCGCCGTGACCAGTGGTGCTCCAGGGAATAACGAAAATGCCGGATGAAGTGTGTGTTGATACGCTGCACGGCCTCCCGTGGGGTTATATGGTAGAGCCCCAGCCCGGTGGCAAAACGTTGCAGGGTCTCGCGATATTCGTCGGGAATCTCGCGTTCGGGGAGGCCGGGTGCAGCCCCGGTATTCCAGTCCGTGTGGTATGCCGACTGATAGCCCACCCAGCCGGGATGCAGTTCCAGTCGCACGGTACCGTAGCGATTGTTCTGTACCTCGGCGGCATCCACCTGCTCAATCCTGCGGGCACCAGGCGGCAGCGGAACCGTTACGACATTTTGCTTGAAGCGCAGGCTGATGAAGGTCTGCATATCAGCCTGCGGACCTGCCCCGAGCACCCAGGTCTTGCCGCTGGGTCCCTGCTCAGCCTCTACCGTAGTGAACCCGGCATCCCGGGCCACCCAGTTGCCATACTGAAAGGAGCTGTAGCTGGCCTCGTGCAGCAGGGCAGGGGGGGGCACGCCGGGCACGGCGCGCACCCGTGCCAGGATATAGTCTGAGCGTTTGAACGGCACCACGGCACCCAGTGCGGTGCGGTTGAAAAATGGGTTGCGATTCTGCCACAGGTACTCCTCAAACAGGTCATACAGTATGGGCTCGGTGATGGTGTGCAGAGCCCGCAGACCGGTGGCCCCGGCGCTGGCGAACAGTACGGCACAGAGGCTGGCGCCCGCCCAGCGCAGCGGGTGGGTACCCGGTCGCCGGGCCGGCCAGAGTGCCAGTACGGTCAGGGTCGCGGGCACGGCTACGGCACTGTCGGGCTGACCACTGGCCGAGGCCAGCATACAGATGATCAGGTAGGGATAGCCGATATGGGTATCCCCGGGTGGCAACGGGCCGCGCTCGCGGCGGCGCAGGCCGGGCAACAGCGCAGAGAGCGGCAGGCTGGAGGGTTCCCGCAGGGTCTGGGTCAGGGGCAACAAAAACAGCAGCAGCGGCAGCCACGCGATGCAGCGGATGATGCCCTGCGCCCCCAGTTCACGGTACGAGAGCACGGCAAAGCCGAGCAACAGCAGCAGACTCAGGTCACAGACGCGGTTGCAGTCACGGCGTGCAAAGGGCCAGCGCCAGGGCAGCATGGCGGCGCCGCCCAGACCACCGGCAAGTATGAGCGCCAGGGGCAGGTTGTGTTGCTGCCAGCCCCAGTACAGCAGTGCAGCCACCAGCCACACTGTGGGCAGTGGGGGCAATACGGGGCTGTGATTCAGCGCACGCACAGGGGCTGGCTCAACTCCCGTCCGAGCTGATCCATATCCAGATACACCGGGTCGCCTGGAGTGGGTGATGGGGCGGCCCCTGTTCCGGTAACCAGGGCCAGTACCCGGTGGCCTGCATGTCGCAGTGCCGTGCACAGTGCCTGCCGCGCCGGATCCCATTGTGGAAAGACGGCCACCAGGGTGTCTACGCCGTGCTGCGTAGACCGGCGTTGTGCAGTGCTGATGAAGGCAGGCAGTCGGGTTGGCGCTTCAGTGGTGGCGCATGCCAGATGCTCCAGCATGTTCCACTCTCCGGCATGGTTGGGCAGCTGTGGCACGTGGAGGCAGCTCTGGTTACCGACCACCAGCAGGGAGGGTTTGCAGCCGCTGTTCAGCACCTCCCCCGGATTGAGCAGCGAGGCGGCAACGGATACGGCTGCCTCAAAGTTGCGTGCGGTGGCTGCACAGGTATCAAGCAGCAGACCGATGCGTGGCGTGTTGGGGGATTCCTGTTCACGTACCAGCAGGCTGTGGTGACGTGCATAGGCCGGCCAGTGGATCTGGCGCACCGGGTCGCCAGGTCGATACTCGCGCAGGTACAGAAAATCCGTGGCTGGCCCGGCCTGCGGGGTGGGTTGTTGCTGACCCACCCCACCGCTGGTGTTGATGGCCCGCATCGGGTAGCGTGGGGGCAGGCTGATCAGCTTGTCCTGCAGCGGCAGGCTGATGCGGCGATTGCATAGTCCCAGGGCTTCTGGCAACAGCAGATGGATGCATTTGAAATGCAGCCAGCCGCGTCGGTGTGGCAGCAGTTCCATGTCCAGTTCTGTGCTTTCTCCCGGGGCCAGCTGCAGCGGCTGTGCAGTTGCTGGTATGGAGCCGCCGCGGATCTGCAGCAACTGTTGGTACCAGCGGCGATAACCACGAAACTGTTGCGGGTAGTTGTGCTGCAGTTCATCCATGATGGTGATGCTGCGCAGGGTCTGTGTGCCGCGATTGCTGATGCGGATACGGTAGTGCATGGGCAGGTCCACGGTACAGTGGCGGGGCAGGCATCGCATGGCCTCAAGTCGTGTGCCTTGCAGACGGGTGCCTGCCAGCCCGATGCCGAGCAGTGCCAGGCACAGGGTCATGAATTCCAGGGTGTGGATCGACGGGCCGGGGGCCAGCAGGGCTGCCGCCAGCGCACCCCGGATCAGCAATCGTCCCAGTGGACTGAACTGCATCCGGGAGCGTTGTCCGGCCTCATGCAACAGGCGCAGTACGCCCGGCAGTACGGCCTTCATCCGGGCACCGGGGTCTGTTCCAGAATACGCTGGATAAACGCCTCCGGACGGGTCTCCGCGCCGGGCTCCAGATGGATACGATGTGCCAGCACGGCGCAGGCTATTGTCTGTATATACTCGGGGATGACAAAGTCCTGTTCTGCGAAGGCGGCCAGGGCCTGACTGCTGCGCGCCAGTGCCAGTGAGGCACGGGGGCTGGCCCCATAGCGTATGCCTGGCGTGCTGCGGGTGTGGCGCACCAGAGTAACGATATAGCGCTTGATCTCGTCACTGATCCTGACCATCGTGATGCGTTTGCGCAATGCCAGCACATCCGCACGACTGATGCAGGGGGCAACCATGTTCAGGGGCTCCCCGTCATTGTGTGTGGTGATGATGTCTACCTCCTCGGACGCACTTACATATCCCAGGCTGAGCCGCATCCAGAAGCGATCCAGCTGTGCCTCCGGTAACGGGTAGGTGCCATGCAATTCAATCGGGTTCTGCGTAGCAATTACAAAGAACAGTTTACTTAACGATCGTAGCTTGCCGTCCAGGCTGACATGGCCCTCAGCCATGGCCTCCAGCAGGGCCGACTGCGTACGTGGTGAGGCCCGGTTGATTTCATCTGCCAGCAGGATGTCACAGAACACCGGTCCGGGCTGAAAATTGAACTGCTGGGAGCCCGGGTCAAAGATGGACACGCCGAGTATATCTGCAGGCATCAGATCCGGAGTAAATTGAATGCGCCCGAAGTCTGCCTCAATACTGCGCGCCAGCGTCTTCGCCAATGTGGTCTTGCCAGTCCCCGGGAGGTCCTCCACCAGCACATGCCCCCCGCACAGGAAGGCCGCCAGCAACTGCCGTACGGACTCCTGCTGGCCGCGTACCACGCTGGCAATGTTGGTTGCCAGGGCCTGGTAAATGCGTTCCGTTGACATGGTGCCCATGATACCGCAGGTGGTTTGGTGATAGAATGCGGGGCCGGGTGCTGGCAGTTTGTCCGGCACGGTGAGGATGCGTTGAGAGCAGAGGCAAGATCGGGTCATGTAGTGCCCTTGCGGGTGGACGCGGTGGCGTGGGTGGTTGCTGCGGACCCGGTTGGTGCTGATATGCAGCCGAACCTGCTGACAACGAAGGCATCGCGTATACCTGCCGGCGCGTCGGGTGGTGCATGCGGCCCGTAACCAGCGGGCCTGCTGTTGTCACCGCTACCCTGCCGACTGCCATGGATTGAAATGCATATACGAAATTTTTCCATTATCGCACATATAGATCATGGCAAGTCCACGCTGGCTGATCGATTGATCCAGCGTTGTGGTGGTCTCAGCGAGCGGGAAATGTCACAACAGGTACTGGACTCAATGGAGCTGGAACGTGAACGTGGCATCACCATCAAGGCACAGAGCGTGGCCTTGAAATACCTCCCCCGGGATGGGCAGGACGAGTACCTGCTCAATGTCATTGATACACCGGGACATGTGGATTTCAGTTATGAGGTATCGCGTTCACTGGCCGCATGTGAGGGTGCGCTGCTGGTGGTGGATGCCGCCCAGGGTATAGAGGCGCAGAGCATCTCCTCCTGTATGTCTGCCCTGGAGCAGGGGCTGGAGATTCTGCCGGTGATGAACAAGGTGGATCTGGCTACAGCAGATCCGCAGCGCGTGGGTGCAGAGATCGATCAGCTGTTGGGCCCCACGGTCGGAGGGATTCCACAGATCAGCGCGAAGCTGGGCATCGGCATAGAAGAACTGCTACAGGGGGTGATACAACATATACCTCCTCCATCGGGCAGCCCGGATGGACCGCTGCGTGCGCTGGTGATCGACTCCAGTTTTGACAGCTATCATGGTGTGGTCTCGCTGGTACGCGTCGTGGATGGCACAGTGGCGTTGCATGACCCGGTACGGGTGCTGTCCACCGGGCAGTGCTGTCAGGTGACCGGACTGGGCGTGTACACCCCGCACAGGAAACCACGGCAGCGGCTGCACAGTGGTGAGGTTGGCTACCTGCTGACCGGCGTGAAGGATATCCATGCGATTCCGGTTGGGGATACCCTGTGCGGTGGCGCTACAACCCCTGTTCCGGCACCCCTGCCTGGCTTCAAGCGCATCAAGCCCCGGGTGTTTGCCGGTCTGTTTCCGGTGGATGCCTCCCGTTTTGAGGCGTTGCGCGAGGCCCTGGGTCGCCTCAGTCTGAATGACTCGGCCCTGCAGTATGAGCCGGAGAATTCGCGCGCCCTGGGCTCCGGATTTCGGGCCGGATTTCTGGGTTCCCTGCATCTGGAAATCGTGCAGGAACGCCTGTTTCGCGAATACGGGCTGGAACCCATTGCCACGATGCCCACCGTTGCCTACGAAGTCGTGGTGCAGTCCGGAGAGACGCTGTTGGTGGATAGTCCGGCCAAATTGCCCGAGCGCAACCGCATCCGCGAGATTCGGGAACCCATCATGCGGGTTGAATTGCTGACCCCGACGGAATATATTGGCGACGTGATGGATCTGTGTACCAGACGGCGTGGCAAGCAGATGGGGCTGCATTATCCTGGCGGCGGTCGCCAGGCCTCGATCCATTTTGAGTTGCCACTGGGGGAAATTGTGCTGGATTTCTTTGACAGGCTGAAATCGCTGACGCGCGGACATGCCTCGTATGACTACGACTTCTTGTGCTTTCGGGCAACGGATGCGGTCAAGCTGGAGATACACATCAACGGTGAGGCGGTGGATGCCTTGTCGTCCCTGGTACATCGTCAATCGGCAGCAACCCGGGGGCGGCGGTTGGCGGTACGCATGAGGGAACTGATTCCCAGGCAGATGTTTGATGTTGCCGTGCAGGCAGTGGTGGGGTCAAGGGTGATCGCCAGAGAGACGGTGAAGGCCTTGCGTAAAAATGTCACGGCCAAGTGTTATGGTGGGGATGTCAGTCGCAAACGCAAGTTGCTTGACAAGCAGAAGGCTGGCAAACGTCGCATGAAGCAGTTGGGCAATGTGCAGGTGCCACAGGAGGCCTTCATGGCGGTACTGCGCGTCGACCAGGGGAAATAACCCATGGGGCACATAGATTATGCTGCCTTTCTGGGGGGGATGACACTGGTCTGCGGGCTCTTTGTGCTGGCTGGACGTCTGGGGCGTGATGCGGCGTGGCTCCACCACAGGGTGTGTGGAGCTGCGGTGTCATTCAGTCGCATGCTGTTTCCGGTATTCTTGCTGGTATTTCTGTTACGGTCGTTTTTGTTTGAACCGTTCCGTATTCCATCCGCATCCATGATGCCGACCCTGCTGGTGGGGGATTTTATACTGGTTACCAAGTACAACTACGGGTTACGCATGCCCCTGACCAATACCCGGTTGCTGGGTGATCGTGAGCCGCAGCGCGGTGATGTGGTGGTGTTTCGCTATCCGGAAGATCCCGGTGAGTCCTACATCAAGCGGGTGGTCGGCCTGCCGGGTGACCAGCTTCACTACCGGGACAAAAAGCTGTATATTAACGACCAACTGGTTGCCGCCCTGCCGAAGGGGCGTTTTTACAGCAGTGCATCCGGGCGCAGTATGAACGGCGTTGAGATCTGGGAGGAAGAACTTGCCGGCATCAACCACGAGATACTGCTGA
Organism: Proteobacteria bacterium UBA6729; assembly: GCA_002454015.1. Lineage (GTDB taxonomy): Bacteria > Pseudomonadota > Gammaproteobacteria > Porifericomitales > Porifericomitaceae > UBA6729. The sequence goes on from DKIB01000026.1 coordinate 9,162, forward strand.
ATCCGTCAAGGCGGAGCCGGGACGTAGAGATAGTGGTGCCGGAGAGGGCCTATTTCGTGCTGGGCGATAATCGGGACAACAGCCGGGACAGCCGGGTATGGGGGTTTGTGCCAGATCAACTGCTGGTAGGCAAGGCCCTGTTGGTATGGCTGAACTGGGATCGGGGAGTCGCCTGGAGGAGGATAGGTAAACTGATATGAACAATTATGTCACCGCAGACACGGCTGCACGGCAGCGTGGTCTGACCATTCAGGGCCTGCTGGTCGGAGTGGCGATACTGGGTGTACTCATCCTGATCGCCTTGCGGTTGTTTCCGCTGTACAACGAGAAGTTTCAGGTTGATTCCATTATGGAGGCCATCGCAACCACTAAAGGGATAGAGAAAATGAGCAACGTGCAAATCGGCAGGATCTTCATTCGCGGTGCCAATATCAACGATCTGTCCCGATTCAGTGACTCAAACATCAAGGATTATCTGGTGTTGAACAAGCCCAAAAAGAAGCAAGATCCCAAGACCGTTACCATGAAGTTTGAGATGCGTGGTCCGATGATCGATACGCTGGATGTGGTGCTGCGCTACGAACGTACAGTGGTTCTGGGCGCGGAGGAATGAGCACCGCCGGCGCTGGCCGGCCGCCCCGGACGACGGTCGCCGAGTTGCCGGGTTATGTATTTCGGCAGGAGCTGCTGTTGCAGCAGGCCCTGACCCATCGCAGTCATGGAGGGGAGCACAACGAGCGGCTGGAATTTTTGGGTGATGCCGTACTCGGTCTGCTGATGGCAGAGCTGCTGTACCATCGTTTTCCGGATGCTGACCCGGGGCAACTCAGTCGTATGCGCTCCGTACTGGTCGACAGGATTGCACTGACGCGGCTGGCCGGGCAGTTGGCGCTGTCGGCCAGGTTACGCGTGAGCCCGGGTGCAGGTGCTCCCTCGGCGGACATGCTTGGCGATACCGTTGAAGCCCTGATCGGTGCCCTGTATCTGGATGCAGGGTGGTCACGCGCCCGCCGCGTGGTGTTGCGCTGGTATGATGACGAGCTGAGTCGGTTAACACCGCAATCATCGGGCAAGGACGCGAAGACAGAACTGCAGGAATATCTGCAGGCACACGGGCATCCGCTCCCGGTATATCATGTCCTGGGTGAGCATGGCAAACCACATGAGCGTGAATATACGGTGCTGTGCGAGGCTCAGGGCATCGGGCGTTACGGCGCGGCCCGTGCCCACAGCAAGGGTCGCGCCGAGCGGCAGGCGGCAGCGGTATTGCTGGGCAGACTGGCCGGGCAGGTTCCCGCAGAGGTCTGTTTGCGGGAATGTTTGCAGCTGCTCGGCCACCCGCCACCGACATATAGCGTGACACCCCCGGATGATGCATCACCGCAGACCGTGCGCTGCGAGTTGTCGACCCTGCAGCGCAGCGTACTGGTACAGGCAGAGGGCACTACCAGCGATATGGAATCCCTGGCTGCCGGTGCCATGCTGGCGCAGCTCTGTACGCAGGGAGTCCATGGTTAGCTGCCTGCCGGGTCGCGCGGGGGCCACTGGTGCAGATGTCGCCGACCGGGTGTCACCCGTCGGTACCCGGCGCTGTGGTCGGGTATCACTGATCGGTCGACCAAATGTTGGCAAGTCCACCCTGCTGAATTACCTGCTGGGTGAGACCTGGAGTATTGCTTCACCACGACCACAGACCACACGGCACTGCATCCTTGGTGTGAAGTCAGGTCCGGGCTTTCAGCTGGCCTATGTGGATACGCCAGGGTTGCAAACAAGATATGGAGGGGCATTGAATCGGCGGATGCGACGGGAGGCAATCACCGCACTGCGCGATACCCAGGCGATTCTCTTTATGGTGGAGGCCCTGCGCTGGACTGCCGGGGGTGATGCGCTGGTGCTCAAACTGGTGCGTGAGATCAATGTACCGGTGCTACTGGTGATCAACAAGGTTGACCGGGTCCGCTCCAGGGAACGACTGTTGCCCTATATGAAGACATTGTCGGCGATGCATGCCTATGCCGAGGTCGTTCCTGTATCGGCCCGCACTGGTCTGCAGGTGGATGTGCTGGAACGTTGCATAGTCAGGCACCTGCCAATTGGTGAGCTGTCGCTGGAGCCCGGAGCCCGGCCGCTGGATGAGCGGGAACTGGTTGCCGAGCTGTTGCGTGAGCAGCTGTTGTATCGACTGGGGGATGAACTGCCATACCGCCTTTCGGTACGGACCGAGCGTATCCACCGCGTTGCTCAGGTCATGCATATTCAGGCCAGCATTCAGGTTGAGAGTGAGGGCCAGAAGCGCATTACCATAGGCCACGGAGGGCAGCTGCTGAAGGCCGCCGGCAGCCGGGCGCGTATCGTTATGGAGCGACGCTTCGGGCAGCGGGTAAATTTGCAGACCTGGGTGCGTGTGGTGCGTAACTGGTCGGACAGCGAGGCCCGGCTGGCAGCACTGGAACACGGTTGATGCGCACCGGGGAATTGCAACCCGGCTACGTGTTGCATCGCAGGCCTTACCGGGAGAGCAGCCTGTTGATTGAGCTGTTTACCCGACATCAGGGCCGCATCGGTATGGTAGCGCGTGGTGCGCGACGTGCACGTGCCCGGCGTCCGGCCTTTCCGTGGCAGCCGTTCCAGCCGGTGCTGGTGAGCTGGTCAGGGCGCGGTGAGTTGAAGAATTTGTGTGCTGTGGAGGCGGCTGGCAGGGCGGTGATGTTGCCGGTACGTACGTGTCTGGCAGCACTGTATGTGCATGAACTATTATTGAATCTGCTGCGCAGACAGGATCCGCACCCGCGTTTGTTCGATATCTATCAGTACACCCTGGGGTCACTGCGGCAGGATGTTGCAGGGGCTCTGCGGAGCTTTGAGATGGAGTTGTTGGCCGAACTGGGCTATGGTCTGGTGCTGGACCGCGACTGGCGTACCGGTGAGCGGGTACATGCGGGACGCAATTATTACTACAGGGCCGAGCATGGCCCCAGCCTGGCCCCGCCCGGCGGTGATTGTCTGCAAGTCAGGGGGGAGACCCTGTGTACCCTGGCGGCAGGCCAGCCGCCGCCTCCGGGTGGGGAGCACGAGCGGATGCGCCTGTTGCGATACAATCTGCGGCACCATCTGGGGGGGCGTGAACTGAACAGTCGGGCGATATACCGGGAACTGTTGCAATGCAGTGCCGCTGTCGACCCCGGGCCGGGCGGGGTGGCCGGATGATGGCAGCCGTCACGCCGGGCATACGTCTGGGGGTGAATATCGATCATATCGCCACCCTGCGTCAGGTGCGTCTGACCGATTATCCGGACCCGGTGGCGGCGGCGGTCGTCGCCATGCAGGCCGGTGCTGATCTGATTACCGTGCATCTGCGCGAGGATCGTCGGCATATACAGGAGGCAGACGTGGCAGCCTTGCTGCGGCAACGCATTGGCCCGGTCAATCTGGAGATGGCGGTGGTAGAGCCCATGGTTGAGCAGGCCTGCCAGCTGCGTCCGGAGTACTGTTGCCTGGTACCGGAGCGGCGCGCCGAACTGACCACCGAAGGGGGCCTGGATGTGGCAGGCAACCGCACGGCTGTCGCTGCGGCCTGCAAACGCCTGCACAGTGCCGGGATACGGGTGTCTCTGTTTATCGATCCGGAACGCGCCCAGGTGCAGTGTGCTGTCGCACTGGGGGTGCCTGCCGTTGAGCTGCACACGGGTCGTTATGCCGAGGCCGGCGATACATCCTCCCGCCGTGCGGAACTGGACCGTCTGGCGGCGGCGNNCGGCTGCCAGTGTTGTGCAGGCAGGCATGGCGGTGCATGCCGGGCATGGTCTGCACTATCACAACACGGCAGCAGTGGTGGGCCTGCCGGGGTTGCAGGAATTGAATATAGGCCATGGCATTGTGGCCCGTGCCGTGTTTACGGGTTTGCACCGTGCCGTGGCTGATATGCGTGCACTGATAGACCAGGGGGGGACGGCATGATCCGTGGCCTGGGCATCGATCTGGTAGATGTGCGCCGGGTGCGGCGCGCTGAGCAGCGCTTTGGCCGCCGCCTGGCCGAGCGCCTGTTGCACCCGGCAGAACTGGCTGACTATGATCGGGAGCGGGCGCCGCCAGGCTTTCTGGCGCGACGGCTTGCCGCCAAGGAGGCCATGGTCAAGGCCTTGGGCACCGGCTTTGCCAATGGTCTGCACGCTTCGCAGTTGCGCCTTGCCCACCACCCGGGCGGTCAACCCTGTATCCACAGCGAAGGGGTCGCGGCTGCGCAGCTACAGAGTCTGGGCGTAAAGCACTGTCACCTCACGGTCAGCGATGAGCGTCACTATGCGCTGGCCTGTGTGGTGCTGGAGGGGTAGGGGCCGCTATTCCTGCTTGTCATCGTCCCGGCCCGGGTCTCTGGGTGCGGTTGCCGGGAAACTGGCTGCCGGTGTGCGTTCCCGGTAGCGACGCTGGGCTGGCCTGCGTCCGGCCTCACGCCGGCCATTGCCCCCGCCGG
>DKIB01000055.1:0-147 GCA_002454015.1 Proteobacteria bacterium UBA6729
GTGAAATATCCGGGGGTGTCCGATTCCGTCAAGGAACATCTGGCCATCCTGGAAGAGGGAACCTCTCGTAGTGGCAGGAACATGCATATTCGTTGCACCAAATGAGCCAAAACCGGGGCATTATTTTGCTGACGCCAATCATGTCAG
>DKIB01000055.1:232-9584 GCA_002454015.1 Proteobacteria bacterium UBA6729
GCCTGATGAGTTATTGAACGATCCTGTACACTGTGCTCATGCATTTGGGTTGCATGATGCAGGGGCAGTCTGATTTGAAGAGAGTATGGAAGAGCCCTTTGACATTGCTGTGGAGAGCCATGCAAGCAGGGTTTTTCGGTGTCCGGGCCTGACCCTGGAGAGGGCCCCGGTTGAGCAAGTAACCCACAGGGCGAGAGCACTGCATCCGACGTTTTCGGGTGAGCTTGACGCCCCATGCCTGGAGATTGGCAGGGAATGGTGTAGCGCAAAATCTCCCAAGTGTGAGAGGAGTGATTTGGGCACAGGGGTTGAAGTTTCTTGAAGAGCATGATGGTGCCCGGGATGCCTCGATATCATCGGCAGCGTTTTCTGTTGCTGTTGCTGGGGATGGCTGGGCGTTTGTCGAAGATGGATTTTCAGAGCTTGCTGTTCTTGTCACAGGTGGAAGCGGGATTTTCGTATTATGATTTTGTTCCGTATTACCATGGGTGCCATTCTTTTCAGGCACAGTCTGATATTGAGCTGCTTGCATCCTCTGGATGGCTGGAAGATGGATCGGACTCTGTCTCTTTGCGGGTGCAGCCGGGGGCGTGTTTGGGCAGCGCTGTATTGGCTGTGATCAGGCAATTCATAAAACGGTTCGGGGACCGGGATCTTGTTGGATATGTGTATGAACACTATCCTTATTACGCCACGCGCAGCAGGATCGCTCATGAGGTATTGGATGAGGCTGCGTACCAGAGGGTGGAGGCTGAACGAATGCGGCTGGTGAGTAACGAGAAGGTGATTTATACGCTTGGATATGAAGGTCTTTCCTTTGAGGCTTATATCAATCGGTTGGTTGAACATGATGTGCGTTTGTTATGCGATGTGCGATGGAATCCGTGCAGCCGGAAGTTTGGATTCTCCAAGGGCATGCTCGGGCGTTATCTCCCGGAGCTTGGCATCGGATATCTGCATGTTCCAGAGTTGGGGATACGCTCGGGGCTGCGGCGGGGATTGGGTGATTATACGCAGCTGTTCAGGGATTACAGGAGCAGGCTTCCTGAGCGGGGTGCAAGTTTGCAGAGGTTGGAGCTGTTGCTTGACCAGCATGAGCGGATTGCGTTGACTTGCTACGAGAGGGCGCATCAGTCCTGTCATCGTCATTGTGTCAGTGATTATCTGGAGAACAGGGGCAACAGGGTCTCTCATTTATGAAGGGGACCGATGTATAATGGGGCGGTGCGCTGGATTGGATGTGTGGTGTTGCTGGGGGGCTGTGCCTTGCCGGATCCGATGCCGCATCAGGAGGTGGAGGCACCTGATACCTGGGTGCAGTCGGTGGATGATGAGCTTGCGGAGGGCTGGTTGCGGGGGTTTGGTGACTCACGGTTGGTAGCTCTGGTGGAGCGGGCGGTGGCGGGCAATCATGGGCTGGCGCAGCAGGCGGGGACGGTGCGTCAGGCGGAGCAGCGGCGGGTGATCGCAGGGGGTGCCCGGGGGGTGCAGCTGAATCTGTCGTTGTCAAGGGAACGGCGTTCCAACGGGATAGATGTGGCGGGGGGTGCGATTGCGCTGGATTTTGATGTGGACCCGTGGCGGCGGCTGTCGGATGCAGAGCGGCAAGCGGAGCTGTTGGTGGCTGCGGAGCGGAATGACTTCCGGGACTTGCAGTTGCGTCTGGTTGCCGAGGTGTGTCGCAGCTGGTTCAGTTTGCTGGAGACAGAGCAGTTGCTGGAGTTGTCCCGGCAGCGTCTGGAGAACCTGCAGGAGGATGTGACCATTGTCGCCGAGCGCTATCGGGCCGGGCTCAGTCCGGCGTTGGACCTGTATCTGGCACGCAACAATCTGGAGGCAGAGCGGGCCTCCCTGACCGCTCAGGAGCAGACCCGTGGTGAGCATGCACGCGCCCTGGAACGGCTGCTGGGGGATGCCTATCCCGGGGGCACCCTGGAGACCGGGGTGACCTTGCCGACCCCACCGCCACTGGCGGCAGGGCTGCCCGCTGAGTTGTTGAAGCGGCGACCGGACCTGCAGGCCACCTGGCTGCGTCTGTTGGCTGCCCATGCCCGGCTTGCTGTTGCCTACAAGGATCGGTTTCCCTCGCTGCGACTCAGCAGTCAGTTGCAGAACAGCACTACGGCGCTGACCAAATTGCTGGAGGGCGGGTGGTTGTCCCTGGCGTTGTCGGTGGGGCAGACCCTGTTTGATGGAGGGACGCTGCGGGCAGAGGAGCAGCTTGCCCGCGTGCAGATGCAGAGTACGGAGCGGGCCTGGCTGGAGCAGGTCTACACGGCCTTTATGGAGGTTGAGAACGCTATCGCCGCGAATCATTCGGCCGCTTTGCAGTACGATTTTTATGGGCAGGCCCGGGATAATGCTGTGGAGGCAGAACGTCTGTCCACGAAGCGTTATCAGCGTGGCCTGGAGAACTACAACACGGTACTGGAGGCGGAGCGCCGCGCCTTTGACGCCCGCACCCGGCTGATTCAGTTGCAGGCCCTGCTGTTGCAGCAGCGGGTTGCCCTGTTGCTGGCACTCGGTGGAAACTACTGATGAGAGCACTGCTGCGTGTGCTGGCCATCCTGGCACCACTGTTAATCCTGGGGGCGCTGACTGCCCTGGCCGCCGCACTGGTGCTGCGTGCCCCCGGGGCGGAGCGCCGCCCGCCACCCCGCGCTGTCCTGACGGTGGAGACTCACTCCCTGGAGAGCCGTGACTACCGGGTGCAGATTCATTCCTTTGGTACGGTGCGTCCACACACGCAGAGCGCGCTGGTCACCCAGGTGCGCGGCGAGATCATCACGGTCAATCCGAACTTCAGGGAGGGGGGATTCTTTGCGCGAGGGGAACGCCTGTTGCAGATCGACCCGCGTGACTACCACATCGCGGTCACCATTGCGGAGGCCGGACTGGTGGAGGCGCAGCAACGCATGGCGGAGGAGCAGGCTGCAGCAACCCAGGCGCTGGAGGATTGGCAGCGGCTGGGCAGCCGGGGGAGTGCCACGGATCTGGTGTTGCGCANNTGGTGTTACGCAAGCCACAGATGGCCAGCGCCAGGGCGCGCGTGGCCTCTACGGAGGCCTCCCTGGCACAGGCCCGCCTGGACCTGGAACGCTGCAACATCACTGCACCCTTCCCGGGTCGGGTGCTGCAACGGCAGGTGGACCTGGGGCAGGTGGTGCAGGCCAACACGGTGCTGGGCGAGATCTATGCCATTGATTATGTGGAGATTCGCCTGCCGATGACCAACGGGGATCTGGAGTTCATGTACCTGCCGGAGCAACATCCGGACCGGACTGCAGAGGCGCTGCCCCGGGTGCGCATCCATTCCACGCTGGGCGGTGAGGCACATTGGGATGGGTATATCGTGCGCACGGAGGGGGCGATCGATGAGGCCAGTCGGCAGCTCCATGTGGTGGCACGCATCAATGATCCGTATGGAGCGGCACATCCACAGCCCCTGAAGATCGGTCAGTATGTGACGGCGGTGCTGGAGGGCCGTCTGCAGGAGGATGCCATCCTCATCCCGGAACAGAGCATCTATCAGGGCAGTTATGTGTATGTGGTGGAAGACCGCACGGTGCAGCGACGGGAGGTGGTTATCGCCCGCCTGGCGGATGGGCAGGCCCTGATACGGGAAGGGCTTGTGGCAGGAGACCGACTGGTGGTCAGTACGCTGGGCCAGGTGGTCAGCGGTACCCCGGTGCGAGAGCGCTGAGATGATCGAGTGGTTTGCACGCAACGATGTGGCGGCCAACCTGTTGATGTGTTTCATACTGCTCGCTGGTGTACTGTCGCTGCGGAACTGCATACCGCTGGAGGTATTCCCGAGCTTCACACTGGATGTGGTGACGGTTACCGTAGCACAACCGGGCACCACACCGACGGACATTGAGCAGGGGGTCAGCATACGCATTGAGGAGGCCGTACACGACCTGGAAGGCATTGACAAGATGGTCAGTGAATCCCGTGAAAATGTCGCGACGGTATCGGTGTTTGTGGAGCCGGGCTACGATCCGCGCACACTGCTGGGCGATGTCAAGGGCCGGGTTGATGCAATCAGCACCTTGCCGACGGATATTGAGCAGCCGATCATTGCGCTCGGTTCACACAAGCGCGAGGTCATCACTGCGGTGGTGCACAGTGAACATTCCGAACGGGAGCTGCGCGAGTATGCCGAACGGGTGCGCGATGATCTGAATCGCATTGATGGCATCTCCCAGGTGGAGTTGGCCGGGGTGCGTGACTACGAGATCGCCATTGAGGTCTCCCAGGATCGTTTGCGTGAATACCGGCTGAGTCTGGACACGATAGGCCTTGCCGTGGCACGGAGTTCTCTGGATATCTCTGCCGGTAACATCCGTACCGCTGGTGGCGACATTCTGATCCGTTCACAGGGGCAAGGCTATCAGCGCAGCGACTTTGAGGACATCGTGGTGATGGCTGCCCCCTCCGGCAGCATCGTGCGGGTGCGCGATATTGCCACCGTGCTGGATGGCTTTGAGGAGAGCCCGAGGTTGACACGCTACAACGGCAGGCAGGCCGCCCTGATCGATGTATACCGGGTAGGCACGCAAAGTGCCATAGAGGTTGCCGAGCAGGTAAGGACCTACATTCATGCTGAGCAACAGCACCTGCCTGAGGGGATGCAGCTGGATTACTGGGATGATGATTCACAGGTGGTACGCAATCGGCTGGGCACCCTGCTCAAGAATGGCTGGCAGGGTGGCCTGATGATCCTGCTGCTGTTGGCGCTGTTCCTGCGCCCGGCGGTCGCCTTCTGGGTGTTTGCCGGAGTGCCGATGAGTCTGCTGGGCGCCCTCATCGTACTGCCGATAATCGGCATTACCCTGAATCTGATCAGTCTGTTTGGTTTTATTCTGGTGCTGGGCATTCTGGTGGATGACGCCATCGTCACGGGCGAGAACATCTACCGGCGTATGCGCATGGGTGAGACCGGCCTGGAGGCTGCCGTGCGCGGCACCCACGAGATCGCCGTACCGGTCACCTTTGGTGTGCTGACTACGGTCGCGGCATTTGCGCCGATGGCCATGCTGGAGGGGGATCGGGCGATCCTGTTTCTGCAGATTCCGGCAGTGGTGATCCCGGTACTGCTGTTCTCATTGATTGAATCCAAACTGGTGTTGCCCGCGCATCTGAAGCATGTGCGCCTTACGCCGCCCGGTCGCCGCAATCTGCCGGGCCGCATGCAGCAGGCGGTGGCCGATGGTTTTGAGCGTGCGGTGCTGCTGCTGTACCAGCCTGCTCTCAACTTCTGCATGCACCACCGTTACAGTTTTCTGGCGCTGTTTAGCGGGTTGCTGCTGATTATCGCGGCCCTGCTGGTCGGGGGCTGGATAGACTTCAAGTTCTTTCCGCGGGTGCCCAGCGAGACCGTGCGGGCCACCCTGACCATGCCCGCCGGCACCCCGCTGGAACTCACCGACCGACACATTCGTCATATCAGCGACTCGGCCACACAACTGCAACAACGCTATACCGATCCGGATACGGGTCGCAGTGCCATCGTCGGCATCTTGTCTACCATAGAACAGGTGCGCGGACAGGTGCGCTTTGAACTGCAGCCCCCTGAACACCGGGCGGTGGATGTAGGCAGCACCCGCCTGTTGCAGGAGTGGCGCAAGTTGATCGGCGAGATTCCGGGCGCTGAGTCATTCGCCTTTCGTGCCGAGATCGGGCGCAGCAGTGACCCCATTGATGTGCAGATGAGCGCCACGGATCTGCAACTGCTGAAGACCCTGGCACGGCAGGTGCGTGAACATCTTGTCGGCTATCCCGGCGTCTATGATGTCAGTGACAACCTGTCCGACGGCAAGCAATCCATACGGGTGGAACTCACCTCCGAGGGGCATGCCCTGGGGCTGACCCGGGCGGATGTTGCCCGACAGGTGCGCCAGGCCTTCTACGGTTACGAGGTGCAGCGCATCCAGCGGGGCCGCGATGATATCCGGCTCAAGGTGCGCCACCCGCTGGCAGAGCGGCGCTCCGTATCCGATCTGCTGCAGCTGTATATACGCATACCCGGCGGCAGCTCAGTGCCGTTGTCACATGTGGCAACGCTGTCACCAGACACCTCCCCCTCGGCAATCCGTCGCATTGATCGTTATCGCACGGTAAATGTCACGGCAGATGTGGACAAGGGCAATGTCAACATGACCGCGCTGCAAAAGGATCTGCAGGCGTTTCTGGACCAGACGCTGTCCAGTTATCCCGGCGTACAGTACAGCCTGGAGGGCGAGTTCCGCGAACAACGTGAGTCCCTGCTCAGCCTGTTCTATTCCATAGGGATCGTGCTGGTGATCATCTACAGCCTGCTGGCCATCCCCCTGAAGTCCTATGTGCAACCCCTGATCGTCATGTCGGTGATCCCCTTTGGGGCCATCGGCGCAATGGGCGGGCACCTGCTGATGGACATGGACCTGAGTATGCTCAGTCTGCTCGGCCTGATGGCACTGTTCGGGGTGGTAGTCAATGATTCACTGGTCATGGTGGATTTTATCAACAAGCAGACCGACGCAGGGAACAAGTCCATGCAACAAGCCATTCGCGAGGCAGCGGCAGCCCGCTTCAGGCCAGTCATGCTGACTTCGCTCACGACCTTCTTTGGTCTGATGCCCCTGCTGCTGGAACGCTCCACGCAGGCGCAGTTTCTGATCCCGATGGCGGTATCGCTGGGGTTTGGTATCATCTTCGCCACCCTGATCACGCTGGTACTGGTGCCTATCAACTATCTGGTGCTGGAGGACTGCAAACGTGCAGGGCGCAGCTATATGCTCCTTGTGCGACCCGGCTGAACGGCCCGGCTCGTGTCCAGCGACACCCGGATTGCCGGATTTTCCCGCCCGGGGGGCGCCCGCCCGAGGCCCTGGTGGGGCCTCCCGGCAGGCAGACAGACAACCAGCCCGGAGACCCTCCCCACGATTTGGTTGGACACTGTTTTGGGCTATAATCGTCCCGACATCCGGGCTTGCCGGATCACTGTGGCGAAGGGGTTTGCCATGTCCAGAAAATTCAGGGCGGGACACCGTCCATCAATCAGGCAGTCAGAAATCATGAACCTGCACAGTAGCAGGCAGCAGCTGCTCGTGCTCCTGGCCCTGTTGCTGGCAGGGCTCTGTCATGCAGAGGTTGTAGAGGTCACACTGGTCGTTGAGCGCCAACTGGTACACATCGCAGGTGGCGGCACCGCTCCCATGATGACCATCAACGGGCAGGTGCCCGGCCCCACCCTGCGCTGGCGACTCGGCGATCAGATACGCATTAATGTGCACAATCGCATGACCGTGCCCAGTTCCATCCACTGGCATGGCATCCTGCTGCCGAACCTGCAGGACGGGGTGCCCGGCCTGACCACCCCGCAGGTCCCCGCAGGCGGGGTATACAGCTACGAGTTTCCGATCCGCCATGTCGGTACCTACTGGTACCATTCACACACCGGACTGCAGGAGCAGGCCGGACTCTACGGAGCCATCGTGATTGAGCCTGCTGTACCGCCCGCGGATTATGACCGTGATTATGTGCTGGTGCTGTCCGACTGGACCACGGAGGATCCTGATGAGATCTTCAGACTCCTGAAAAGCGGAACCGAGAGCTTTGCCCGACAGAAGGATACCACGCAAAATGTGTGGGATGCACTGCGGCAGGGCGCACTGGGGGCCATGTTGCAACGTGCACTGATGCGCATGCCGCCCATGGACATATCAGACGTGGCCTACGGTGCCTTCCTGGCGAACGGCAAGCTGCAGGATCAACTGGAGGCTGCACCCGGTGAGCGCATTCGGGTACGTATTATCAATGCAGCAGCATCCACCTACTTCTATCTGGATCTGGCCGACCAGCCCCTGCATGTGATCGCCGCTGATGGCGTGGATGTGCAGCCCGTAAATATGGAACGACTGCTGATCGCCATTGCCGAAACCTATGACCTCATCGTCACCATTCCGCCGGAGGGCGCGCTGGAACTCGCCGCCACCGCCCAGGATGGCAGTGGTCGGACCTCCCTGTGGCTTGGCACCGGCCCGCAACACCACGCCCCCCGGGTGCCCGCCCCGGACCTGTATCGCATGCACGCAGGTCACCGCATGGCTACAGAGATGCCCGCAAGCGCGCACCACCACACCCCCCGCCCCATGCCGCCCTACGCACAGCTGCGCGCCCGTGAGGCCACCACACTGCCGGATATCACCCGCGAGATCAACCTGCGCCTGACCGGTGACATGGAACGCTATGTCTGGTCGTTCAATGATCGCACCCTGGCGGCAGCGGAGCTGATCCGCGTCAACAAGGGCGAGACCCTGCGTGTCAATCTGGAAAACGCCACGATGATGCATCATCCGCTGCACCTGCACGGCCACTTCTTCCGGGTAGTGAACGGTGCCGGGGATCGGGCTCCCCTCAAACACACCGTGGATGTGCCCCCCCTGTCCACACAAACCATTGAGTTTCTGGCCGACGCAGAAGGAGACTGGTTCTTCCACTGCCATATTCTCTATCACCTGAAGGCGGGCATGGCGCGGGCGTTCAGTTACTCGGGCACCGAGCCCAACCCGGAACTGCAACAGGCACGCAAGGAATTGTTCAGCGACCCCTGGTCCGTATGGGGCAGAGCACAGCTGCTATCCGCCTTCATCCAAGGCACAGTGCACGCCTCCTCCGCCCGCCATGGACTGCTGTTGCAGTGGCTGACCGGTTGGCAACGGGTACCCGGCACGGAACATGAAGGTACAGCGCTGCATCGCTACCGCCCCAGCCGTTTCTATGGCAGCATCATCGGCATCAATTACCAGGAGGAAAAACTCAACGGGGTATTCGGTGGTGAGTGGGTATTACCACTGAACATCTGGTCACGAGTCTGGGTAGATACCGAAGGTGAATTCCGCGCTGAACTGGAACCCGAGTTGCCACTGACTGCAAATATTGAACTCTCCGGCGCAGTCGAATACGACACTGCGGAACGTTGGGAAGGCCGCGCCGCCCTGCACTATACGCTGAATCGCACAGCAGCACTGACCCTGGGCTGGCACTCTGAATATGGAACGGGGGCGGGCGTCACCCTGCGCTATTAGGGTTGGTATAGGTGCTCCCGCCCCATGATTGGGCGGCGGATGTTGGCAGGGGCTCTACTGCCCTCAATATTATGTACCCGGAATTATGTTAATCAGGACAAGCCGTACAAGCTCTTTATTTGAGAAATAAATATGGATTTGCCTCCATAACTTGGGTGCCTAACCTTACAAACTTTTTCTTTCTCGTATAATTTACAAGCGGCTTGGTGAGCATCATTGCCAATGGCGACAATCCTGTGTGGATTCAGTATGTCAATTAAGCCAGAGAGCAATAATTCTCC
>DKIB01000033.1 GCA_002454015.1 Proteobacteria bacterium UBA6729
GAATTCTTCCAATCAAAAAATATAAAGTCGGCTATAACATAATTATATATATTTGAGAACACTTTTGCCTCACGTTTTGACATGTTTTTCAGGGCATCCATTGTTCGCATGGAAGTACCCCCCGGCTTCTCTACTTCCCCCGCAAGAATCCCTGCCCATATCCTCTGCATGTCCTCAGGTGACACATCCATAACATGTTTGAAGAAACAGGCAGTCCAGTCAGGGTCCGGGTCATGAATGGCAACGTCTTTGTCGCCAAGTTCAGATGCCGCCATTTGAGCGACACCCTTAATGTTGCGCCATCGTTTTCTGTCCTGCATACCCGAGCCCTGTTTGATGTCACTGCCAATATCCCCATCTTCAGGGGTCAGCACAGCCGGGGCAGTTTTATATTCACGGGCATCCTCACGAACTTCAGCGATAAACCGATCCACATCAGCCTGAATTTCCCCATAGCGCCCGTGAATTTCAGCATCCGATTCTGCTTTTATCCTTTTTGCTCTTGCATCTTGACGGGCCTTCCAGGGTGCCAACAAGGGGCCACAGACCGCTCCTATTCCCGAGTCGAGGTAAGCCATTAGCTCCTTAAAGGCTGGTGAATCAATGTTTATGTTCAAATCAGGCATTATCTACCTCCATCAAATCCTGCATACGCAGCTGATTGCAGCTGACTCAGCCCCTTCACTGCCCTTCACCCGACTTGTGCTTTCTCCAGAGAAAGCTTGCAAACGACGCACATGCCCCCGGCATGTACACCGCTTCATCCATGCCTGCCCTGGATTTTTCCTGATCAAGCAAGGCATGACGAACCCCCTGCTCGTCTGATGTGTATCCATACAATTTGTTCATGGCCTCCTTGAAGGCAGGATGCAGATGCCTGCTTTGTTCCAGTTTGTCCAGTGCCGGACCCAATGCTTGTGCATTCGGAACAATCTGCCGCGCCACAGATTCAACCGCATGTATACTTTCACGCACTCCACCTGCCCAATCGCTCTGATTTATGCAATCGGATGCCTTTCTCAAGTGTTCCACGGCACCTCCGACCCTTTTGCAACCCCCGGGTGGGGTGCAGGGTGAGATTTCACAGATAATACAATGACTTGTAGAATGGACAGGGTGCCCTCAGGCGCTGCGGCGGCGGTGGAACCTGAAGGCAGGTACGCAGTACATGCAGCCATCGTCCAGGCATACGACGGTGAGGCTGCCCCCCCAGACGCAGCCGGTATCCAGCGGGATGACATTGTGCCGTCGGTAGTGCTCTGCCGACATGCGCAGGGTGGACCAGTGCCCGAATATGATGGTCTGCCCGCGGCTCTTGCGACCGGGCATCTGAAACCATGGCACCAAGCCCTTGCTCTGGGTGCCCGGCGGGCCTTTTTCCCTGGCGTTGACACTGCCCGCAGCCGTACAATAGCGCAGGCGGGTAAAGCAGTTCAGCAGGAAGCGTGCCCGATTCCAGCCCCTTAACTTTGCAGACCAGCGTACCGGAGCAGCGCCGTAGATCTGCCGCATAAACTGTGGATATTTTGGTCCCTGCAACAGTTGCTCCAGTTCCTGTGCATGACGCCGTGCCATCGGCAAACTCCATGCCGGCGGCAGGCCGGCATGGACCATGGTATAGCCCAGTGCTGTATCCTGGTACAGCAGCGGACAGTGGCGCAGCCAGTGCAACAGCTCCGACCGGTCCGGGGCCTGCAGTACAGGCCCCAGCGTGTCCTTGTGACCGGCTACACGCTGCACGCCTGCAGCGGCAGCCAGCAGATGCAGGTCGTGGTTGCCGAGTACCACGGTAACGCAGTCACGCATCCGGTAGAGCAGCCGCAGGGTACCGAGTGAATCCGGGCCGCGGTTAACCAGATCGCCAACCAGCCAGAGGCGATCCCTGCGCCGATCAAAGGCCAGCAGGTCCAGCATCGCCTCAAACTCCGAGCGGCAACCCTGCAGGTCACCAATCGCATAAGTCGCCATCTAACAGCGCAGGCAGCGAATCTGTTCGAAGATCTCCTCCTGGTCGCCATCCTCTATGGCATAGTCGATCAATACCCGCAGAACCTTGTCTACATCGGGCAGATCATACTGCTTGGCCATCTCCTCAAGAAATTCGATCTGCTCATCGCTCAACATGACGTTACGCTCAATTTTATCTCCAGCCATAGGTGTTCCTCCTGTTTACGCGTGGGGTGTGTCAGTGTACCTTAAATCAGGCTTGTGCTCATCGTCTGCCGTGAGCCGCACCGCCGGACTCCAGACTGGCTCCAGACCGACCACGCCGGATGGCGCTTGCAAGGCCGGGTCTGTCCACAGGCCGGGGACACAGACGATATGATGGGCATGGTACACTAGGGGTAAACAGGGGCGCAACCAGGGGTAGACCCTCCGCTGTTGCAGGAATTTTTTCAGACTCCGCCCGGGTGGCGCCCCAAGCCGTTCACCACCGCTGCGAAAGCGCAATTCCAGACAACCGTCTCGCAGTGCTTCCGGACTGAGGCCGCGGCCCGGCATGGCGGTGCCGTGCAGGGTACCCGGGGGCAATGCGATGGGCTCGGCAACCCGCCAGTGCAACGGTGCAGCCGGTGCCACAGGCAGCGCCTGATGCAGATACAGCGCGCCGCGGTAGCGCTGCAGTTCCATGTCCTCGCAGCGCAGAACCGGGTTACGGTTCGCACGCGCCCCGATGACGCCCGGGAGTTGGGCCAGTAGCCAGACGGGTGCAGTACGCCCGGTATGCTGCCTAAACCAATGACACAGCAGATTGCGACGGCGGGCCGCCGCCAGGGAGCCCAGCAGGGCCAGGGGCAAGCCGGGGCTGTCTCCCAGTGACTGCAGGTCCGCTACCGCCAATGCCTCCAGCAATGTGCTGCTGTCCTGCTGGTGCCGGGCGGCGCGCCCGAGTACGCTGTCCAGTGCAGGCCAGCGGGCGCGCAGCTGCGGCCAAACCTGGTGACGCAGATAGTTTCGGTCCGGGCGCAGGGAACGGTTGGAGTCGTCTTCAATCCAGTGCAGACCCAGGGTACGGGCGTAGTCCTGCAACTGTTCCCGGTCGTGCCCGAGCAGTGGCCGGAGCAGCCAACCGCGACCCAGACGACGACGTTCCGGCATGGCACCCAGCGCCGCCGGACCGGAACCGCGCAGTAACGCCAGCAACAGGGTCTCTGCCTGGTCCGTGCGATGCTGCGCAGTCAGCAGACAGTCCTCTGTGTCCAGCAGGGGCATCAGGGCGTGGTAACGCAGGTGGCGGGCGTAGGCCTCAGGACTTGCGCCACGAGGGGGAGTGGCTGCTGCTACATGTAATACCCGGATGGGCAGCTGGAGTTGTGCACACCGCTCCCTGCAATGCTGCTCCCAGGCATCCGCTTGCGGGCTGATGCCGTGATGCACATGTACCACCTGCAGGCTGCCGGGCTGCAGGCGCTGTGCGGCGGCCAACAGTACACTGGAGTCCAGCCCGCCGCTGTAGGCGATCCAGCATCGGCCCTGCGCCTGCTGCAGCACGTGCAGCAGGCGCGGAAATGGCTGCTCCGCGAGCTCAATCCTCGCTGTAGAAGCCACAGTTGAGGAAGCGCTGCCGACGCTGCTCACGCCGCTGTTCAGCAGGCATATCCAGCAGTTCCCTGAGCAGCTCCAGCACCACCGACCGCATATGGTGAGCTGCCTGATCCACATCCCGATGGGCTCCGCCCAACGGTTCCTCAATGATGGCATCTACAAATTCAAGTTCCTTGAGTTTGTCAGCGGTAAGCCCAAGGACGCCAGCCGCCTGACTGGCCCGCTCGGCATCCTTCCAGAGGATCGAGGCACAGCCCTCCGGGGAGATCACTGAATAGGTGCTGTATTGCTGCATGCACAAACGATCAGTAACACCGAGTGCCAGGGCACCGCCGGACCCCCCCTCACCGATCACTACACCGATGGAAGGCACCGTTAAATCACACATCAATGCCAGATTGCCGGCAATGGCCTCTCCCTGATTGCGTTGCTCTGCCTCAACACCCGGATCGGCCCCGGGGGTGTCTATGAAGGTAATGATGGGGAGCCGAAACCGTTCAGCCAAACGCATCAGTCGGCGCGCCTTGCGATAGCCTTCCGGTCGTGGCATCCCAAAGTTGCGATGCAGTTTGTGCTGGGTATCGCGGCCCTTTTCATGGCCAATGCACATCACGGCCACCCCATCCAGACGTGCCGGCCCGCCGATGATGGAAGGATCATCAGCAAACATGCGATCACCATGAAGTTCTGTAAATTCTGTACACAGTCGCTGCAGGTAGTCGGTGGTATGAGGACGCAGGGGATGCCGGGCCATCCGCGTCTTCTGCCAGGGACTGAGGGAAGCAAAAATGGTGCGCGTCAGCTTGCGACTCTCACGCTTGATGTTTTCTATATCAACATTCAGGTCGGTGGCCTGACGATCACTGACGTTACGCAATGCATCAAGCTGGGCTTCCAAATCTGCGATGGGACGCTCAAAATCCAGAAATTTTCGATCCATGCCGGCTACTCTCCACTCTGTCTGATATCATATCTGATGCGAACATTGTCTGCACCGAGGCCATGGCGCAACTGATCCACCAGTGTATCAGTGATGCGGGTGCGCCAACGCTTGCCGAATCGCAATTCAGCACTGGCTCGTGCATTATGATATTCGATAATCACCGGGCTGCCACCGCCATCCTGCACCCATAGCCCCGGCAGGTGCCTGGCAATGAGTGCATCCGCCTGCTGCGCACCAACGCGCAACCTGAGACTGGCACGATGCAGGCGCAACTGTGTCAGGCTGGTAATGGATTGCACATCCAGCCACAACCGATCACCGCGAGTGGTGACCCATTCCGCCTGCACATATACCGGATTACCCACCTGCAACTGGTCGCGAAACAGATCATACTTTTCGGCGGGCAGACGTAACAGCAAACGCCCGGTAGCATCTTCCAGATACACCAGAAACATGCGCCGCTTGCCAAAAGGACGATTGATCACCCTGGTAACCATACCCGCACAACGCAAGCGGCGTGGTCCGCGACTCTCATCACGCGCCTCGGCCAGCTGATAATTTAACAGGGCAGCGAGTTCCTGACTGTAGCGATCAAAGGGATGACCACTGAAATACCGCCCCAGCAGGGTCTTCTCGTATTGCAGGAGTTCAGCCATGCTCCAGGGTTCAGCCTCCACGTAGTGCTCAGTTCCTGCCGATTCCGCACTGGCTGCCCCGGCAAAGATTCCCAGCTGCCCGGTCCGGGCCTCGTCACGAGCCTGCTCGGCACGCTGCAACACCGATTCCAGCGAGGCCTGCAAGCGACTGCGGCTGACCCCAAATTCATCCAGTGCACCACACTGCAACAGGGCCTCCAGCATCTGGCGATTGGTGGGTTGCTGGCGATAGCACAGGTCATACAAGCCCCGGTACGGGCCACCCTGCTGGCGTTGCCGGACCAGTTCCTCCACCACCTGACGACCCAAGCCACGTACCGCCCCCAGACCATAGCGGAGCTCGCTTGGGGAGCTAACCACAAAGCCATAATCGGAATGATTTACGGCGGGCGGTAACAGGCGCAAACCCAGTTCCCCGAGCAGGTCACAGCCCGCGTTCAGGCGTTCGGTATGGTCCATTTCCGAGGACAGTGCAGCGGCCATAAATTCTGCGGGATAATATACCTTCAGCCATGCTGTACGGTAGCTCAGCAACGCGTATGCGGTCGAGTGTGATTTGTTGAATCCATATCGGCCAAACTGCTCCATCTGGTCAAAAATGTTATGGGCTGTGTCTGTAGCTACGCCATTCTCTTCTGCATGCTCCACAAAAATGCAACGATGTCGGGCCATCCCTTTGGCATCCTTTTTGCCCATCGCCCGCCGCAACAGGTCCGCCTTGCCCATGGAATAGCCGGCCAGGCTGCGGGCGATCTCCATGACCTGTTCCTGATACAGAATGACACCGTGAGTTTCGCTGAGGATCTCCGCCAACTGCTCCAGTGTATGTCGCGCTGCCTTGCGCCCATGCTTGGCATCGCAAAAGACATCCAGCATCTTGGCCCCCAGCGGGCCGGGACGAAACAACGCCAGCAATGCCACCAGATCCTTAAAGCAGTCTGGTTTCAAATTAGCGATCAACGTCCGCATGCCTTCCGACTCCAACTGGAAGATCGCGCCGGTGCGACCGCTACAGATTAATTCATACACCCTGGGATCACTCAATGACAGGGATTCTATATGCACCGCCTCAGCTGCCTTGCGCCCGGCATTCACGGCACGCAATGCATCATCAATAATGGTCAGCGTTCTTAATCCCAGAAAATCAAACTTCACCAGACCCACCTTTTGCAGATCATTCATATCGTACTGCGTTACCGGCTCTTCCCCCTGATCGCTGAGGTATAACAACGGTACAAAATCAAGTAACGGTCCGGGGGCGATAACAATCCCGCCCGCGTGACGGCCCGCGTGGCGCACGGTGCCCTCCAGCTGGCGTGCCAGATCGATCAACACCCGTACCCCGTCCTCATCGCGATAGCGTGATCCCAGTTCAGTAGTAGACTGCATGGCCTTGTCCAGTGTCATATCCAGATCCGGGGGGATCAGCTTGGCCAGTTTGTCCACAAAGCCGTGGGGATGACCCAGAATACGACCACAGTCACGTACTACCGCACGTGCGTTCATGCTGCCATAGGTCACGATCTGTGCCACCCGATCGCGACCGAATTTTTGCCTTGCATAATCCAACACCTCATCGCGTCGGTGCATACAGAAATCAATGTCAAAATCCGGCATGCTGACCCGCTCAGGATTCAGGAAGCGCTCAAACAGCAGGCCGTGTTGCAGTGGATCTATCTCGGTAATGCCCAATGCATAAGCGACCAGCGAGCCCCCGCCCGAGCCACGCCCCGGCCCTACCGGTATACCCTGCTGTCTGGCCCAGTTGACGAAGTCAGCAACGATCAGGAAATACCCGGCAAAACCCATTTTTGTGATCACCTTCAATTCATGATCCAGCCGTTGGTGATATAACTCTGGCGACACTGCTGTAGCGACGGTGTTGAGGCAATCCTGCAGCCCGGTCCTGGCCTGTGCAGTGATGTACTGATCCTGATCCTGCCCTGCCGGGGGGCTGAATTCTGGCAGGTAATTCTGATCCAGTGTGAGCTCCAGATTGCAGCGCTCCGCGATGGCTACACTATTATCCAGGGCCTCCGGCAGGTCGCTGAACAGCTCACACATCTCGCCCGGGCTGCGCAGGTGCTGCTGTTCTGTGTAACGGCGCTGCCGATCAGCGTTGTTGAGCCTCTCATTGGCATGAATGCACACCCGGGCCTCATGGGCCTCAAAATCATCGGCACCCAAAAAGCGCACATCGTTGGTCGCCACCACCGGCGCGGCAGCAGCGGTGGCAATAGGCAACAGTCTCTGTAAACAGGCATCTTCTCCATGCCTGCCGGTGCGCTGTACCTCCAGATAGAAACGGCCCGGAAAACGTTGCATCCAGTCTCCCAGCGCCCGCTGCGCCCGCTGTGTATCCCCAGCCAGCAAATACCGCTCCACTTCCCCGCGGGTGCCACCAGACAGGGCAATCAGGCCCTGTACCGCAGCCGCTTCCAGCCAGTCCTTGTGCAGACGCGGCTCGCCGCGACCACGCTCACGATACGCCCGTGCGATCAACTGACACAGCTGGCGATAGCCAGTAAGATTCTGGCACAACAGCACGATGCTACAGGCCTCCTCGTCGACTTCACCATGGCGCAATTCGGCGCCGATGATCGGTTTGATGCCGTGCCGTCGGGCGGCCTGATAGAACTTGATCGCAGAAAACAGATTGTCCTGCTCGGTGAGTGCCAATGCACTCATGCCCAGTGCAGCGGCACGTGCTGCCAATGGCTCTATACGCAACAGCCCATCTTCCAGTGAGTAATGTGAATGTACATGCAGATGTACATGAGAGTGCCGGGCTGTACTCATGCCGACCCGCCCTCACTCCGGTGGGCGGCAAGCGCCTGCTGCACTGGCGCATAGCTGCTGCGATGCACCTGACTGGCACCATAGCGCTGCAGTGCCTGCAGATGCATCCGGGTTCCATAACCCTTGTGTCTGGCGAAATTATAGTGTGGATATTGCCGGGATAATTCAACCATGTACTGATCGCGCTCCACCTTTGCCAGAATGGATGCAGCACTGATCGCCGCCACCTGTCGGTCACCCCCCACGACAGCGGTGACCGGCAGCCCCAACTGTGGCGCGTATGGACCATCCACCAGCACATGCCGTGGTCGCACCGCAAGGGTGCGCACCGCACGGGCCATGGCCAGCAAACTGGCCCCCAGCACATTCAGTTGCTCTATCTCTGCCACCGCCGCCCAGGCTACGCCAAAGGCCAGGGCCCGGCTGCGTATCTGCATGGCCAGCGCTTCGCGCCGGGCCGGACTCAACCGCTTGGAATCATCCAGCCCGGCAATGGGCCGACGCGCATCCAGTATCACCGCCGCAGCACACACCGGGCCGGCCAGCGCGCCCCGACCGGCCTCGTCCACTCCGGCTATGCACTCAGCGCCTGAGGTCTGGCTCATCGCTCCCTTCCTGCGGTTGCCACGGGCGGCAGCAGTTCCAGTACAGCATCTGCAGCACGCTGGTCAGCACCACGCCCCAGCTGATCGCGTACCCCGCGAAATTGCTCCTGCAACCGACGCACTGCCTGCGGTGTATTGAGCCAGTGCAACAGTGCTGACCCCAGCACCTCGGGACGCACCTGACGCTGCATAAACTCGGGCACCAGCCGCTGACCGGCCAGCAGATTCGGCAGGGCAATATGGCGCACGGAAACCAGACAACGCAACAGTGCATAACTCAACCAGGGCATCCGATAGGCGACCACCATCGGTCGTTCCAGCAACAGACCTTCCAGGGTGGCTGTACCAGAGGCGAGCAGCACTGCATCTGCTGCACACATCACCTCCGACATACGATTATGAAACACCTGCAGAGGCAATCCTGGATATTGGCGATCCCGTTCCTGACGCAGTCTCTGCACATCGGCTGCGCCGACCAGACTGGAGATGAATCGCAACTCCGGGTTACGCTGCAGACACCAGGCTGCCGTTTGCAGAAAGGGTGTGGTCAACTGCCGCAGCTCGCTACTGCGACTGCCCGGCAACAGGGCGACCCACTGGCCGTCCGCAGGCAACCCCAGCGCCGCACGTGCCGCAGCAACGGAACCGACCTGCGCTGCCGGGTCATTCAGGATGCGGTCCACCACCGGATGACCTACATAGCGTGCACATACGTCGGTGTGCTGATAAAACTCTTCCTCAAAGGGCAACAGAATCAACAAACGATCCAGGGCACGTGCCATACGACGTACCCGGTAGCGTCGCCAGGCCCACACGGAAGGACTGACATAGTGCACCGTGCGGATACCGTGGGCATGCAACGACTCCTCCAGACCCAGATTGAATTCAGGCGCATCCACTCCAATGAATACATCCGGACGATGCTCCAGAAAATGTTCCCGCAGGCGACGGCGCAGGACCCACAGTTCGAACAGGCGCCCGGCCAACTGCGACACATCACACATGAAGCTCAATCGATCCATTGCAAACAGGCTGTTAAAGCCGGTGCGGGCCAGCTGCGGACCGCCTATGCCTTCTGCCTCAAGCCCGGGCATGGAGCGCCGCATGGCAGCCAACAGTCCGGCGGCCAGCAGATCGCCGGAGGGCTCACCGACCACGACCCCGATACGCACGCGCCGGGTCAACTCTCCATACCGTGCCTGCGCCTGCGCCTGCGCACTATGCCGCGTTCAGAACTGCGGATAAAGGCTACCAGCTGTTGTACCTCAGGCCCGGCCAACGCATCCAGTTTTTCCAGCAAATCACCCAGTCGCAAACCCAGATCGGTAATCAGGTGAAAGGCCTGATGCAACACCACGATGGTCGGCGGCGCCACGCCACGACGGCTCAGCCCAATCTCATTGACTCCAGATAGCCAGTTGCCTTCCTGCCCGGCCACGATCATGCACGGCGGGGCATCCCTGACCAGCTTGGTGCTCGCAGCGACAAAGCCATGGCTGCCGATACTGCAAAATTGATGTACCCCCGCCATGCCACCCACAGCCGCATGGTCATCAACACGCACATGACCGGCAAGTTGCACGCCATTAGACAGAACGATGTCGTTGCCAAGGCTACAGTCATGTGCAATGTGCGTATACGCCATGATCCAGTTATCACTGCCTATACGGGTATAGCCAACATCACTGGCAGTACCTCGATGCACCGAACAGAACTCGCGTATTACATTGCCATCACCGATCTCCAGATGACTGTCTTCGCCATCCCGGTATTTCTTGTCCTGGGGAATCTCGCCGATGGAGCAGAACTGATAGATCTGATTATCCCGACCAATGCGCGATGGCCCACGGATCACCGTGCCCGGTCCCACCCGGGTGCCTGCACCGATCTCTACCTCCTCACCTATCACCACATGCGGGCCTATACAGACATCATCGGCCAGCTGTGCGTCTGCAGCTATAATCGCAGTGGGATCAATCATGTGTCACGACTGTTTACTACAGCAGTCAGTATGGCAGTGGCCACCTCTTCACTACCCACGGTGGCACTGCATATACAACGCAGATAACGCTGCCTGGTATGGCGGCTATGCACATCAAGCAGCAGTTGATCGCCGGGGTATACCGGGCGCTTGAAACGCACCTTGTCCAGACCGGTAAGGTACAGTATCGAATCAGCAACACTGGCCTGCCGGGAGAGCATATACAGAATTGCCGCGGCCTGTGCCAGCGCCTCCAGCACCAGCACGCCTGGCATAATGGGATGGGTCGGGAAATGGCCCTGAAAAAAGGGCTCATTAAGACTGACATTCTTGATGGCCTGCAGATAGATCTTTGACCCATCCTCACCATGCCTGGTAACACGGTCAATCAACATAAACGGATAGCGGTGCGGTAGCAGGCGCAGTATCTGCCGGGCATCCAGCACCCCTGTCGGGGTGGGCAACACAGGAGCCGCCGATGCCTGTGGAGCCGAGCCGGTACCAGCACCCAGCCGACGCAGCGTCCGGTCCAGATTGCGGTACTGCACGATATTCCGTCGCCAGGTTCTGATATCCGTCTCCGGCAACGCTGAGGCATACACCCCGGCACGGGGTATCGATGCAGCCACCCGGGTACTGCCGGCCAGGGTAACCCCGTCAGCAATGCGGATATGGCCATTGATGGCACAGTCCCCACCGATACGACAGCCTGAACCAATCTGCGTGCTGCCTGCAATGCCGGTACAACCAGCGATGATGGTATTAGCACCAATCTCCACATTGTGGCCTACATGGACCTGATTATCCAGCTTCACCCCATCGGCAATCACGGTGTCCTGGAGGGTACCACGGTCCACCGTGGTGTTGGCACCGATCTCTACCCGGTCACCGATGCGCACACCGCCGCGCTGTGGAATATTTACCCAGCTGCCCTGATTTTCAGAAAAGCCGAAGCCATCGGAGCCAATCACCACACCAGGATGCAGGATCACGGCACTCCCCACCCTGACCCCGTGCATCAGACTGACCCGCCCCAACAATCGTGAATCCGCACCGATGACCACGTCGCTACCTACCACACAGCCTGGTCCTACCCACACGCCCGGACCAATCACCGCCCCGGCCTCAATCACGCTGCCGGCATCCACGCGGGCACTGTTATGCACCTCGGCGGCTGCGGACAGCTGTACCCCGGCGGCAATGCCGGGATTGACAGGTGGCAGGGGAAACAGCAGCTGCGCGGCCCGGGCATAGCCCAGATAGGGTTCATCCACGATCAATGCTGCTGTCTGGCACGCCTCCAGATCACACTCTTTCAGAATGACTGCACCAGCACGGGTATGTGGCAGTTGCTTGCGGTAGCGCGATGAGGCAAGAAACGCCAGCTGCTCGCCGCTGGCCTGATCCAATGGCGCAACCCCACAGATACGCCGCTCCGGGTCGCCACGCAATTGCGCCCCCAGATGATCACGCAATGCCCCCAGGGTACAGCCCACAGCAGCCTGACTGCGCGATGCGCGCTCCGGCACCATCAGCCCGACCCCTGCCCGCAGACGACTCTACTCTGTGGTGCTCTCTGCTGCATTGTCTTCGCTGGCAGATGCACCAGGCCGTTCGCTGAGTTTTTTGAGCACCTGTTCGGTAATATCTGTCTGCGGATCAAAATAGGGCAAGGTCTCCCGATTCAGTATCAGGTCATAGTCTTTTGCACGCGCTATGCTCTGTATGGCATCAATGATCAAACGCTGGATCTTTGAAAGTTCTTCATTCTTTCTGTAGGTAAGATCCTGTTTATATTCATCCTGCTTGCGTTCCAGATTGCGACGCTCACCGATCACCTTGCGCTCCGTACGTCTACGCTCGCCCTCAGTCATGATTGCACCTTCCTTTGACAATTTCTCCTCCAGCTTGCGCAGCTCCCGGCGCAGACCCGCCACCTCAGTCTCCAGCGGAGTGAATTCCTTCTCAATTTCGATACGGGCCCGTTCCGCCTGTGGCGATGATTCCAGTACGCGAATCAAGTCCACTACACCGATTTTGTATCCTGATTCCTGCGCCCCAACTGGCTGGAAGCACAGCACAAGAATGATTGCGCTGGCTGTATAAATGCATTGTCGTGTTTGCATGTTCTGGTCTCCTTAAAATGATGTGCCAAAGGTAAACTGGAAGCCCTGTGTGCGGTCACCAGGCCGTGCACCCAGCGGGGATGCCAAACTCACGGTCAGCAGCCCTACCGGGGAGACCCATATACCGCTGAGCCCTACCGAATAGCGCAGTGCCTTGCTGTCTCCGCCAGCATCGGGATCATCCAGATCATACACGTTCCCGATGTCAAAAAAACTGGTTATCCGCAGTTGATCACTTTCCTTGATAAAGGGCAGTGGCAGGATCAGCTCCGCGCTACCAAACAATTTCAGGTTGCCCCCCCGGGCGCCACCACTGGAGTCCTTCGGGCCCACCGTGTTTTCCTCAAACCCGCGGATAGAGCGCGGCCCCCCCAGATAAAAGTTTTCATAAAACGGCAGCATAGTGGTACCGGCAAAGCCATCACCGTAGCCGATATCACCCTCCAGCAACATGGTGAGCGATTCAGTAATGGGCAGGTACCAATCAGTGCGGTAGTCCAGCTTGAAAAAACTCAGTGACTTGCCAAATGAAGGCAGGCCCAATTCGGCACCAAAACGCTGCAGTAACCCGCGATTCGGCAACAGTGCCTTGTTGCGGGTATCGTAACTGAAACTTGAGGTCAGCCGCAACTGATTAAAGGAGCTACCCTCCCGGGCAATGAAGTCGCGTGCCCGCTGACCTGATGGAGTTGTATCCAGGTCATTGATCTCATGTGCCAGCCCGACATTGAGAAAGTTGTACTCGGAGATCGGAAATCCGAAGTCCACCCCGGTACTCAAGACCGTGGCATCATAGTCAGAAACATTGGCATCACCCGCATCCACGCGACGATATGAGACATTGAATCCGCGACTCACACCATCAATGGTGTAGTAAGGATTTATGTATCCCACTGAGAAATTTCTATCCACCTGACTGTTGTTGAAGGTAAAGTTGACCCGATTGCCGGTACCAACAAAATTATCCTGAGTCACACTGAAACGGAATATGAGGCCCTGATTTTGCGAAAATCCAATGCCCGCCAGCAGGCTACCGGCCGGACCTTCGGTCACAGAGTAATTTACATCTACCTGGTCATCGGCACCCGGCACCTGCGGCGTTTCCACATTAACGGCAGAGAAATAGCCCAGACGCTGCAGGCGTACCCGACCGCGCTCCACCCTGGTGGTGGAAAACCATGAGCTCTCCTGCTGACGCATCTCGCGCCGCAATACCTCATCCCGGGTGCGCTCATTACCGGAGAAGGTCACCCGGCGCACATAGGAACGCTTGCCCGGATCAACAAAGAAACTCAACTCTACGCCGTTATTCTCATCATCAATTTTGGGTACCGGGTTAACATTGGCAAAGGCATAACCTTCTTCCCCGAGTCGCTGCGTGATACGACTACTGGCAGCCGTAATCGCCTTGCGTGAGAACAGATCGCCACGGGCGATGGTGATCAGTTCAAACAGTTCCTCCTCCGGCACGATAAACTGACCTGCCAGCGAGATCTCAGCGATCCGATACTGACCTCCTTCAGAAAGATTAATGGCGATGTATATGTGTTGTCGGTCCGGACTGATCGACACCTGCGTGGAATCAATGGAGAAACGCACATATCCCTGATCCTGATAGAAGGACTGCAACAACTCCAGATCGGCGGCGAGTTTCTGCCGGGAATACTGATCATCGCCGCTGATAAAGGAAAACCATCCGGATGTGGAAGAATTAAACTTGTCAAGCAGATCATCCTCATCAAACACCTGTGCCCCAATGATGTTGATACTGCTTATCTTTGCCTTCTCGCCCTCAAAAATATCGATCTCAATGGCGACACGATTATCATCCAGCGCCGTTACCCTTGAAGTTACACGTGCCGCATACTTGCCCAGCGCAAAATACTCACGCGCCAGTTCATTCTCAATGCGTTCCAACTGCGACTTGTTATACACGCGACCCTCCACGAAACCCAGCTCACGCAAGGCATCGATCAAATCTTCGGTCTTGATATCCTTGTTGCCACTGACCTCAACCTTGCCTATGGCAGGGCGTTCCACCACCAGCACCACCAGGGTATTGCCCTCGCGCTCCAGACGCACATCCTCAAAAAAACCGGTCTGATACAGGGCACGGATGGCCGGTGCCGAATTCTCTCTGGTAAACTGATCGCCG
Organism: Proteobacteria bacterium UBA6729; assembly: GCA_002454015.1. Classification (GTDB taxonomy): domain Bacteria; phylum Pseudomonadota; class Gammaproteobacteria; order Porifericomitales; family Porifericomitaceae; genus UBA6729. The sequence goes on from DKIB01000033.1 coordinate 14,812, forward strand.
ACCTGAAACGGCAAATAGTTGAATACCGTACCCGGCTCTATACGCTCCAGACCACGCACCTGCACATCACTGATCGTGAACTCCATGTCCGCACTCGACAAGCTCTCGCCAGCCGTGGCGGGCGCAACCACCTGCAACAGCAGACACAGTCTCCATAACACCCTTCTCATTGAAAAAGTCGCATGACGTCATTGTAACAAATCAGGATAAACAAGAACAGCAGTAGTGCCAGCCCTGCCTGTGTCGCCAAGCGACGAAAGCGGAGCGACACCGGGCTGCCTTTAATCAACTCTATTAAATCATACATGAGATGGCCGCCATCCAACAATGGCACCGGCAACAGGTTGAATACGGCGAGGCCCAGACTTATCAGGCCCAGAAACTGCAAAAACACCAGTGGGCCGAGCTCCGCGACCTGACCGGAGAGATGCGCGATGCCGATGGGACCACTGAAATTCTGCACCGAGGCCTCCCCGATGACTACAGAAAGCAGCACGTTGAAGGTCAGGCGTACCACCTCCACGCAGCGCACCACCCCCCGCCACAGGGCAAGGTGCAGGGGATAGGATTCCCGGGCCGTGACGAGGCTCTTGCCCTGTACACCCAGCCAGCCCCGCTGTACTCCGGAGGCATCTGGTCGCAATATCGGCACCGGCGCAAACTGCAGGACGCTGCCGTCACGCAATACCTGTAACGGCAATGCGGTATTGCCTGCCGCCACCACCGCCTGACCGAGCCCCCGCCAGGTGCGGACCGGCTGTCCCGCAGCCTCTATCACCTGATCACCAACCTGCAAGCCGGCCCGCGCCGCCGGGCTGTCGGCCTGCACCCCCACAATATGCGCCGGTGGCAGGATCCCCAGGCCCAGCAGCTGCAACAGCGAGTGTTCGCTGAGCGCATCCAGATCCACCCCGCGCAGTGACAACTGCACGACCGTACCGGCAGCCAGCCGCACGGAGACCGTTTCCGCCCCGGCAGCAACATGACCCAGCAGGCGATTGAAAACCATCTCCCAGGTGTGTACCTCCCGACCCGCAACGGCAACGATAGTCATGCCCGGACGCAGCCCCGCCTGCGCTGCCAGGGAACCGGACTCCACCGTTTCCACACTGGGCTTCAGGCCGGGTATACCGATCAGGTACACCACCGTAAAGGCCAGCACCGCAAATGCGAAGTTGAAGGCCGGGCCTGCCGCAGCAATCAGACTGCGCCGCGCCACTGGCTGGCGATTGAAGGCATGCTGACGCAACTCCGGTGTCACCCGGGCGGCCGCCTCCGGGTCATTCTCGTCCAGCATGGCCACATAGCCGCCCAGCGGCAGCGCCGACAGGGCAAACTCGGTGCCCCCCACCATACGGCTGTACAACACCGGCCCCAGACCGACTGAAAAGCGCAGTACCGGCACACCACACCAGCGCGCCACCAGAAAATGTCCCAGTTCATGGAACACGATCAGAAAGGTCATGGCCAGCAGGAATACCACCACCGTGTGGATGATCTCCAGTATCACGCCGCGTACCTCTCCAATTGCTGCCGGGCATAGACCCGGGCATCCCGGTCCGCCGCGAGCACATCCTCCAGACCCTCTGCGGTGCGACCTGGCAGCCCCTGCAGGGTGGCATCGATCAGTTCGGGAATCGCCGTAAATCCCAGCTGGCCTGCCAGAAACCCGGCCACCGCAACCTCATTGGCCGCATTCAACACCGCCGTTGCTGCCCCACCAGCCTGCAGGGCCTCGCGGGCCATTCGCAAACAGGGAAAACGCTGCAAATCCGGGGGTTCAAACTCCAGTCTTCCCAGCGCACACAGGTCCAGCCAGGGGGCACCAGAGGCGACACGCTCCGGCCAGGCCAACGCATGGGCGATAGGCACACGCATATCCGGACTGCCCAGATGGGCGAGTACCGAACCATCCGCATATTCCACCAGGGCATGCACGATGCTCTGCGGATGCACCACCACCTCCACCACATCCAGACTCAGATCAAACAGCCAGCAGGCCTCGATCACCTCCAGCCCCTTGTTCATCAGGGTGGCCGAATCCACCGTGATCTTCGGTCCCATGCTCCAATTCGGATGGCGCAAGGCCTGAGCAGGAGTGACCTCGGCCAGCTGCGCCCGGGTCCAGCTACGAAACGGCCCGCCGGAGGCGGTCAACATCACCTTATGCACCGTGCCCCCGGCCCCACACTGAAACAGGGCATTATGCTCACTGTCTACAGGTAACAACTCGGCCCCACCGGCATGTATCGCCGCCATGAATATCCCACCGGCCATGATCAGGGGCTCCTTGTTGGCCAGTAACAGGCGCTTGCCCGCTGCTGCTGCTGCCAGCAAGGGCTCCAGGCCCGCCGCGCCAACAATGGCAGCCATGACCTGGTCCGCCTCGGGCAGGGTGGCCGCAGTACACAGGCCATCCTGCCCCTCCAGCACCTCTATGGACGGGCGCACCGACCGCAACCGCTCCCGCAACCGACCCGCCGCGACAGCATCTGCCATCGCCACACACCGCGGCGACCACTGCATGCACTGTGCATACAGGGCCTCAACATCGGTATGAGCGGTCAGGGCACAGACGGTAAAACGATCCGGGTGCATAGCCAGCACCTCCAGCGTCTGACAGCCCACGGTACCCGTGGAACCAAGTACGGAGACACCGATCATGGTAGCGGAAAAACCTCCCTATCAAAGCGGGCATGATAACACGCCCGCATGAAAGCAGTACTCCGCACCCACTCGCAGGCCACACCCGGCTCATCCTGCAGACCTGAGGACTCTTTGAAAATGCACTGTAAATCAATAACTTATGCGCCAAGCACAAGCCACCGCGCTCAACAAAGGGGATGAGGACTGGACTTCAGCACCACTCCAGCAAAGGTTGGCAGGGGAGAGGGTTGCAGAGCACCGCACCTGGCCCGGAACACAGCGCATCCG
>DKIB01000059.1:0-1226 GCA_002454015.1 Proteobacteria bacterium UBA6729
TGGTGTACGGCACCCATGTCGCTTAACAAGCCACTGAGTGTTGTACTGTTTACGCCATTGCCACACGGGGCTTAATGAACTCCCGCGTGACACGGCAAGGCAAGGCATCCTCCTGTGTGCAGCACACATCTTGACATCCACAAGGGGCGGTATATACTGCGCATGGCCCGCCACGGTGCATTGGCCAAAGACACCCACAGGGCGGTGGGCGGGGTTTCCTGAATTGGGCAGGGCAGACGCACAACGCCTTTGGTCATCGGAACAGGCATTGGAGAAGTTATGCAACAGTCCATACTCCCGGTAATGAGCCCCCCACTGAGGTTTGCCCCTGCAGTACTATCCAGTGGGGCGCAGGGGCCTGTGGCTGAAGACAGGAGGAGAGCGTGAGCAGCAACTTTCCGGGCACTCTTGCCGGCGAGGAGATGGGCGTGGGGCGACACGAGGAGTCGTCTGTTCTGCCGCATCGGCGCTTACCGAAACAGCAGCATCAGGGCTCGCCCAAACATGGGAACTTCGTGTTCTACGATGACTGCCGGAATATTATGCGGGGACTTGATGACAAGCTGCTGTCGTTGGTGCTCACCGACCCACCCTACTTCACTGACGGCATGGGCGATGAATGGAACCATGGCCGGTTGCGGTCAAGGGTAAAGAAAGGCGTAATTGGCAGTTTACCGGTAGGGATGAAGTTTGATCCGGAACAAGGAAAACGGTTGCAGAAGTTCATGCAACCCATTGCTGAAGAATGGCTGCGCCTTCTCAAGCCGGGAGGCTTTGTGCTGTGCTTCTCGCAATCGCGTCTGGTTCACCGGACTGCCTGTGCTATTGAGGATGCAGGCTTCGAGATTCGGGATATTCTGGCATGGAAATACGAAGGACAGGCGAAGGCGTTTACGCAGGATCACTTTGTCCGCAAGCGGCGGGACCTGAGCGAGCGTCAGAAGGCGAAGATAATTCGTGAACTGGGTGGCAGGAAGACCCCGCAACTCAAGCCCCAAATGGAGTTGATTGTGCTTGCTCAGGCACCAAGGGAGGGCACTTACGTTGATAACTGGATGAAGTACCGGACTGGCTTGATTGACCCAGGCAATCCCTTCCTTGAATCAGGAAAGTTCCCGGGCACTGTCATTCCTGTGCCGAAGCCACGTAAGCGTTATGGACACATGACCGCAAAGCCTGTAGCGCTGCTGCGCCATCTGGTGCGGATATTCTGTGCTGCCCCGAAA
>DKIB01000059.1:1270-1454 GCA_002454015.1 Proteobacteria bacterium UBA6729
TCTTGAGGGGCGGTCATTCTGTGGCTGTGAAAGCGACCCAACAATGGGCAAAGTCGCAGATCAACGCATTTCGGAAGCGTTGAAATGACACTCCCAACAAAAAAGGAGTTGAAAGACGCATTTCAAAAATTAATCTCTATTCATGAGGAATATTTGGCACGCCACGATGTCAAACTTCCCAAGC
>DKIB01000059.1:1522-6357 GCA_002454015.1 Proteobacteria bacterium UBA6729
ACAGGTTCGGCATCTAAAAAGAGATGGTTGGCATATAGAGGGCAGTGGAGGTTCGCGCAAACTAAATCCCTACGTTCCTTCACCAGACTATGCCAATGAGCAGGCACGAAGAAGAGGTCGCTTGGCGGCAGGGGATTTTAGCCAGATTAAGGTAGCTTTTGGAAACCGCTGTGCCACTTGCGGCGCTACTGAGGGACGACCTGACTCTCGGTACGGGAGCGATCTCGTCGTCCTTCAGGAAGGTCATCAAGACCCCAGAGAACCAAGTGACGAACCGGATAATATTATTCCGCAGTGTCAATTCTGCAATCGATCCTACAAGGGAGACTTTGTCTTTGACAACAAGGGGCGAGTTCGAGCTGTCGCAGATGTTGGACCAGTACAGCGGGCGAGGGAGCCAGTGCAGCAGGCGGTTCTTGAATGATTGCAAAAAAAGTTTGGCAAGTGACAGGCATGTTGAGTAAACTGTTTACTCAGGGGGGGTTGCGAGGTGCACACAGGAAAATGGCAAGCGTGAGGATTGCGGGCAGCAAGAGGCTCTGGCCACCTGCGGGGGCAAGCCGGGGTTTGCCATGGGGCCGGGTCCCGGTTTATCGCAGGATGGGCAGCTGTGGTCTACACTGGATGCCGGGGGGAAGCGTGTGGATGTCGGGACTGACATCAGGCAATCCGGCCGATACAAGAAGTGCGGGTGCAACCGGGGGGCATCGATCTGTCCGTGGACGCCGGGGCCTGACCAGCCACTGCATGATCAACTGGATGCAGGCGGCCTGCCCTTTGTGGCAAGCGCCCCGTAGCGGAGTGTTGGTGATGCCCTGCGCACGCAGTCAGTGGTCCCCGGGGGGCACAGTAGCGGGCTGAGATGTCTGGCTTGTTCAAAAAGACCTTTCAGGATCGCGACCTGCCGGACTTTGCTGTGCTGAGCACCCGCATCTACATTGCGGCCAAGTGCGTTCTGGCGGCGGTGCTGTTTCTGGTCCTGGCCTTCCTGCTGGCGCCGTCCATGCTCAAGCTTGCTGCTGCTGTTGCGGGACTGGCCCTGATCACCATTGTTGCAGCCACCACCGTGCTGTTGCGTTCCGCCCTGACCCTTCGCAGGGGACTCGTCGATCTGGATCAAACCATGAGCATGAATATCGCTGATCTGATCCCGAAGCAGGACCGCGACTGAACTTCAGTCGCCGGGTTGCAGGAACAGTTGATAGGCCGGGTTGTCTGATTCCGGCCAGTACTTCAATCCCAGTCGCCCCAGAAAGGCATTGAAGTCTTCACGCTCGGTATCGGGCACTTGTATGCCCATCATCACCCGGCCGTATGCCGCCCCGTGGTTGCGATAATGGAACAGGCTGATGTTCCAGCGATCCCCCATCAGCGTCAGGAACTGTAACAGCGCCCCGGCCCGCTCCGGGAACTCAAAACGATACAGGCGCTCATTCCGGAGCTGTGGCGCACAGCCGCCTATGGCGTAGCGCACATGCATCTTGGCCAGTTCGTTATCACTCAGATCCTGTACGGCATAGCCCTGACGCTGCAGCGTACGCATCAGTTGATCCCGCTCTGCATCGCCGCGCTGCAGCCGCACACCGGCAAACACCTGTGCCTGCTTGGCATTGGCGTAACGATAGTTGAACTCGGTGATCAGGCGGTCTCCCAGGGCCTTGCAGAAGCTCCTGAAACTCCCCGGCTGTTCCGGGATGGTTACCGCCAGCAGGGCCTCCTGATGCGCGCCCAGGGCGGACAGCTCCGCGATGTGGCGCAGGCGATCAAAGTTCAGGTTGGCCCCGCTGAACACGGCCACCAGGTTCTGACCTCGCAGCGCCTCCCGCTGCACATACTGCTTCAGTCCGGCCAGGGCCAGCGCCCCGGCGGGCTCGGCGATGGCGCGGAGATCCTCAAAGATGTCCCGCACTGCCGCGCAGATCTCATCAACGCTGACCAGCAGCACCTCGTCCACCCGGTCGCGGGCCACACGAAACGGCTCTGCCCCGGCTTGTGCCACCGCCGCCCCATCCGCGAAGATGCCGATCTCCGGCAGGCGCACGACCTGCTCGGCCTTCAATGCGGCGTGCATACTCGGTGCCTCATCCGGCTCCACACCGATGATGCGCGTCTGTGGCGCATGTTGGCGTATCCAGGCGGCGATGCCCGCGATCAGCCCGCCCCCGCCGACCGGCACAAACACAATCTGTGGTGGGGCATCCGGGTGTTGCTCCAGAATCTCCATGCCCACCGTCCCCTGCCCGGCAATCACCAGTGGGTGGTCGTAGGCGGGCACCAGCGTGCAGCCACGCTTGCGGGCCAGTGCCGCGGCATGCGCCTGGGCATCCTCGTAGGTGTTGCCATGCAACAGCACCTCCCCGCCCAGTTGGCGCACGCTCATCACCTTGATGCGTGGCGTGGTCTCCGGCATAACGATCTGTGCTGCTATTCCGAGTCGTTTGGCGGACAGCGCCACCCCCTGGGCATGGTTGCCGGCAGAGGCCGCAACGACCCCGGCCCGCCGCGCCGCATCATCCAGACAGGCCATGAGGTTGTAGGCACCCCGCAACTTGTACGAAAACACGGGCTGCTGATCCTCACGCTTGATGCGGATGTGGCAGCCGAGGCGCTGCGACAGCGCGGGCGCGTGGTCCAGCGTGGTGCGTACGGCAACGTCGTACACGCGGCCCGCAGCCTCGCGGATCAGCGTATCGTAGTCGTGCATCCGAAGGGATCCGCTACACTAGCCACTACTCCCACCATGAACAGACAGGACCAACACAAACAAGCCGCTGCCGAGGCCGCCCTGGAACACATCCGGGATCTGCCCGTCATCGGTGTAGGCAGTGGCAGCACCGTGGGTCGCTTCATCGCCTGCCTGGACGCGGCCTGGCTGGATGGGGTCGTGGCTGCCTCCATCGCCAGCGAGCAGCAACTGCAGGCCCGTGGCATCCGCGTGTTGCAACTGAACGACACCGGGCGGCTGCCGGTGTATGTGGACGGGGCTGACGAGGTGGATGCCAACCGGCAACTCATCAAGGGCAGCGGCGGGGCCATGGTGCGTGAGAAGGTAATTGCCTGCGCTGCCGACCGCTTTGTGTGCATCGTCGATCCATCCAAGCGCGTACCCCGACTCGGGCGCTTCCCGATTGCGGTGGAGGTGTTGCACATGGCACGCAGCCAAGTGGCACGGGAGCTGGTGCGGCTCGGCGGGCAACCGGAGTGGCGCGAGGGCTTCATCAGCGATAACGGCAACCCGGTGCTGGATGTGTACAACCTGCCGCTGCTGGATGCACCGGGCCTGGAGCAGCAACTCAACGCCATCGCCGGGGTCCTCGGCCATGGCCTGTTTGCCCGGCGCCCCGCCGACGTGCTGGTTGGTCCGGAATAGGCCATGTCAACCCGCCGCCTCACGCAGCCAGGTGGCCGCGCGCTCCGCATGATACGTAAAGATGCCATCCGCCCCGGCCCGCTTGCACCCTGACAACTGCTCCAGTACCACCCGGCGCACCTCCAGCCGGTCAGCCATGGCCTCCACCATCGCATACTCGCCGCTGACCACATACACAAAGGTTGGCACCCCGAAGGTCTGTCGCACCCGCTGCACCACATCCAGATACAGCAGCCCGGGCTTCACCATCACCATGTCCGCGCCTTCCTCCAGATCCAGCGCCACCTCACGCAGCGCCTCATCGCCATTGGCCGGGTCCAGCTGGTAGGAGGCCTTGCTCCCCACCCCGGCAGAACCTACCGCCTCCCGAAACGGGCCGTACAGACAGGAGGCATACTTCGCCGCATACGACAGAATGCGCGTCCGCTCGAACCCGGCCCCCTCCAGCGCACGGCGGATGGCCCCCACGCGGCCATCCATCATGTCCGAAGGCGCAACCACATCCACGCCTGCCTCTGCCAGACACAGCGCCTGCTGTACCAGCGCCTGCACCGTGGCATCATTGTCAACGCGTCCGTCGATCACCACCCCGTCATGCCCATGTTCCGTGTACGGGTCCAGCGCCACATCCGCGATCACCCCCAACTCCGGCACCCGTTGCTTCAGGGCGCGCACCGCCTGCGCTGCCAGCCCCTGCGGATTCCAGGCCTGTGTGCCTCCGGAATCCTTATCCTCCCCACACGGAAACAGGGCCACCGCAGGCACCCCAAGGGCCAGCAGGCGTTCTCCCAGGGCCAGCAGGCCCTCCACATCCAGGCGCTGCACACCGGGCATGGCGGGGATATCCACCGCACCCCTGCCCCCATGCACAAACGCCGGGCAGATCAAATCCTCCACCCCCAGACGCGATTCCCGCATCAGCCTGCGCGAGAAAACATCCTCCCGCATCCTGCGCATGCGCACCGCTGGATAAGCACCCTGGAACATAGCCTTGCGATTATAATCATCCCATGCCAGCCGTCCACTACCACGCTGAACCTGCTCCTTGAATCCACCCTGATGGACACCATCGCCCGCATCAGCGCATTCCTGCTGATCCTGACCCTGATGCTCGGCTGGGAGTGGCTGGCCCCCCAACGCGACCACGCCCACTGGCGTCGCCGCCTGCACAACCTCACGCTGGTCATCTGCTCTACCGCGCTGCTCCGTGCCCTGCCGGGTCTCAGTGCCGCCACTGCCGCCACCTACGCTGCCCAACACCACATCGGTCTCCTCCATTCCCTCAACCCCTGGCTTGCAGGTCTGCTCAGTTGCATTGCCCTGGACCTCCTCATCTACGCCCAGCACATCGCCCTCCACCGCATCCCCTTCCTGTGGCCTCTGCACCGCGTGCACCACAGCGACACCGAACTCGACACCACCACCGGGGTCCGCTTCCATCCTCTGGAGATCCTCCTCTCCATGG
>DKIB01000059.1:6429-7612 GCA_002454015.1 Proteobacteria bacterium UBA6729
TGTTCAATCACGGCAATGTACGCATCCCTCCCGCCATAGACCGCGTCCTGCGTCGCTGCATCGTCACCCCCGCCATGCACCGCGTGCACCACTCCACCCGGGATCACAACCGCAACTTCGGCTTCAACCTCTCCATCTGGGATCAGCTCTTCGGAACCTGCCAGGCCGCTCCCACCGTCCCCACCATCGGCCTGCAGACCCACCGCGCCCCCAGCAACAGCCTGCAGCTACTCGCCCAGCCCTTCGTGAAGTATAATACTCCCCCATGAGCAGCAGGAACCGCACTCTTGTCCTGCATCCCGAAGAACGCCCCCGGCTTCGGGCACGCCTGTCGCGGCTCGGGGAACCCGTTACTCCCTCCGCGCTGACAAACCGAACCCTGTGTCAGGATCTGATCGAAGCGATGCCATTCCTGCCCTCCCGGTTTGTTGATCTGCTGCTCATCGATCCGCCATACAACCTTAGCAAGTCCTTCAACTCAACGGCGTTCAAAGATCGCCCCAATGATCGATATGCCGCCTGGCTGGATTCCTGGCTCAACCCCTTGTGTCGCGTCCTGAAACCAACCGCCTCAATATACATCTGTGCAGATTGGCGCTCATCATCCGTAGTGCAGCAGGTCGGTGAACAATACTTCAAGGTCAGAAACCGCATTACCTGGGAGCGCGAGAAAGGCCGGGGGGCACTACGCAACTGGAAAAACTGCCTGGAAGATATCTGGTTTTTTACCATGTCGGCAAACTACACCTTCAACGTCAAGGACGTAAAGCTGAAACGCAGGGTCAGAGCCCCGTACACCACCAATGGCTCACCCAAGGATTGGCAAAAAACCGCCCAGGGCAGCTTCCGCCTGACTTACCCGTCCAATCTCTGGAGTGACCTGTCCGTTCCCTTCTGGTCCATGCCTGAGAACACCGGGCACCCAACCCAAAAGCCAGAGAAGTTGGTCGCCAAACTCATGCTCGCCAGCTCCAACCCCGGTGACACCGTGCTGGACCCATTCCTGGGGTCCGGTACAACCTCGGTCGTTGCCAAAAAACTGGGCCGCAAATACATCGGCATTGAGATAGATGAACAGTACTGTTGCATAGCCGAGAAGCGCCTTGACCAGGCAGAGAGCAACAACGGCATACAGGGCTACAAAGACGGAGTATTCTGGGAGCGCAACTCCAGCCAGGCAAGT
>DKIB01000098.1 GCA_002454015.1 Proteobacteria bacterium UBA6729
CCCCCGCACTAATACGCCACCACACCGGGTCTGGCCACTGGACAGGGGGCTTGACATGCCCCACAGGCCAGCTACAATACCCACTATGGATGGAGTGCGCCAGCCCGGGCAGAGCCCACGCATTAATACGCCGCCACACTTGGTCTGGCCCACTGGACAGGGGTCTGACATGCCCCTTCCGTCTGCTACCCCGCATGCCCTTCTGTGGGGCACTCCCCGTGGGGCTCTGTCCGTGACGGGACGATGGGTTCTGCCGGGCGTCGCGCTGGCCCTGCTTGTGGCGGCGGCGCTGTTGCCTCAGGTCGCGCTTGCGCACAATGGGAGCTTGGGTGTTGAGGCCGTAGAGTGCGATCCCTTGTGCGATGACGCGGGGTGCGATGACGACGGCGCAGACCTGGGTCGTCGTTGCTTTGTGGCGAAGGACGAGACGTCAAACACCTATCGCGGGTGGAGGTTCCAGCAAGCGGCATCCGTCTGTTCCGAGAATTCGGGTAACTATTCAAGCTATCAGGAAGATAGTGTGTTTGAGGTTACCTATACACGAAGGGAGCAGCGGGTGTGTTTCCTTTTTGAGCACAAACACGGTGCGATAGTAGGCAGGAGCACAACGCATGCGACGGCAAACGCAGACGAGGTGCAAAGGACCGTAGTTGATCCCCTGCAAGCCCCGGATCGCCATATCGGTGGTGACTATGAGGTATCCTTTGAGGCGAACAGGCCGTTGGGCATTACCCTGGGGGGGCATATCCATGTGACCAGTGGCACTGCCACGAATTTGCAGTTGGAGGACAGGCAGTCCCATGGCGACCCCTATCGGTATACATTCACAATGATGCCTGATTCCAGATATGTGAATAACGTTATCGGTTTCTCCGATGTATTCAGGGAGGGGGTCAGACGGAACAATGCGCTTCAGTTTGATGCGGGCAGTGACTTGGCCTACCTGCGAGACCGCGATGATCAACCGGTCTCTACAGACAGTCCGAGTGCCCGGTCATTCAGGACAATAACGGTAGAGCCGGACGTAAGGATTGCAGCGCCAGATCTCAGACTCACACGCCTGCGGGCTGGCATCCGCCTGGACTGGTCCGCCCCGGCCAGCGAAATCGCCATATCAAAGTATGAGATTTGGCATCGCAACACCAGTGAGTCCAGCCCGGGCAACAGGATCGCAACCTTGTTGCCCGGGGATACATCCCACATACACCCGCGGGATACCCGAGCTGCAAGAACCATAAATAGACGCCCGGCTGGAGGGGAGGGAGGAGTGCAGTATTACAGGGTGGTTGCGCTTGGTCCTGACGGTGGCAGGGGCGAGATTAGCGCCTGGAAATCGGCGGCGCCACGTGACACAAGAAAGCGGACAATAACGGGAACCGGGGGCACCACCGGTCTGCTGCTGGACGACCCGCCACTGATCGGCAACAGAGAGTCAACCACGGGTCAAAGGCTGACGGTGGCACAGAACAGGTACGGAATCCTGGTCAGCTGGGAGCCGCCGGAGGGGATTGCCCTCACGAGGTACGAGATACGACGCTCCTGTGGTACTGCAACCAGCAGGGGCAGAACTGTGGGTCCATTCATAGACGTGGATGCGGATCAAAGCAGCTATTTTGATACGGATATTGGAGGTTGTAGCCGCTACTATTATCGGGTGTCAGGATATACCCGCCTGAATGGATATACAGTGATTCCGGATGATCGCAGCTCGCCGCCTGCCCCGGACATCAGGCGCACTGCTGATCCTGAATATGCAGACTGGCAGCATGCAGGGGCGAATGTGCCTGGAACAGTCCACGATATCCCTGCTCCTCGCACTTCTGGCATCGGTGTCACGGCCTCGGCTGAGGATATTCGGGTGATCTGGAACCAGGCAGTGATTCCCGATCATAGCTCTGCAGAGAGTATCCCGTTCATCAGCGGGTATGAGGTCTGGCGCTCGGCCACAGGCGGCAGTGACACCGGCATAAGGATTGCGGAGGTTGAACCTCCCGAGACCTATCCGGGAGGGTACAGGGACCAATTCTCCAACCTGGAAGGTCGGGAATATTACTATCGGGTGTTTGCGTTCTCCGCAGGCGGGAAGAGTGCTGTGGCTGCGTGGACTGCGGCTGCGGTGGTTCCTGCTGTGGAACAAATACGGCTGGTTGATCGCGATGGACCTTTCTACATAGCCTCTGTCATCGGGGTCAGGCTGGGTTTTGTTGCGGATATCGTGGTGACGCCCCCGACAGATATGGCAGATCCTGTCACCCTGACCCTGTCGTTGGATAGTGGGAATGTTGATGCAGTCTACAGGGCGAGTGAGAGCGGAAGTAATTTTATGTTCTTCGACTATACGGTACAGCCGGGGGATAACGATGAGGATGGATTCACAATTGGTGATGATGCCGTAGATCTGAAGGCAGATGGTCGCATTGCAGATGCTGCCACAGAGAGTGCAGATGCAATCTTCCCCCTGTCAAGGTCACGCATCCAGAACAGCACCCTGTTGCGGGTGGCCACCTCTGAAGATCGACAGGTAGATACGACCACCAGGCCATTGCGTACCTACCTGATTGAAGACGGTCCCTTCCTGGAGGGACACGTCATCCGCATTGCCATGGAATTTGCCCGCATCACAGTGGAGATCGGCACAGGCATTGAAACCCAGGTAGTGGCCACAGGTAACAATATAGCCTTGGCCATCCTGCTCAGCAGCGGCACAGTCCATGCACGCATAGCGCCTGATGATACGAGTGTGACCCCCGATACCCTGGTCTTTAACTACACGGTACAGTCGACAGATCGGGATGCATCAGGATTCGATATTGGCGACATCGTTTTGAATGGAGGAGAGATCCTCGATGAGTCCAGGTTTGCCGTCAGTACGACCGTTCCGGAGAGCGCGAAAGACACCACACTGGGGGCAGTCGGTGCAGTGCTCGCAGACAGGGAGGTAAATGGGGGCAGAAAACCGGGCAGTGCAGAGGAGATCATACTGCTTGAAAGAGGTCCTTTTGCGTTGGGGGAGCAGATTGCTCTGGGGGTAAAGTTTAGTGAGAACCTGCGAATATCCGGCACCCCGAAGTTGGAGATAACGCTGGATAGCGGGCTCGTTGTCGCTGAGCGTTTTACCCCGGCCAGCGCACAGCTGAGTGGCATACCTTCTCATCAGCGGTCCCAAATCGTATATTTTGGATACACGGTGCAACCCGGAGACCTGGATGCAGATGGTTTTGAGATAGCAGACGCGATCTCACCACTTGATACACCTGCAGGGGAACGTATCGTCAACAGTGCTGGCAGGAATGTTCTTCTGTCCCTGGGAGACGCAGCACTCACAGGCAAGAATGCTGGTGTTGCTCTTGAAACCGCACACACCTCAGTGGATGGTGGGCCCGGGTATCTCGGTGTCAGCAGCATCCGGGTCCAGAGCCCCGGTCCATACTACACAGGTGATACCATCACGCTGGTGCTGGCTTTTGATGACAGGGAAAAAACCAGGGATACCGTCAGGCCTGTAACCGTGACAGGCAGTCCAGTTCTGCAGGTCGTGCCGGGTGACGATGATGAAAAGGACAGAACCCCCCTGATGTTTGCATACGATAGAACTGAGGAGGGGTTCCCGTACTTCTCATACACCGTGGAGAAAGGCGACAAGGACAACAATAGTTTCGTGGTTGGGGACTTCGTGCTTGTGAGTGAGAATGTCCTTGCTGGTGGAAGTATTGCTGATACAGAGACAACTCATGAGGTGCTTTCCGGCTCACTTGCAGACATTCGCATTTCCCTGGTGGTTCCTCCGGGGGAGCCTGAAAGTTTTCTCCCTGACGAGCAAAGGACGATCAATCCGGGCACCATAGATATTGATGGAGGAGGTGGCGTGGATGTAGTGGATGCTGAACTGTTGCTGCATACCTACACTACGGTAAGCGATCTGCAAAACACTCCTCACGCTACACGTGTAGCCATATTTGGCCTGCCGGATGGTGAGGATGTCGCTGCACAGGAGGCCGCCCTGATCAATACATTTCATGCGGCAAATGCGCTGGAGTTTGACCTGAATGATGATGATATGACGGATAGCAGGGATGCCGCTGCATTTTACTATTCCTTTGCGTTGGAGGCCTCACTGGGGGATGGTAGCCCCGGCAGGCCCGGTATCATGGAAATCAAGCGTATTATTCTCGGTCCGCTGACGGCTGATCCGGGCAGTGGGATGCCGCAGATGGACGAGAATATTGATGCCATGTTGCAGGAAGCACACAAAAGGCGGGGGAAATAGGCGGTACGCTGCCTGTGGCCGGGGTCTGCTACCGTTGCACAGGCAGCTTGACAGTTGTGCTACACTGCGCGCATGAAATCACTCAAGGCAGGGGTCTGGGCTTGGCTGGTAGTGCTTGCGGCCTGCGATTCGGGTAGCGAGACCCAGGAGCCCCCCACCCCGGTGGCCTCGCCGACAGTGGTGGTGCGCCACGATGACAGCCCTCTGGGTGAGGGCTACTCCACGCTGGAGCGGGTGGGCCACGTGTTGAACTGCATGAAGAGTCATGGTGGGCAGACTGTGGAGAACCTCTACAGCTGTTCATGTCGCCTGGACCATATCGCTGCCAACATGCGCTTCAGTGACTTTGACCATGCCAGCATATATCGGCGCTATCGCCGCATGCCGGGGGAGAAGGGCGGTCTGTTTCGCGAGAGCGCCGAGGGGGATGCACTGCTTGCGGTGCTGATCCGGCATGAAGAGGCTGCCGCCGAAGCCTGCCCCATCGCACAAAACATACGTGTCCAGACGACTGCCCCGACGGCTGATGAGTAGGGTACTGCTGGTCGGGCTGCTGTTATGCAGCTGGGGCGTCGCACCGGCGGCAGAGCGGGTGTACGCGGTGGATGTGGAGGCCCCCATGGAGCAGGTGTATGCCGACTCCATGCTGGCCCTGGAGGACATGGGTTTTGCTGTGGTTGCGGAGCTCAACATCGGTGCCGGTCTTGCCAAAAAGGCTTGGCGCTGGGGCGCCAACTACAACCGCAATCGTTATACGGAGGTGCGCAGCATGGTGCTCTGTCATCCGGAGCATGCCAATGAAGTGCTGAATCAGGACCCGGTCATGATGGCCATGTGCCCGGTTACGCTTACGGTGTTGTACAAGGAGGGGGTTACCTCGCTGCTGTTTGATCGGCCATCCTACGGGATCGCGGCGGACAACCCGGCCTACCCGGTCCTCGCGCGGCTGGAAGAGGATTTTATCGCCGCCCTGGAACGGGTCCACGCGCAGGAAGATTAGCCGTCGCCGGGCATCGGCTTGTAGGGCACATTGCCCAGGTCGATGAACTCCTCGGCCAGGGTAGGGTGGATGCTGAGGGTGCTGCCGAGTTGGTCCAGGGTGGCCCCGGCCCGGACCGCCACCGCCAGTGCCTGCATGATCTCCCCGGCCTCCGGCCCGACCATACCCGCGCCCACCAGACGGCCATCGGTTGTGGCAATAATCTTCAGCAGGGCGCGTCCCGGTGGTCCACCCAGGGTGTAGCGCAGGGGGGTGAACACGCTGCTGCGCACGACGATCTCGCCGTGTTGCTCGCGAGCCCGGGTCTCATTCAACCCGGTCACCGCCATATGCGGGTGCGAGAACACGGCAGTCGGGATGCTGTCGTAGTCCAGTGGACTGCACGGGTCTGCGCTGACCAGGCTGCGTACCAGCAGGCCGGCCTCGGCCAGTGCCACAGGGGTCAGCCGGGCTCGCCCGACGGCATCCCCGATGGCATGGATTGAGGGCACGGTACTCTGGAAGTGATCGTTCACGATCACTGCGCCATGGGCTGACAGCTCCACGCCCAGTGCCTCAAGCCCGAGCCCGCGGGTGCGGGGGCGTCGCCCGAGCGCATACAGCACCAGTTCTGCGGTCAGGGTGCGATCCTCCAGCTGTACCGTGCGACTGCCATCCCCGTTGGCGGTGACCGCCGCCACCTCGGCATTCAGGCACAGGTGGATGCCCTGTGCACGCAGCTGTTCCAGCAGGAACGCACGCAGGTCCGTATCAAAGCCGCGCAGTGGCAGTGGCCCCCGGTAGACCAGCGTGGTGTCTGCCCCCAGCCCCTTGAGGATGCAGGCGAACTCAACGGCGATGTAGCCACCGCCCACGATGATCGCCCGTGCGGGCAACTCCGGCAGCGCAAAGAGCGCATCCGACACCACCACATGCTCGCGGCCCTCCAGCTCTGGCACCCAGGGTTCGCTGCCGATAGCCACGAGTATATGTCTGGCGGTGTATGCCGTGGTGCCGATGTGTACCGTATGCGGTCCCTGAATGCGGGCCTGTCCCTCCACCAGCTGCACCCCGGCGGTGCTGAGCAGCTCCCGGTACACCCCGTTCAGTCGGTGGATCTCCCGATCCTTGTTGGCCCGCAGCGTGGCCCAGTGCAGCCGGGGTACAGCAGGCAGCTGCCAGCCGTATGCCGCGGCCCGTTCCCACTCCTCGGCATACTCCGCACCGTAGTGCAGCAGTTTCTTGGGGATGCAACCCAGGTTGACGCAGGTGCCGCCCGGCGCACTGCATTCCGCCACCACCACCCGCCAGCCGTATGCGGCGGCCAACCGGGCCGCACGCACACCCCCGGAGCCGGCACCGATGACCAGCAGGTCGCAGTCATTCATGTGCAGTGCGTGCTGCGTTCATGGCCTCGGCCAGTTGTGCAGCCATGTTGCGACCACTCTGCAGGGCCCCTGCATCCAGCGTCCGCTCCAGCAGGGTCAGGGGGGCCTGTTCCATCGGCTGTCCGGTGCGGGCCGCCAGACTGAACCAGGCGTAGGCACGTGTTGCCTCCTGTACCCCACCGTCCAGCAACAGGGCCATGGCCAGCTGCCGCTGGGCAACCCCGTAGTTCTGCATGGCTGCCCGCCGCAGCCACTGCATGGCCAGGGCCGCATCCGGGGCGGCGCCCACCCCCCGCGTGTAGGCCATGCCCACCTTGTACTGTGCCGGTGGATACCCCTGCCGTGCCGCCTTCAGGAACCACTGCAGGGCCATATCCGGGTCGGTCCCCCTGCCGATGGTACCCAGCTGCAACTGTATGCCGACCTCATACTGGGTGCGCGCCTCGGCCAGCGCCCTGCCGGACAGGGACAGGTTGGGCCCGCCCGCGCTCAGCAGGGATGTGCCCGCCGGGGCATCGTGCTCCGGCAGGATGGAGTACTGGTACCACTGTGTGGTCTGGATGGCAGCGGCCAGCTCCGCCGTGGTGCGACTGTGCAGCAACAGGCTGAATCGTACCAGGGCCTCTTCGCGCAGGGCCTCGCCGTCCAGCCTGTCCCAGCGGAGCAGGATGCCACGGGCAGCCTGCAACCCCCGCCGTGCAGCCTGCTGGTACCAGGCCCGTGCCTGCTGCAGATTCGGCGCATCCATCCCGGTACCGGTATAGGCTATATGGGCACACAGATACTGGGCCAGCAGTTGCCCCTGGTTGGCGGCGGTCTTGCACCAGTGCCACGCCAGTCGCCGGTCCCGGGGCACGCCACGTCCCAGGTAGTACAGGGCGCCCAGTAACAGTTGGGCATCGCTGTTCTGGAGCATTGCCAGCCGCTCCAGCGTGACCAGGGCAGTCTGGTCCTTGTCGGCCTCGTGGGCGTGCAACAGCTGATAGATGCGTCGCAAGGTCTGCGGGGTGCTGTCGTCAGTCGGCG
Source organism: Proteobacteria bacterium UBA6729 (assembly GCA_002454015.1). Lineage (GTDB taxonomy): Bacteria > Pseudomonadota > Gammaproteobacteria > Porifericomitales > Porifericomitaceae > UBA6729. The sequence goes on from DKIB01000098.1 coordinate 7,661, forward strand.
CAGCCTTCCCGGCACCCTCCAGGGCCTGGAGGGCCGGGGCGTGGCCCTGGGCCGCGGCCTGTTGCAGCCAGTAGCTGGCCATCGCCGGGTCCTGCGAGGCGGCTTCCCCCCGGTGGTGCAGCAGTGCCAGATTGTACTGGGCGGTCGGTTCGCCGGACAGAGCCGCCCGGCGATACCACAGCACCGCCTGTGGCAGATCCGGCGCCACACCCTGTCCCAGATGATACAGGGTAGCCAGCTGCAACTGGGCGGGGGCGTGGCCCTGCAGGGCAGCGGCCTCAAACCAGTGCAGTGCCTCGGCAGGGTCCGCGGGGACACCGGTTCCGTGTACCAGCAGCAGCGCCAGGTTGTACTGTGCATCACTGATCCCGGCAGTGGCGGCCAGCCGGAACCAGTAAGCGGCCCGCACCGGGTCCAGCGGTGCCCCTTCCGCACCGATGTAGTACAGATAGCCTACGTATGCCTGTGCACTCGCGTCCCCCTGTTCGGCAGGCGGCAGATAATCCGTATAGGCGGCGAGAGCCTGCACCGGTACCAGCAGTACCAGCAGACCCCAGACATGGCGCAGGCTGCTCAGTGGACCGTTGCCGGGGTGCGTCTGCGGGACGACAGTGCGGGCGCCGCCCACTGCAGGCTGAGTTGCTTGTTGTTGACGGTAACCGTCATCGTGCCCCCCTTCTTCAACTTGCCGAACAGCATCTCCTCAGACAGGGGATTGTGCAGTTGCTCGCGAATCAGTCGCGCCATCGGGCGTGCCCCCATGGTACGATCATGGCCGCGTTGGGCCAGCCACTCTACGGCGGCATCGCTGACCTTGAGGACGACCCGGCGCTCCAGCAGACGGGTCTCCAGTTCCACCAGCAACTTGCGTACCACGGCCAGCACGGCCTTGTGATCCAGCGGTGCAAACTGCACGATGGCATCCAGGCGATTGCGAAACTCCGGCAGGAACAGGCTGCGTACCACCTGCATGGCATCGGAGCCATGGTCCTGCTCAGCAAACCCCATGGAGGCACGAGCCAGTCGATCCGCCCCCGCGTTGCTGGCCATGATCAGCACCACATTCCGAAAGTCCGTGGTCCGTCCACTGCTGTCCGTGAGTCGCCCGTGATCCATCACCTGCAGCAGCAGGTTGTAGATCTCCGCATGGGCCTTTTCGATCTCATCCAGCAACAACACGCAGTGTGGCTGCCGGCTGATGGCATCGGTAAGCAGTCCGCCTTCGTTGTAGCCCACATAGCCGGGTGGGGCACCGATGAGCCGTGATGCCGTATGCCGCTCCATATACTCGGACATGTCGTAGCGCAGCAGCTCCACGCCCATACAGCGCGCCAGTTGGCGGCTGATCTCGGTCTTGCCCACCCCCGTCGGGCCGATAAACAAAAAACTCCCTATCGGGCGTTCCGGGTTGCCGATACCGGAGCGGGCTACCTTGATCGCCCGGGTCAGCATCTCCACCGCCGGATCCTGACCATACACCGCCAACTTCAGGTTGCGGGCCAGATGCCGCAACACATTGCGGTCGGAGGACTGCACACTGTGGGCAGGGATGTGCGCCATCTGCGCCACCACCCGCTCGATCTCGGCCACGCCGACCGACTTGCGCCGCCCGGACAACTGCTGTGCCGCACCGGCCTCATCGATCACATCGATGGCCTTGTCCGGCTGGTGCTGCTCATGCAGATGCCGGGTGGTCAGCATGGCGGCACTGTGCAGGGCCTGCCGGGTGTAGCGCACCCCGTGGTGCTTTTCAAAGTGTGGTTGCAGACCCCGCAATATACGCACGGTTTCCTCCGTATCGGGGGCCAGGATATCGATCTTCTGAAAACGTCGCGCCAAGGCCCGGTCCTTCTCAAACACCCCCCTGAACTCCTGATAGGTGGTGGCCCCCGCACACCGGAACTGCGGGTCGGTCAGCATCGGCTTCAGCATATTGGAGGCATCCATGAAGCCGCTGGCAGTGGCACCCGCCCCGATCACCGTGTGGATCTCGTCGATGAACAGGATGGTATGCCCATCCTGACGCAGTGCCGCCAGCACATCCTTCAGCCGCTTCTCAAAATCCCCGCGGTACTTCGTGCCCGCCAGCAGGGCGCCCATATCCAGGGCATACACCGTGCAGTCGTGCAGCTGCTCCGGCACCGGTTCCCGTTGCAGCCAGGCAGCCAGCCCCTCGGCAAGCGCGGTCTTGCCGACCCCGACCTCCCCCAGAAACAGCGGATTGTTCTTGTGTCGCCTGCACAGCACCTGCAGGGTCCGCTCCAACTCCTGCCGGCGCCCGATCAGCGGGTCACAGCGGCCTTCCTTCACCTTCAGGCTCAGATTCTCCGCATACAGGGACAGGGGACGCTCCACCGCCTCCACCGTCCCGGAGCTCAGTGCCGGGTCCTCCACCAGCCCATGACAGATAAAATTCATGATGTCTGAACGCCCGATGCCCTGCTTGCCCAGGGCATAGCAGGCATAAGACTCCGTCTCGGCCAGCACCGCCGCCAGGATGTTGGCACCGCTGACCTCACGGTTGCCGGAGGCCTGCATCTGAAACACCGCCCGCTGCAACACCCGATGAAAGGCGAGGGAGGGCTGACTGTCCGCATCCTCCCGGGTCGTGCAGTGCTTCTCTATGTACTGTCGCAGGCTGTCCCCCAGCTGCTGCAGATCCGCGCCACAGGACTGCAACACCTGACTGGCATCCGGATTCTTCAGCAACGCCAACAGCAGATGTTCCACCGTGATGAACTCGTGTCGCTCCCGGCGGGCACCCTCAAACACCTCATTCATGGCCTCTTCCAGGGCATCATCCAGCATGTCAGTCCGGCTCCATCGTACACAGTAACGGGTGCTCCCGGCTGCGGGCGTAGTCGTTCACCTGCGCCACCCGGGACTCCGCGAACTCCTTGTCATACACCCCGCACACCCCCTGACCGCCATGGTGGACCTCCAGCATGATGCGGGTGGCCTCCTCACGGGGCTTCTGGAAGAACCTCTCCAGCACATGCACCACGAACTCCATCGGCGTGTAGTCGTCGTTGACCAGCACCACCTTGTAGCGCGGCGGCAGCCGCACCTCGACGCGGGTCCGGGTCTCCTGCTTAACCTCAACCGTCACAATGCCTCCATTATAGCACCTGTGCTACAATGCCCCTTTAACGGGAGGGTGACTCGCCTAATGACTCAGGACATCCGTCGCAACTACACCACAGACGATGTCAACAGGCTGCGTGGCAGCCTGCGCATCGAACATACACTGGCCCGCCGCGGTGCCGAGCGCCTGCAGCGCGACCTGCAGGAGAACGGCGTCCGTGCCCTGGGGGCGCTCACCGGCAATCAGGCCGTACAGCAGGTCCGCGCCGGGCTCAAGGCCATCTACCTGAGTGGCTGGCAGGTGGCCGGGGACGCCAACAGTGCCTGCCAGATGTACCCGGACCAGTCCCTCTACCCGGTGGACAGCGTGCCCACCGTGGTCCAGCGCATCAACAATGCCCTGCGCCGGGCTGATGAACTGCACCATGCCGAGGGCCACAACGATATCGACTGGTATGCGCCCATCGTAGCCGATGCCGAGGCAGGCTTCGGGGGCGTGCTGAACGCCTTTGAACTCACCAAGCACCTGATCGCCGCCGGGGCCGCAGCGGTGCACTTTGAGGACCAGCTGGCCTCCGCCAAGAAGTGCGGCCACATGGGCGGCAAGGTGCTGGTATCCACCACCGAGGCCATCAGCAAACTGACCGCCGCCCGCCTGGCAGCGGACATCATGGATGTGCCAACCCTGATCATCGCCCGTACGGATGCCCAGGCAGCCGAGCTTCTAACCACCGATGCAGACGAGCATGACCGCCCCTTCCTGACCGGGGAACGCTCCACAGAGGGCTACTTCCACACCCGGGCAGGCCTCGACCAGGCCCTGTCCCGCGGCTTGGCCTATGCCCCCTACGCAGACCTGGTCTGGTGTGAGACGGCCACCCCCGACCTGACCCAGGCCAAGAACTTCGCAGAGGGCATCCACAGGGAGTACCCCGACCAGCTGCTGGCCTACAACTGCTCCCCCTCCTTCAACTGGAGCAAGAACCTGGACGCCAGAACCATCGCCAAGTTCCCCCGCGAACTGGACGCCATGGGCTACAAGCTCCAGTTCATCACCCTGGCCGGCTTCCACAGCCTGAACTACTCCATGTTCAGCCTGGCCCATGCCTACAACACCCACGGCATGCAGGCCTACGTAGACCTGCAGAACAACGAGTTCCAGGCCGAATCCAAAGGCTACACCGCAGTACGCCACCAACGCGAAGTCGGCGCAGGCTACTTCGATGACATCACCCGCACCATCATGGGCGGCCAGTCATCAGTGACCGCGCTGACCGGCAGCACCGAAGAGGAGCAGTTCGAGGAGACCACCACCGCCCCACAGGCCAAGGTGGGGTAGGGGGCAAAAACATCTCTGTGCACACCATGATGGGCGCAGAGCAATGCCAGTGGTCCCCGCAAGCGTACCAGTCTGGCCCTTATGAAACAGCTTTCTATCCCGCTACCGCCACCTCAAACTGACGGGGAAACCACCCTTGTTCCGGCGCGCATGGTCAATGAGTGGGTCTACTGTCCGCGACTGGCCTATCTGGAGTGGGTAGAAGGGGAATGGGCCGACAGCAGTGATACCGCTGCCGGGAAACGCGCCCATGCGCGGGTAGACAAGGGTGGAGGCAATCTGCCGTTGCCTGAAGAGATTAGCGAAGAAGTATCACAGGCCAAATCCATTACCTTGTCGTCTGAGCGACTGGGTGTCATCGCAAACATTGATGTAGTGGAAGTCACTGAGGGGATTGTGATGCCCATAGACTTCAAGCGGGGCAAGCGACCGCACATCCCCGCCGGAGCCTATGAACCTGAGCGCGTACAGGTTTGCATACAGGCGATGATTCTTGAAGATAACGGATACAAGGTAGAGCAGGGGGCCTTGTGGTATGTGGCCTCTCGTGAACGGGTCCCGGTCATACTGGATAGCGATTTACGTGCCAGAACACTGGAAGCAATCGCGGGATTGCGTTCTGCGGCAACCTCAAGGTGTCGCCCACCACCGTTGGAGAACAGCCCCAAGTGTCCACGATGTTCGCTTGCTGGCATCTGTCTTCCTGATGAAACAAACTTGTTTCGCAAAGGTCAGACACCTCGTCCCCTTAATCCTGCCGATGACCCGGCATTGCCATTGTATGTACAGACTCCGGGTGCGCGCTTGAGAAAGAGCGGGGAGCGCCTGGTCATTGAGGCAGGGGAAGACAAGGTTGAGCTGCCTGTCATTGATGTTTCACAAGTTTCCTTATTCGGTCCGGTATCCGTGACCACCCCCACGCTGCACGCCCTGATGCGTGCTGATATCCCGGTCTCCTGGTTTTCAACCGGAGGCTGGTTTCTGGGACACACCTTCGGCACGGGCAATGGCAATGTAGCCGTGCGTGAGGCCCAATACAAGACCTACTTCAACAAACAAAAATGCCTGGTATTCTCACGGGCTCTGGTAGACGGAAAGATACGTAACTCACGAACCTTGCTACGCCGTAACTGGCGCATTGAAAAACCAAAGGATACAGTACTCATCCAACTCAAAAGACTGGCTCAGCGTACACCGTATGCAAAGGATGTAAAGCAGCTGTTAGGTATTGAAGGAGAGGCAGCCGCAATCTACTTCTCCTGCTTTGATGCCATGCTGTCAGACACACCAGGTTCATTCTCCTTCTCTACACGCAACCGACGCCCCCCAACAGATCCCGTGAATGCCATGCTATCTCTGGCCTATGCACTTCTGACCAGAGTATTTGCATCATCACTATCTGCTACCGGTCTGGATTCCTATCTGGGATTCTATCATCGTCCCCGACAAGCAAAGCCAGCACTTGCCCTTGACATGATGGAGCCATTCCGTCCCATCGTCAGTGATTCATCTGTAATCCAGGCGATTAACAATAAAGAGGTAAAGCTCGATGACTTTATTTACAACGGCCCGGCCTGTGCACTCAAACCTCGTGGCAGAAAGGCACTGATTGCAGCCTTTGAGCGTCGTCTGGATCAAGAAACAACCCATCCTCTATTCGGATATCGCGTATCCATGCGCAGACTCATAGATGTACAGTCCAGACTACTTGCCAGACACCTCCAGGGAGAGATTCCCATCTATCCACACTACCTGCCCAGATAATGCCTCAAGAACGCCTGTATATAGTCACCTACGACATCTCGGATTCCAAACGCCTGAGACACGTGTTCAAGGCCATGAAAGGCTATGGGCACTGGTTGCAGCTATCCGTATTCCAATGTCGCCTGACCCTGAGACGCCGCATCAACATGGCAACCTGCCTTGAAGACATAATCCAATCCTCAAAGGATCACATCCTGATTCTGGACCTGGGTCCAGCCGACAAAGTCAACCTGCACGTTGAAAGCCTGGGCAAAGGCTACGAAATGCCGACCCGTCAGGCCACAATCATCTGAAGGTGCCGCACCTCCCGCGAGCCCTGCAGTACCTCCGAAATCACCGCCACCACTCGCACTCCAGAAAACCCTTGCATTACAAACACATAACCCACAACCAAAGTTATCACCCACCCGACCCCTCCACAATGCCACCCCACAGCACCCACCGCTCGCATTACCCCCAAATAAATCATAAAATAGAAAGAGTTCGGGACATCCGATTTCCGGGGCATAATTGC
>DKIB01000112.1:0-6126 GCA_002454015.1 Proteobacteria bacterium UBA6729
GACAGGCGGGTCCGCAAGCCGCTGCCACAGCGCTATGCGAGCCCCCTCACGTATACAGCCGAAGGCCACCCGGGTCAGCAGGGACAGGAGCAACAGTACGATGATCCAAGACAGGTAGTAGGACAGGTGCAGCCCCGCCGTGGGGTCGCTCCCCTGCCCCAGCAGGCTGTGCAGGGCCTGATCCACGCCGGAGGCTGACTCTACCTGCTCGGCAAAGGCGCCGATCCGCTGCGGAGCCTGATACAGGCCCCATGCCTCGTTGATCACCACCGCCCCCAGCGCTACTCCTGCCCCCAGCACGGTTACCCCGGCAAGACGCACCAGTGTCTCAAGTACGCGCCACATGGATGGCATTGTATCATGAGCACCCAAGTTATGAGTTCTTACCTGTTCCACCGAATGGCGGCGGCGAGCCTGATGCTCCTGCTGGTACTCTCTGCGGTATTCCTGCTGGCACGGTTGATCCCGGGAGACCCGGTAGAGGTGATGCTGGGCGAGGGTGCGGACCCGGTTGAGCGCCAGCTGCTGGCCCGGGCCATGGGTCTGGAGCAGCCGCTGTATGTGCAGTGGTGGCGATATGTGCAGCGGCTGGCCCGGTTGGACATGGGTCAGTCCATACACACGGGTCGCAGCGTCAGCACCCTGCTGGCAGAACGCATCCCGGCCACACTGTTGCTGGCTGGCGCCGCCCTTGGCATTACCCTGCTGCTGGCCCTGTCGCTGGGTACCGTCGCCGCCCTCAACCACGGGCGACTGGCGGATCGCCTGATCGTGGGTAGCGCCATGCTGGGTCTGGGCATCCCGAACTTCTGTCTGGGGCCACTGCTGATCCTGCTGGGGGCGTTCCTGCTCGGCTGGTTTCCGGTGGGGGGGATGGACCACCCGCACTCGGTCGTGCTGCCTGCGTTGACCCTGGGCACCGGGATGGCCGCACTGCTGACACGCATGGTCCGCGCCAACCTGCTGGAGGTCATGCACGCCGACTTTGTGGGCGCGGCAATGGCCCGTGGTGCCGGACCGGTACGACGCATGTTGTGGCACGCACTGCCCAACGCCCTGTTGCCGGTGGTGACCCTGTTTGGGCTGCAGGTGGGTGCCCTGCTGACCGGGGCGGTGGTTACCGAACAGATCTTTGCCTGGCCCGGTGTCGGGCAGCTGACCCTGGAGGCCATCGGCAAGCGGGATTACCCCCTGATCCAGGGGTGTATACTGCTGATCGGCAGCTGCTTCCTGTGCGTTAATCTGTTGACCGACCTGGCCTGCGCTGCACTGGATCCACGCATCCAGCTGGCCGACTGAGGATCGCCATGAAGTATCTGCTTACCGCAACCCTGGGCGGCTGGATACTGGCGGCACTGGCGACCTGGCTGCTGCCGCTGCCCGTGGATGCCATTGACCTGCAGCGCATCCTGGACCCCCCCGGCAGCAGTGCCCTGCTCGGCTATGACGAACTGGGCCGACCGATCAGTGCAAGACTGCTCGCCGGAGCAGCCACCTCACTGGCCGTATGCCTGCTGGTCGTCACCCTGTCCATGCTGATCGGGGTGCCCCTGGGCGTGGCCAGTGCCCTGCTGGGCGGAGTCTGGGACCGGGCTCTGATCTTCCTGACCGATACGGTGATGAGTTTTCCCGGTATCCTGCTGGCCATCGCACTCACCGGCATGCTCGGCCCGGGGCTGGTCAATGCCACCATTGCATTGACGATATCGGGCTGGGTGGGATTTGCCCGATTGGCCCGCGCCCAGACCCTGACCCTGCGGCATGCCACCCATGTGCAGGCCGCCCGGGCCCTGGGCTGCCCACCCGTACACCTGGCACTGCGGCACGTGCTGCCCCTGTTGCTAAGCAGTCTGGCGGTACAGGCCAGCTGTGAACTGGCCGGGGTGATCATCGCCGAATCCACCCTGGCCTTCCTCGGGCTGGGCATTCAACCCCCGGCACCCTCTCTGGGCGGCATGGTGCTGGTCGGCGCCCGCTACATGTTGGTGGCCCCCCATGTAGTCCTGTCCCCCGTGCTGGTATTGCTGCTGCTGGTGCTGTCCGTCAACCTGCTGGGCGATCTGCTGCGGGATCATCTGGATGTACGGCAGCGCCTGTCGGCACCAGCGGGGACAAACTGAACCGTGGGGGCACTGGTGCTGGATGTGGAGGGGCTGCAACCTACCCGGGAAGAACAGGCCCTGCTGAGCGACCCCCGTGTCGCCGGAGTCGTGTTGTTTGCCCGCAACTGCAGCAACCCGGAACAGCTGCACACCCTGTGCACCGCACTGCGGGACATCCGCGCCGGGCTGATCCTCATGGTGGATCAGGAGGGCGGTCGCGTACAGCGCTGCACCGATGGATTTACCCGCCTGCCCCCCGCCGCTGCCTTCGGTGCCTGCCATGACCGGGATCCACAAGCCGCCCTCCAACTGGCGCAGGAGGCCGGCTGGCTGATGGCCTGGGAACTCCGCAGTGCGGGCCTGGATATCTCGCTGGCACCCGTGCTGGATGTGGCAGGCCCCGAGGACTCGTGCATCGGCGACCGCGCCTACCACGCCGACCCCGCCACGGTGGCGCGGCTGGCTATCGCCTGGATGCACGGGGCACGCCGGGCCGGCATGGCAGCGGTCGGCAAGCACTACCCCGGACACGGGCTGGCAAGCGGGGATACCCACACGCAGCGCTGTGTGGATACACGGCCGGCTGTGGCACTGGCAGCACACGACCTGATCCCGTTCACCGCAGCCATCGCCGCCGGCATTGAGGGGATTATGCTCGGGCATGTGTGCTATCCCGCTGTGGCACAGCAGCCCGCCAGCCTGTCAGCCACCTGGATTCAGCGCTGGCTGCGTGTACAACACGGCTACCGGGGGCTGGTGCTCAGTGATGACCTCAACATGGCAGCCGCAGCCGCCCATATCCCGGCTCTGCCCGCCCGGGTACAGACCGCCTGGCGGGCCGGCTGTGAACTGGCCCTGTGCTGCAATCTGGGCAGCGGGCGCGCCGCACTGCTGGCTGCACTGCGTGACAGCAGCCCCCTTCCTGCCCACACCACCCGCCCCCTGCAATGCCGACCCGGCACGGCACCGGATGCGACCGCAATCCGCAAGCGGCTGCAACCACTGCTGCAGCATTCCTCGGCCTCCCTCGCCAGACCGTAACGGCTACCCGTACAGCCTGACGCTGGTGGATGGGGCACCCCACGACCAGGGTCATTCCCAATACGCCGCCACTTTGGTATACACTACCCCGGCATCGCGGGTCGCATTGGCGCCGCTTGGAGAGGAATGCAGCAGATGTCCAGAGAAAAAGTACAGCAGTTGATCAAGGAACAGGGGGCTCGCTATGTGGACCTGCGCTTCTGTGATACCCGGGGCAAGGAACAGCACTTCACCGTACCCGCACGAACCCTTGATGATGAATTTTTTGAGCATTACGTGGCCTTTGACGGCTCCTCCATCGCCGGCTGGAAGGGCATCGACGAGTCGGATATGTTGCTGGCGCCTGACACTGAATCCGCAGTCATGGACCCCTTCTACGAGGAATCCACCCTGTTGCTGCGCTGTGATGTGCTGGAGCCTGACACCATGAAAAGCTATTCCCGCGACCCGCGCTCGCTGGCCCGGCGCGCCGAGGCCTACCTGCAATCCACCGGTATCGCTGATCAGGCCTACTTCGGCCCGGAACCGGAGTTTTTCATCTTTGATGATGTGCGCTGGCAAACCAACCTGCATGAATCCTACTTTCACGTGGATTCCGAAGAGGGAGCCTGGAACTCGGGGGCGATACTGGACGACAACAATCTGGGCCACCGCCCGCCCCTGAAGGGGGGGTATTTCCCCGTGCCTCCGGTGGATTCCACCCACGACCTGCGAGCATCGATCTGTACTACGCTGGAGGAAATGGGGCTGGTGGTGGAGGTACACCACCATGAGGTCGCTACGGCAGGGCAGGCAGAGATCGATACGCGTTTCCGCAGTCTGGTGCGCAAGGCGGATGAATTGATGATCCTGAAGTATGTAGTGCAGAATGTGGCCCACGGCTTCGGCAAGACCGCCACCTTTATGCCCAAGCCCCTGGTTGGTGATAACGGCAACGGCATGCATGTCCATCAGTCGCTGAGCAAGGAGAACAGAAATATCTTCGATGGCGAACTCTATGGGGGACTGTCGCAGGAGGCCTTGTACTATATCGGTGGCATCTTCAGGCATGTCCACGCCATCAATGCCTTCACCAACGCCTCCACCAACAGCTACAAGCGTTTGGTGCCAGGCTTTGAGGCCCCGGTGCTGCTGGCCTACTCCAGTCGGAATCGCTCGGCGGCCTGTCGTATCCCCTGGGTCGGCAACCCTGCCGGTCGGCGCGTTGAGGTACGCTTCCCGGATTCCTGTGGCAATCCCTACCTCGCCTTCGCAGCCATGCTGATGGCCGGGCTGGATGGCATACAGAACCGCATTGACCCGGGTGAGCCGCTGGAGCAGAACCTCTACGACCTGCCACCGGAACAGGCACAGGATGTGCCCCATGTGGCGGAATCACTGAATCAGGCCCTGGATGCCCTGGAGCAGGATCGGGACTTCCTGCTCCAGGGCGATGTCTTCAACGACGACCTGATCGATGCCTATATTGCCCTGAAACGGGAAGAGACAGAACGGCTGAACGCCTGTACACATCCGGTTGAGTTTGATATGTACTACAGCCTCTAGTCCGCCTGTGTCAGGGGGGGCACCCGAGCCTGGCCTGTACAGATGGACGCCTCGCCGGATGTGGGGCCTGCCGGACTGGAATTTTTCGCAATTTCGGTTATACTACTACCTGTAGTGCCGGGAGGCGGAATCCAGACAAGATGTGGTATTCAGATTTGCACCAGCATTCAATGACCCTGGCCAGGCCCTCCGGCGGCTGGCTCTTCGTCCTGCTGTTGCCCATGATGCAGGCCCTCGCACAAGCCCCCGGGGAAATGTCGACCTGTGCCGGGCCCTCTCTGTTTGACCGCCTTGATGAAGACTGCAGCACCCCGCAGGACTCCAATCTGGAGCGCATGGATGATGCCCTGACGACCCTGTATGTCTACTACGGTGTACAGGCGGTGATCCGCAAACAACGCGAGGAGTTTATCACCAGTAATCCGGGGCAGGATTTTGTGCCCGCTCCGGAACTGGGTCAGATACTGGCTGAGTTCGGCCTTGTGGATGTTGAGGCCAGTGCCATAGCGGCACAGCTGGAAGGGAGCCCGGACATTGCGACGACCCTGAATGAGGTTTTGCAGCCGGTGATGGGGCGTAGCTGTAAAGCGAACGGTATTGAGCAACCTGACCGGATCATCTGCTCACTGCTTGACTATACACTGGATGGTACGGATCGGCAGACCCTGCGCGAGGCCGCCACCTTCACGGCAGCGGCACTGCAGGAACTCAGCCCGGCCCCCTATGATCTCGCTGCCCGCAGCGGTCGCCAGCTGAGTCTGTCTCTGGCGCGACTGGCGCAGCGCCGCCTGACCCGGTTACGCGACACCCCCCACGCGGACACTGCGCAACTCGATGGGCAATCGCCACTCGTGGCCTCCGCTGCCCCCACCGCTGCAACCATGGCATTGATGGGGCTGACCGGGCTGAATGTGCAAGCCCGACAGACCCACTACCACCCCGGCCGGCTGACCACTTGGGCACAAGGCTTCAGTTCCTATGCCAGTCAGGATGAGGAAGATCTGCTGCACGACTTTGAGCATCGGCAACACGGCTTTGTGGTCGGCGCAGACCACGCGATCGGCGATCAAATCCTGGCAGGGGGCTATCTGGGGGGGGGGCTGATGGATACCTCCTTTGCGGGCGGAGACAAACACGAGGCCCTGCTCTACAGCGCCGGCCTGTATGGCATGGTCATTGGCCCATCCCGGCGCTCTTATCTGGATCTGGCATTCGGCCTGCACTACATTGATCACGAGCAGCAACGGGAGATCCGGCTCGGTGGCCGGCGCACAGCCCGGGCTGACTACGGTGCCTTGGCGCTCAGCCTGCATACAGGTGCCGGCATAATGTTTGATATACGCAAACTGATCCTGGAACCGGAGGCCTCCGTCGCCTATATTTACCAGAGTATAGATGGCTTCACCGAGAGCGGTGACAGCCCGGCGTTGTTGCAGGT
>DKIB01000112.1:6178-11327 GCA_002454015.1 Proteobacteria bacterium UBA6729
AGAGGCGGCAACTATGTATATACCCCCCGGGTCGGCTTCCACTATCTGGTGGAAACCGACCTTGAAGACCGGGAGATTCCGGCCCGATTTGTTGTCATCCCGGGGAATAGTGGTTACTTTACGTTGCGGGGTCGAAAGGGTGCCCGCCATTACTACCAGCAGGATATCGGCATCAACATCTCCTCTGCGGATGGCGAGCTGCAAGCCCACGGCGATTATATCTTCATCGGCAATGATACACTCACGGAACATCAGTTCAATGTCGGATTGCGCTACCGCTTCAAATAGACCGGGGCTCTGTAGCCTGTTGGCCCTGTTGACCCTGCTGGCCCTGCCTGCCTGCCCTGCCCTCGCAGAAACGGTCTATCGCCGACGCGCTGACGATGGCACCATCATCTACTCTGATCAACCCGGCGGAGAACGTGTGCGCCTGCCGGTTGCACCCCCTCCGCCCTCCCCCCCGGTACAAAGGGACACCGCGCGCACCCCGCAGCCGCCAACCCCGACTCCGCAGAGCCATTATCAGTCCGTGACCATTACCCGTCCCGAAGCGGACAGTGCTGCCTGGTACAACGACGGGCAGTTACAGGTCTCTGTGGCTACCCAACCGGAGTTGCAGCCCGGGCACAGCCTGGTGTTATACCTGGATGGGGCGCGCGTTGCCGAGGGCAGCACGACCGATTTTCAGCTCACGGATATCCATCGGGGTACCCATCGGCTGGAGGTCGGCATCTATCAGCGCGGGACAGAGTTGCAACGCTCTGCTCCGGTCAGCTTTCATGTGTTGCGGCCCGGTATTCATATGCCGCAGCGCCCCGAGCCTCCGACCCAACCCCATAAAAAAGACGCCGGAAACCCTTGAATATCCGGGACGACTCCGACCGCAGGCCCGGGGGGTCCCGCCCCGGGTGGACCCCGGTATGCGAATCCCGCTATAATGGGGCTCCAGGCCCCTGAGACGCGCTGGGCGTCCCAACCATTTGGAAGTATGTTATGGCAGAATTTGATCCCAAGATACTGAAAGGTATAGATATATTTGGCCCGCTCTCGGATGTGGCCATTGAGCAGATTCTCACAGCGCCGGAGAACGCGGTGGAAAGCTATGCCGCCAAGGAGTTCATTGTGCGCGAGCAGGGTGCGGGGGACAGCATGTATGTGGTGCTCACTGGCAGTGTAGAGGTGCTCATCCGGGGCGGGGCCAGCGGGCGACAGGTCTCCAGTGGTCGCGAGATCCCCATCTCCACCATGCATGAGGGCGATTTCTTCGGCGAGCAGGCGCTGTTGCCGGGGGGCTACGGCAAGCGCAACGCCAGTGTGCGGGCCATCACTGACTGCAAGGTATTCCGACTCCACAAAAAATATGTAGATTTGCATGTCAATCGGGATCTGGATCTGACGATGACGCAGATCACCATGCTGGAACTGCCCCAAGACAAGGAGGTTCGGGAAATACTGGAATCCATGCGCCTGTTCCAGAAACTCGGGGAAAAGGAAATCAGGGACTTCCGGCAATGGACCGAGATCATTGAGGTTATGCCTCATGAACTCGTATTCCGGGAGCGTGAGCCCGCCGAGAACATGTATATCGTGCTGGAGGGGGAACTGGAGGTCTTCATCAAGAGCAAGACCGACAAGGATACGGTGCTGGTGGTGTTGAAGCAAGGCAACTACTTTGGAGAACTGGCGTTGCTGGACATGACCCGGGGCAAGCGCAACGCCAGCGTACGTGCCAAAACAAGGGCACGTCTGATCAAGATACCGAGAAAATATTTTCGCCTGAGCCTGAAGCGGGACCCCTCCTTGGTGAAGGCCATGCAGACCATCAACAAGGCCCAGAAAGCCAGACTCAAAGCTGCCAAGAAACAGTGACAGGTCGCTACACCTGTGCTGATGCAGGTATACGCCGTCCGGACAGGGCATGACTGATTCTGCCCTGTCCATACGTGGCCTGCACAAGGTCTACAAGTCCGGGCGACACGCCCTGAACGGCATAGACCTCGAGGTGCCGGATCGTGAGTTTTTTGCCCTGCTTGGCCCCAATGGTGCGGGCAAATCCACCGCCATCGGGATTATTACCTCACTGATCAACAAAAGCTCCGGACAGGTGCAGGTCTACGGCCATGATCTGGACGACTCCCCTGCCATGGTCAAATCGCTGATCGGTATGGTGCCCCAGGAATTCAACTTTTCCCAGTTTGAGACCGGCCTGAACATTGTGCTGAATCAGGCCGGCTACTACGGGGTTCCAAGAAGGCAGGCCCTGCGCAAGGCTCAGCAATGTCTGGAGATACTCAGCCTGTGGGAGCGGCGCCATGAACAAGCCCGCTATCTTTCCGGGGGCATGAAGCGCCGCTTGATGATTGCCCGTGCCCTGGTACACGAACCACGTATCCTGGTGCTGGATGAGCCTACCGCCGGGGTGGATGTGGAATTCAGACGCGGCACTTGGGAATTCCTGCTGGACATGAACCGGAATGGGCTCACCGTCCTGCTTACCACCCATTATCTGGAGGAGGCTGAAAATCTGTGCAAGCGACTCGCCATAATCAATGATGGCAAAATTATCGAAGACGCAGATCTCAAGACCCTGATCGGCAAACTGCGCACCCAGGGGTTTATACTGGATACTCGCGAATCGGTGCGCCAGCTGCCTGACTTGCCGGGCTGTCGCCTGTATACCATAGATGACACCACCATAGGACTGGAGCTTATCGGCAACCAGGAACTGAATACCATATTCGCCGAGCTGTCCCGCCACAATGTACATATAACCAGTATGCGCAATCGTACCAATCGGCTTGAAGAATTGTTTATGGATCTGCTGGAGACCCATTCATGATGCTATGTCCTGGTGGCAACAACCGGGTGGCCTTCCTGACCATTCTCAGGAAGGAAGTTACCCGATTCTCCAGAATCTGGCTGCAAACTGTGGTGCCTTCCATCATCAGCACATCCATGTATTTTATTATCTTCGGTGCCTTGATCGGTCAGCGCATAGGCCCGATCAATGATCAGCCCTATATATACTACATCACGCCAGGATTGATTATCATGGCTATTATCAACAATGCATACGCGAATGTCTCTGCATCGTTCTTCAGCGCCAAGTTTCAGCGCAATGTGGAAGAGATACTGGTGGCCCCGCTCAGTCCACTGACCATCCTGCTTGGCTATGTCGCCGGTGGTGTAGTGCGAGGCATCAGTATCGGCATCATTGTTGCTCTGGTAGCAGCGTGCTTCGCGCCCATAGCCGTACACAGTTGGGGGCTGACGCTGTTGATAGGCACGATGACTGCCGTGCTATTTTCCCTGGCTGGATTGATCAACGGCATCGTGGCAACCGATTTTGATGACATCTCCATAGTACCGACCTTTTTTTTATTGCCGCTGATCTATCTGGGCGGCGTATTCTACTCCATCACCATGCTGCCCGAGTTCTGGCAACATGTATCCCGCCTCAACCCGATACTGTATATGATCAACGCCTTCCGGCATGGCATCCTCGGTGTATCTGACATCGACACCCGGCTCGCCATATTGGTCATGGCAGGCACAATTGTTTTTCTGGCAGCAATCGCGCAGTACATGCTGGTGCACGGCACACGCATTAAATCCTAACCCGGGCTGGAATGCAGTCGTCCCACGACAGCACGCACAAAGTCCCGGGTGCCCAACCGGCCACCGATATCTGCGGTACACTCACCTGTGGCAATGGCCTCCAGCAGTGCCAGGCGGAGTTCATGCCCGATGTCGTAGCGACCAATATGATCCAGTAACATGCCGAAGGCCAGTAACATCCCCGTTGGATTACACTTGTCCTGCCCGGCTATATCCGGCGCAGTCCCCCCGGAAGGATCAAACATGGCAATATCGATCTCGTCCTGCTCATTAAAACTGTAATTTCCGCTGGCACCATTACCAATGCTGCCCGCCAGACCACTGGCCATATCCGACAGAAAATCACCGTACTCGTTCAGCACCAGTACAACCTGATAATCTTCCGGATGCATGACTATCTTTGCCAGCAAGGCATCAAATAATTCCACGTTGTGGGGCACCTCCGGGAATTGCCGATGCACCTCCTCCACCACAGACTGAAACAACCCGTCCGTGACTCGCTGTATGGTATGCTTGGAGGAAGAAGTAACCCTGAACTTTTTCTCCCTGGCAAACCGAAATGCAAAGCGTGCCGCCTGGCGACATGGCACCCGCTCAACGATGCGTATGGAGATGGCAGCATCCTCACCAATCCGGCGGCCCGGGTCGTCATAGGTGCCCCCTGTGGCAATACGCACGATGTACAAAAACACCGGCTCCCTGAAGTTGGAGCGGATGCCCTTGATGGAGATTACCGGCCGCAGGATCACACTGAAGTTGCACAGACGTCGAATGATGGCATTGGGGCTCATATCACGCGTTACCGTTGGGTATTTGAGTGCAATGCGGGTCTCACGCATGGCTGTCGCAACCTCTTCAAACAGCTTCCGACCGCCCTTCTGACGACCCTCCAGAGACAGATCGACAGGCTGAAATTCAAACTCCAGCGGCAGGGCCTCGGCCACAGCATAAACTGATTCCCGGAGCTCTGCGCCAATGCCATCACCCAGCAACTCAGTGACAACAACCTTCTTCATAACGACCTCTCCCCTGCAAGCCCTGCCGGACCCGACCGATGCAGTATGGACGGGTTGGCAAGTCAGTGCATGCTACCGGCTACCCGCGCTGAAAACCCGCTACAGACCTGCCCATTCCAGCGACAGCTCTATCACTCAAACCCGGCTGTATTCATCGGGTTCTGAGTGCATGGACATTCCGGAGCAGCTGGTCCATATCAATCCCCCCTGTTGCCAGAGGTCCCAATAATGGGCATGCCAAAATCAGTGCTGTTTGTCCAGACGCCTCCCACCTCTTTGAATCTGGGATAATCCACTGTTCCCCCCGCACTGCGGCCCGGATTCCACGTATTTCCCTCGAGAATCATGTCTCTGGCTGTAGTTTCACCGTGGACAACTTCGAAAGTCAACGCCACTGTAGCAGTGCCCGGGTCACTCGAGGCGGTAACCGTGTAAGGCATGTTAATCTGGGGCGTCGGTGACGCAAGCGAACCGCTCACGAAATTCTCCACGATAGCGTGCGTCGACTCCTTAAA
>DKIB01000112.1:11365-11575 GCA_002454015.1 Proteobacteria bacterium UBA6729
GCGCCCACGCACCGATGCCACGCTGACCCGGCAGCCCTCCATCCCGTCACGGCGAGAGCCTCACGGGGAGAGGGGGCGCCCTGCAAAATGGCGCGCGGGGCAGGGCATGTCAAGCCCCCGCCAGGGTCGCGTGCGACGACCCCTGAACACCGGGGCTCTCCTGAAATGGGGGTACGGCATCCATGAGGGGCAGTATAGCCGGCCCGGGCG
>DKIB01000106.1:0-6203 GCA_002454015.1 Proteobacteria bacterium UBA6729
ATCTGACTGTTTATAATCCCATTCGCGTGCCTTCATGGCACCCGTCTGATGGAATTCCTTTATCAATTTAATGTAGTTGGTAAAATCGCAGTTTTCTTCTGCCAATCTGTTGGCTGCAGCCCAATCAACTTCCGAACGCTCTCTCGCCGGGAGCATGGTCTGGCTCTCGGACGGATTTTCACTGTTCAGGAGAATAAATCCGGTGCCGTGCAAGTTGGAGAGGATCCGCAATTCTTTTAGCGCAGCCTTTCCGCCCATTTCACNNGGCAACCAGATAGCCAAAATTCGCCCAGGACGAGTTGCTCACGGCTTGAAAGAATGCTTCCCGTACATTGGATCGGTTGATTAAAATCTTGACCTCAAAAGACCACAACCGAACCTTCTTGTCACCATATTGGCCGACGCAATCCTTGATCTCACGATTCCATTCCGAGCTCAGGTCTTCCATGCCCACGAGGTCAGGATGAAGCCATTTGTTGCCTCTTGATCCCCTGCTGTTTTGGGAGCGCCTCTCATCAATACGCTTGCTGACAACGCCAAGTTCCACAAATAGAAACTCAGACAGAACAGGATAAAGATCACGCTCCATGATGCCTGCTGTTGACGCAGCACGCACAGCTGGTCTCTGCTCGGCCTTCTTGATTGCAGCACTATCGGTTTGTTTGGTGAAGTAGTATTTTCTCGGGCGACCTTCAGTCATTTTGATACCCGGTTCCTCTTGCCCAGATAGTCGCCGTGCTGCTATCTCTGCAGCAATCTGTCGAATCACCGCCTCCTCACTATCCAGCGGGTTCGCTACAGCAGTGGAACGCCTTTGTTTTGCCAGACACTCGTCCCGATGATTGTCAAATATCCACCGGGCAATCTCCAGAGCAGTAAACCTTTGCTCCGGATTCTTCCGCAGATAACTCACAACCACGCTGCGTAATTGCAGACTCACTCAACCGATCCTCATGTTATTTGCGAGGTGCCTTGAGCTGCCACCCCGACCACACTCCAAATACGGGCGCAACCGTGCCCAATGCAGGTCATCCATGCGGATGCGGACAGGCTCAGCCTTTGCCGTACTCATACGGGTCAGTATAGCAATTGTTTATCAGCAATGCCATACGTCGCAGGCATGCTGTGGATGCCCTGGATATGGTATGCTGTGGGTACAGGCCTTGGGTAGAATGGTGTGGGGGATTTTGTTATGCGTATCGGACATGGCTATGATGCCCATCGCTTCTGCGAGGGCCGCCCGCTGGTGCTGGGCGGGGTGCAGATACCACATCCGCAGGGGCTGGCGGCACATTCGGATGGGGATGCCGTCTGCCATGCGTTGTGTGATGCGCTGCTCGGGGCCGCTGCATTGGGGGATCTGGGCAGCCATTTTCCGGACCATGACCCGGCCTTTGCGGGTATGCACAGCCTGCGTTTTGTGGAACGGGTGGTCGGTCTGTTGCAGGAGCGCAGTCTGCGTCTGGCGCATGCTGATGTCACCATTCTGGCTGAGGTGCCCAGACTCGCGCCGCACCTGCAGGCGATGCGGGAGACCCTGGCACATGCCCTGGATATTGATGCGGCCTGTATAGGCATCAAGGCGACCACTACCGAGGGGATGGGGGCGATCGGTCGCCGTGAGGGTATCGCGGTACATGCGGTGGTGTTGCTGGAGGGCTGATCAGGTGCTGGCAAGGTAGACATGGAGGGCACCTGCGCCACCTTCGCTCTGCGGTGGTGTCCAGAAGGCCTGTACCTCCGGCTGCTCACGCAGCCAGCGCTCCACCTCCGTCTTGAGCACCGGCTGGCCGTCCGGAGAGTTTTTGCCTTGGCCATGGATGATGCGCAGCTGGCGCTGCCCGTTGGCCCGGCAGTGTTGCAGAAAGTGTTGCAGTTCCTGCA
This sequence comes from Proteobacteria bacterium UBA6729, assembly GCA_002454015.1. Taxonomy (GTDB): domain Bacteria; phylum Pseudomonadota; class Gammaproteobacteria; order Porifericomitales; family Porifericomitaceae; genus UBA6729. The sequence goes on from DKIB01000106.1 coordinate 1,885, forward strand.
GGGCCTCTGCTACCTTGTGACCGTGCAGGTCGAGCACGTTGTCAATGGCACAGGATCGCCTGCGCAGGCGGTCCAGTTTGACCTGCTGGAATCCGGGGCGCTTGAACACGATGCCGGCAGGGGTCGGACTGCTGGCGCGCTTGCGACGGCGGCGGCGCCCCTGACGCTCGGCAGGGGCCACCGTCGGGGCCTGTTGCCGGCGCGGTCCGGGCCGCGGGGCCGGGGGCGGATGCCGCTCTATATGCTCACGGAACAGATTCCTGTCCTGCTCCGTGATGGTGTCTTTATCCTTGCTATCCACGGTTACGGGCATACCAGCCATCCAGCCATCGGTGTCGCAGGATCAACAACGCCAGCAGTACCGTGCCGAAGATCAGGGGCTCGCGGGTGTCGGCCTTGACCAGCCACAGAAAGTGCAACACCGCCAGCACCGCACAGACATAGACCATGCGGTGCAGTTGCTTCCAGCGTCTGCCAAGGCGACGCACCATGCGATCCGTGGAGGTCACTGCCAGCGGGATCAGCAACAGGAATGCAGAGAATCCCAGGGTGATGTAGGGTCGCTTGACAATGTCCCGGCCAATCGCGTCGATATCAGACTGATCCAGGATATAGATGGAGAAGTGCATGCAGACGTAGAAAAACACGAACAATCCCAGCGTACGCCGATAACGCACCAGTTGGCTCCAGCCAAACAGCCGTCGCAACGGCGTAACTGACAGGGTAATCATCAACAGGTACAGGGCCGTCTTGCCGGTAAAGTGGGTGATCTCCTCAAAGGGATTGGCGCTCAGCTTATCCGCGAAGGCGGCGTAGATCAGCCAGGCGAGCGGTACCAGACAGGCACTGAACAGTACTGGCTTGATGAATTTTTTCAGGCGGCGGTTAATGGACTGTCAGTAGTTCTGCTGGAGATCCATATCGGCATACAGCCCGGCAACGTGTTCTGCATAGCCGTTGAATGGCAGGGTGTCCCGCTTGAAGAAATCACCTATGCGCCGCTCCCTGCGCTGGCTCCAGCGCGGGTGATCAACAGCAGGATTTACGTTGGAGTAGAAGCCATACTCTCCAGGGCTGCTTATATTCCAGCTGGTCGGCGGCTCCTCCCGGGTGAACGCTATGCTGACGATTGATTTGATGCTCTTGAACCCATACTTCCAGGGCACTACCAGGCGCACCGGGGCACCGTTCTGATTGGGCAGCACCTCGCCGTACAGGCCCACTGCGAACAGCGCGAGGGGATTCATGGCCTCGTCCATGCGCAGTCCCTCACGATACGGCCACTCCAGTACCTTGCGTTTCTGCCCGGGCATTTCCTCCGGACGATACACGGTCTGGAAGGCCACATATCTGGCATTGGAGTTCGGCTCAAAACGCTTGAGCACGTCGGCCACCGGCACCCCCACCCAAGGGATCACCATGGACCAGGCCTCCACACAACGCAGGCGATAAATGCGCTCCTCCAGTTTGTGCGGGGCGAAGAAGTCCTCCAGGTCATAGCTGCCGGGGCGATTGCATTCGCCCTGCACTGCCACATTCCAGGGGCGCGGTTTGAAGTTCCCGGAATTCGCTGCCGGGTCCCCCTTGTTGGTGCCATATTCGTAGAAGTTGTTGTAGGTGGTAACCTTCTTGTAGGGGGTCGGCTCCTCGTCGGTGGAGTAGCGTCCCCGCAGTTCCACCAGTTGCTGGTCGGGGACCAGTCGCGCCGCCGGCAACGGGCTGGCCACCATGGCAGCACCCGCCACCGCCGCCCCCTGCAGGAAACGCCGTCGTTGCCAGAACAGCTCGGGAGGCGTGATCTCGGAGGCCCGGAGGGCAGGCTGTCGGCGAATCAGCATGGGCAGCCAGCGCCACCAGCGCTCCAGATGCGGGATGTGCCGTCGTTATGCATCTCGGCCGTGATTGTAACGCGGTTGACTCCCGCTGTATTGTCGCAACGCAACAATCGCCTCAGGCGCCACCGTGCTCCACCCATTGCCGGGCATTGTGGAACAGCTGCATCCACGGACTGGCCTCGCCCTCCAGACCCGGCGGACACCAGGACAGCTGGGCATTCAGAAAACACCGCTCCGGATGGGGCATCATGATGGTGGCGCGCCCGTCAGCGCTGGTGAAGGCGGTCAGCCCTGCACAGGAGCCGTTGGGGTTACGGGGGTGGCGCACTGCGGCCGTCCCGTCCGCCTCCACATAGCGCAGACAGGCCAGCGGTGCCGGGTCAGCCACCCTGCCCTCCCCGTGGGCCACCACCATCGGCAACTGCCAGCCCGCCATCCCGGCCAGCAGGATGGAGGGCGAGGGCATCACCTCCACCATCACCAGACGGGACTCAAAGCGCTGCGAGCGATTAGGCAGAAACCGTGGCCAGTGCGCTGCCCCGGGCACCAGTGCGGCGATACGGGCCAGCATCTGGCAGCCATTGCAAACCCCCAGACTGAAGGTATCAGGGCGGGCAAAAAACGCGCTGAACTCGTCGCGCAGCCGCGCCTGGTGGAGGATCACCGCCGCCCAGCCCCCACCGGCACCGAGCACATCCCCGTAGGAGAATCCCCCACAGGCAGCCAGACCCTGAAAGTCACGGAGCGATACCCGGCCCGTTGCCAGATCATCGGTGTGCACATCCACGCACTCAAAGGCGGCGCGCATGAAGGCGGCGGCCATCTCCTCCTGTCCGTTGATGCCCTGTTCGCGCAGCACCGCCAGCCGGGGGCGGGATACGGCGGGGGCCACCGCAATCCGCTTGAGCGGGGAGATGCCGGACACCCACAGGCCCGGGTCGTCCCGGTCCAGCAGCCGATCATGCTCCTCGCGGGCACACGCAGGGTGATCACGCAGGGTGCGCAGGCGGTAGCCCGTCTCTGCCCAGCACCGCTGCAACGTGTGCAAATCGGCGGTATGGATGCACTCGCCCCGCTGGCGAATGCACAGCTGGCGCTCTGCACTGGGGGTACCGATGACGCTGGCCGTCAGCCGGGCACCCGTCGTTGAACGCAACTGTGCCAACACGGTATCCGTATGGGCAGCGGGCACCTGTAACACGGCCCCGGCCTCTTCACTGTACAGGCGTGCCACCGGGTCACAGTCTTCCGGCAGGGTGATGTCCAGACCCTGCCGGGCGGCAAAGGCCATCTCGCACAGGGTCACAAACAGTCCGCCATCCGAACGATCATGGTAGGCGAGCAGATAACCGGCCTCATGCAGCAGTTGCACCGAGCGAAACAGTCCAGCCAGTTCGGCAGGGTGGTCCAGGTCGGGGGGAGCCCCCCCCTGCACACCGGCTACCCGGGCACAGGCGGATGCCCCCAACCGGTCGCGCCCACCGCCCAGATCCACCAGGATCAGGGCCGTATCCCCCGCCTGTAACTGCGGGGTGAGGGTACAGTGCGTGTCGATGACACGGGCAAAGGCAGACACCACCAGCGAGAGCGGTGACACCACCTGATGTGCACCTGCATCGTCCTGCCACTGCACCGCCATGGAAAGCGAATCCTTGCCCACCGGGATCGGTATGCCCAGCGCACTGCAGAACACGCTGACCGCCTGCACCGTTGCATACAGTTCTGCATCCATGCCGGGCTGCCCGGCGGCTGCCATCCAGTTGGCTGACAAGGCCACATCCTCCAGTTCCAACACCCGTGCGGCACACAGATTGGTCAGCGCCTCGGCCACCGCCATGCGCCCGGATGCCGGTGCATCCAACACCGCTATGGGCGTGCGCTCCCCTATGGCCATGGCCTGCCCGGCCCGGCTACCTCCCAGACCGCCGGTCACTGCACAGTCCGCCACCGCCACCTGCCACGGACCGACCAGGGGATCCCTGTGCACCCGACCGGTTACCGTGCGGTCCGCAATGGTGAGCAGGAACCCCTTGTCCGCGACGGCAGGCAGGCGCAGCACCCGCTGCGCCAGGGTATCCAGATCCAGCCCGACGGGATCCGCTCCGGTAGTGGTGCTCGACCCGGGCGCAGGGTGCCGGGCATGTATCACCGTGGGTGCTGCACTCTGCTGCAACAGTGCCATCGGCAGATCCACCACCGTCGGCTGCCCCGCAGCGGCCTGCAGGGTCAGGGTACGCGGACTGGCATGGAGCACTCCGATCACGGCATACGGTGCGCGCTCGCGGCGACACAGCTGCGCGAAGCGCTCCAGCGCCGTGGGTGCAATGAGCAACAGATAACGTTCCTGCGCCTCGTTGCACCAGTATTCCATCGGGCTCATGCCCGGGTCATCCGTGGGTATATCATGCAGTTGCAGCACCGCACCCAGTTTTCCCAACAACTCGGGTACGGCATTGGCCAGACCCCCCGCCCCCACATCGTGAA
>DKIB01000106.1:6236-14474 GCA_002454015.1 Proteobacteria bacterium UBA6729
CGGCGCTGCATCTCCGCGTTACCGCGTTGCACCGAACTGAAATCCAGCTCCGTGGTGCCATGTCTGGAGTCCCTGGAAGAGGCCGAGCCACCGCCCACCCCGATACGCATGGCCGGTCCGCCCAGCACGACGATGCAATCCCCCGCCACAGGCGACGGCTTGAGTACATGTGCAGCCCGGATCCTCCCCATCCCCCCGGCCAGCATGATCGGCTTGTCATATCCCAGACGGCGCTCAGCGGTGCGCTGCTCGAAGGTACGAAAGTAGCCCCCCAGTACCGGACGACCAAACTCATTGTTGTAATCAGCGGCGCCCAGTGGGGCCTCCAGCATGATCTGTAACGGGGAGGCCAGCTGCGGGGAATGCCTGCGTGGCTGCTCCCAGGGTTGCACAAATCCCGGCAGCTGCAGATCTGAAACGGTAAACCCGGTCAGCCCGGCGCCGGGTCTGGCCCCCTGACCGGTCGCCGCCTCATCGCGTATCTCCCCGCCCACCCCCGTGGCCGCGCCCGGATAGGGACTGATCGCGGTCGGATGGTTGTGCGTCTCCACCTTGACCACCAGATGGGTCGGTTCCTGCCGTGCTACATAACGCCCTGCTGCATCCACGGCCAGGTCAGTCGCCGGATAGCCCCTGAGCACGGCGGCATTGTCGCTGTAGGCAGACAGCAGACGACTCGATGCCGCAGCGGTGGTCCGGATCCAGGCAAAGGGGGTGCGCGTGCAGGGCTCGCCATCCAGCCACCAGTCTGCATTGAAGATCTTGTGTCGGCAATGTTCGGAGTGAAACTGTGCATACATCATCAGCTCCGCATCCGTGGGGTCGCGCCCGGCCTGTTGGAAATACGCCATGAGGGCAGCGCGCTCCGCGGTCGACAGGGCAAAGCCCATGGACTGCCCGACCGCGGTCAGGGCAGCCTCACCGTCGTGCAGCAGGGGGATCTGCATCAGGGGCGGTGCCGGGTGCGTGGCAAACAGGGTGGCGGTAGCGACCGAAGTATGGACCACCACCTGCGTCATGCGATCATGCAGATGAGCGGCCAGCCGGGCCAGCCGCTCTGCATCCGGGGCCTGCCCGGCAAACAGCAGACGCCACTCTACCCCCGCTCGGAGTTCCGCTGCCAGGCCGCACTGGGCCAGGATATCCGCCGCCTTGCTGGACCAGGGAGGGCGCACCCCGGGTCTGGGCAACACCCACAGCGGTACGGCAGCCGCCANNCCGCCGCCGGAGTCGCATCCAGCAGGTCGTGCAGTCGCGCGCGTTCTGCATCCCGGGGGGGCTGTCGCCAGGCCAGATGGTACAGGTGCAGGGCCGTCAACTCCTGTAGCGCAGGCACCTCCTGCCGACAGCTCTCCAACAGCACGCGCAGACGGAACTCCGGCAGGGCAGGCCCACCGTACACCTGCTCGTATACCTTGCTCACAGATCTACCCGCGCGGGGCAGCTGCTACAGCCGCATCCGTGCCAGATTGATGTCCTTTGATGCCGTCTCCCACATCTTGTCAAACTCATGACCCAGCTTGCGGACCCGGCCCGGATCATTGAAGTTCACAATGCCATGCCAGCCTTCGGCGAGGGGACGGTGCAGAACCCCGCACTCATCCACCAGCAGCAGGAATGCATTGTATTCCCTGTAGACCTCGGAGGGGACGCGCAGATCCACAAAACTGCTGTAGTCCTGTGCAAGTCGTAACAGGACATGCCCACTACGCGCCAGGGCCTGGGGTTCCAGCACCAGAATATGCGCCTGAAAACGGGGCTGCTGACTGATGCAGCCGCGCACCGCATCCCGGACCTCCGGGGTATTCAGGAGCGCCGGGTCCAGCAACCGTGAGGCGATACGCACGGTGCGCGTGGCCTGCTCAAGCAGACACCGGACGGCTACCCGCCCCTCCGCCATGCCGGAGAGTTGCAGGGCTCTGGCATCCTCACCGAGTCGCAACTGAGTCAGTTCAGACTGTACCGCGTTACCTTCTTCAACCCCCATCAGCGATATCGAAACAGGGCCGGGGCACCATCCGCTGCCGGCTGGTAACGCACGGAAAACTCGGCAAAGGCCTGCAGGGCCTCCTGCGGATCACGATCCGCACGCAGTTCAAAGGAGTCAAAGCCACAACGCTGCATAAAGTACAGTTGATCACGCAAGATGTCACCAATGGCCCGCAGCTCCCCCTGATATTGATAGCGGTTCCGCAGCAGACGCGCACTGGAATAGCAACGCCCATCCACAAACTGCGGAAAATCAAGAGCGATCAACGGCAGTTGCGGCAAGGCCGGTGCCAGTTCCTCAACCGAATCCGCCCCCGACAACCACACCCCGGCCCCTGCCGACAACCAGGCATCACGCTGCTCACACCAATCGGCAAACGGTACGATCACATTCGCAGCAGGGGCAGCAGGGGCCTCACGCAGCAACACCCACTCATCCTCAACCACCTCCTGATTCTTAATGATCCGCATAGACCCGCTCCTTGAACGGCGCCATGCCTATACGCCTGTAGGTATCAATAAACCGCTCACCGGACTCACGCTGCTCCAGATACACCTGCAGCAGCTGATCAATGGTGAGGGCCACCACATCCTTGGGCACAGCAGGACCCAGCCGGGCTCCGATGGCGGCATTGTTGCCGGCATCCCCCCCCAGTGTCAACTGGTAAAATTCCTTGCCCCGCTTGTCCACCCCGAGGATCCCTATATGCCCGATATGGTGGTGGCCGCAGGCATTCACGCAACCTGACATCTTGATGCTGAGCTCCCCGATATCATGCAGATAGTCCAAATCATCAAAGTGCTCATTAATCTGCTTGGCGATGGGGATGGAACCGGCATTCGCAAGTGAACAAAAGTCCAGACCCGGGCAGCAAATCATGTCCGTCAGCAAGCCCAGATTGGGAGTAGCCAGACCCTGCTCCCGCAGCTGCTCCCACAGCTCATACAGCTGTGAGCGATGCACATGCGCCAACAGCAGATTCTGATCGTGTGTCACACGAATCTCCGCAAAGCTGTAACGCTCTGCCATATCGGCAATCGCATCCATCTGCTCCGCAGTCGCATCACCAGGGGGCTCCCCGGGGGCCTTCAATGGCATATACACCACCTGATAACCCGGCGCCTTGTGTGCCGCAAGATTGCGATCCATCCAACGTGCAAAGTCCGGGGTCTCACGACGCCACTGTGCCAGGGTTGTCGCATCAACATCATCCGTACGATAGTCCGGCGCAGCAAAAAAACCGCGCATATACTCCAACCCGGATTCCGGCAACTCCAGTTCGGGCCTGCGTGTATACTGCCAGTCCTCTTCCACCAGTTCAGTAAAGCGCTCCAGCCCCACCGCATTGACCAGTATCTTGACGCGCGCCTTGTATTTGTTGTCACGCCGACCCAGACGGTTATACACCCGCAAAATCGATTCCAGATAGCTGAACAGATGGCGCCGCTCCAAAAACTCACGTATGAACAATCCTATATACGGGGTACGCCCCTGACCACCCCCAACCAGCACCCGGAACCCCAACTCCCCAACAGCATTGCGCACCAGATACAGACCGATATCGTGCACCTGCACCGCCGCCCGGTCCCGACTTGCCCCGGTCACCGCGATCTTGAACTTGCGGGGCAGATAGGAGAACTCCGGATGTAGCGTGGACCATTGGCGCAACAGCTCACAGTAAGGCCGCGGGTCCTCCAGCTCATCCGCAGCCACCCCCGCCAGATGATCTGCCGTGATATTGCGCACGCAGTTGCCACTGGTCTGAATGGCATGCATCTCTACCTTGGCCAGCTGCTCCAGTATATCCGGCACCTCCTCCAGACGCGGCCAGTTGTACTGAATGTTCTGACGGGTGCTGAAGTGCCCGTAGCCCTTGTCAAAACGACGTGCGATGGTGGCCAGCATGCGCAGCTGCACAGCTGACAACAACCCATACGGTATGGCCACCCGCAACATCGGCGCATGGCGTTGCAGGTACAGGCCATTCATCAGCCGCAACGGACGGAACTCTGCCTCGCTCAGCTCCCCCGCCAGGAACCGTTGCACCTGTGCACGGAACTGCTGAACCCGCTCGTCTACCAGCCGCCGATCATATTCGTCATAGCGATACATACGTAAATATCCAGCACGTGCCCTACCCTGTGCCCGGGATCACGACGATCACAGCCAGTACACCAGGACAAACAGGAGCAGCCAGACTACATCCACGAAGTGCCAGTACCAGGCGACTGCCTCAAAGGCAAAGTGGCTGCGGGGGTTGAAGTCACCACGCACGGCCCGCAGCCAGATGACGATGAGCATGATCGAACCGATGGTAACGTGCAGACCATGAAAACCGGTGAGCATATAGAACACGGTTCCATAGATGCCCGAGTTCATGGTGAAATTCAGCTCCGTGTAGGCGTGCCCATATTCCCCGGCCTGCAGTACCACGAACAGCAGGCCCAGCACCCAGGTGGCCAACAGCCAGCCTACCAGGCCACGGTGCTCCCCACGCTTCAGCGCCCAGTGCGCCAGGGTGATAGTCAGGCCGCTACTCAACAGGATAATAGTGTTGATGGCCGGTACGCCCCAGGCCCCGACCGTATGCTCGGCCAGGGTGAAGTGGGTGGCATCGGGGAGTTGCAGGGCTGGCCACTGTGCAGTGTACTCCGGCCACAGTACCGTGTTGGTCAGCCAGCCGGTGCCCGCCCCCCCCAGCCAGGGCACCGAGAGCAAACGGGCATAGAAGAGGGCACCAAAAAAGCCTGCGAAGAACATGACCTCGGAGACAATAAACCAGACCATGCCCCAGCGAAAACTGATATCCACCCGACGGTTGTACAACCCGGCCAGACTTTCACGCACCACGGTGCCAAACCAGCCGTATAACACCAGCAGGAACAGGGCAAACCCGGCCCCCATCAGGAAGGTGCCAAGGGGAGAACCGTTCAGCATCACGGCGGCACCCACAAACATGAGGGCCAGAGTGATGGAGGCCAGCAGGGGCCAGGGTGAAGGCTCGGGCAGATAATAGGCAGTGGCCGGTGTATCAGACATCATCGTCTTCTCCTTGTTCATCCGCCACCTCGGCACCAGTATCACCGGGTACCCTGAAGAATGCATAGGACAGGGTCAGGACCTCAAGGTCCAGGGGCAGTTCCGGATCGATTATGAAGCGCAGAGACAGCTCGCGTTGCTCATCGGCAGCCAAGGTCTGCTCCTGAAAACAGAAACACTCGATCTTGTTAAAGTAGGAGGCTGCCCGGGCCGGGGCCATACTCGGTATGGCACGCCCGGTCACAGCATGCCGTGCCTGATTCCTGGCCCGGTAGTGGATGGTGCTGATCGCACCGGTGCGCACGCGCACGCGGCGCTCAACAGGGTAGAAGTGCCACGGCAGGGCATCGTTGATACTGGCATCCAGCTGTACCGTAACCCAGCGGTTCCCGACACCTTGCAGACGAACAGCAGACTCCTCAGCGATGACGCTGGTCTTGCCGTTCAGGCCGGTCAGATCACAGAAGGTGTCGTACAGTGGCACCAGCAGGAAACCAAACCCGACCATACCCAGGGCAACAGCGGCCAGGGTCAGCGCGGTGCGCCGATTGCGTTGCTCCCGGTTCACAGCTGCCCCCACAAACGAAACAACAGTTGCCCGGCATAGAACCCCGCAGCCACCAATGCCAATAGCGCCACGGTATAGAGATTGCGGCGACGCAGGGCAGCAGCCTGCTTGTGCGGTTCCTGGCTCATGCCTCAGCGCACCACCGGAGCCGTGGTAAAGCTGTGATACGGCGGGGGTGAAGGCAGGGTCCACTCCAGTCCCTCTGCGCCCTCCCACACCTGGTCAGTCGCCCGCTGACCCCCGCGCACACACTGGATCACCAGATACACGAAGATCAGCTGGCTGAGCCCGAAGGCGAAAGCCCCCAGGCTGGAGATGAAGTTGAACTCGGCAAAGCGCACAGCGTAGTCCGGGATGCGACGCGGCATGCCCGCCAGCCCCAGAAAGTGCTGTGGGAAGAACAGCACATTGATGAATATGAACGACAACCAGAAATGCAGCTTGCCCAGCGTCTCGTTGTACATGTGACCGGTCCACTTCGGCAACCAGAGATAGGCCCCTGCCATAAGCGCGAATATCGAACCCGGCACCAGTACATAGTGGAAGTGAGCCACCACGAAGTAGGTGTCGTGATACTGGAAGTCGGCCGGGGTGATGCCGAGCATCAATCCGGAGAAGCCACCGATGCTGAACAGGACCACAAATGCCACGGCAAACAGCATGGGGGTCTCAAAGGTCAATGAACCGCGCCACATGGTAGCGATCCAGTTGAAGATCTTCACCCCTGTGGGTACCGCAATGGACATGGTGGCATACATGAAGAACAACTCCCCGGTGAGCGGCATGCCCACGGTAAACATGTGATGCGCCCACACGAAGAATGACAGGAAGGCTATGGCAGCCGTGGCATACACCATGGAAGTGTAACCGAACAGTGGTTTGCGGGAGAACGTCGGTATCACCTGCGAGATGATGCCAAAGGCCGGCAGGATCAGGATATACACCTCGGGATGCCCGAAGAACCAGAACACATGCTGGAACAGCACCGGGTCACCACCGCCCGCAGCATTGAAGAAGCTGGTGCCGAAGTAACGATCCGTCAACAGCATGGTCACCGCACCCGCCAACACCGGCATGGCGGCGATCAGCAGGAAGGCCGTGATGATCCAGGTCCACACGAACAGGGGCAGTTTCATGAAGGTCATGCCCGGAGCACGCATATTGAAGATGGTGGCGATGATGTTGATCGCACCCATTACCGAAGACAATCCCATGAGGTGCACCGCGAAGATCACAAACGGAAAGGCATCCTGGGTCTGCAACATCAGGGGCGGATACATGGTCCAGCCGCCCGCGGGCCCACCCCCCGGTAGCAACAGGGTCAGCAGCAACAGACTGAAGGCAAAGGGCAGTATCCAGAAGCTCCAGTTGTTCAGGCGTGGCAACGCCATATCCGGCGCGCCGATCATCATCGGTATCATCCAGTTGGCAAGACCCACGGCCCCCGGCATCACCACACCAAAGATCATAATCAGCGCATGCATGGTGGTCATGGAGTTAAAAAACTGGGGCTCCACATACTGCAGCCCGGGGTGCATCAACTCCAGGCGGACGACCAGGGCCATGGCGCCACCCACCAGAAACATCAGCAGGGAGAACAGCAGGTACAGCGTACCGATGTCCTTGTGGTTGGTAGTAAACAGCCAACGCATCAGGCCAGCCTGTGGCCCGTGGTGATGCTCGTCCGCCAATGTCCCTACGGTTGCTGCAGTTGTACTCATGTCCTTCCTCCTGCTGCAGACTACGGCACGCCCTGCGCCAGTTGAACAGCGATATCGGCGGGCTGCCCCATCCGCTCTGCCGCCTCGGCGAGCTGCTGATCATTACCCCAGGCATTGCGCTCATAGGTGATCACCGCCGCCAGTTCGGCCGCACTCAGCTGCACACCAAAGGCAGCCATGGCCGTGCCTGCCTTGCCATACAGCACTTTCCGGGCGTGCTCCTGCAGGGCACCCGTGGCAATCGCACTGCCTGCCAGGGCCGGGAAGGCTCCTGGAATACCCTGCCCCCCGGCCTGATGACAGGCGCTGCAGTTGGTGGTATAGACCTGCTCACCGCGCGCCATCAGCTCATCAAGGCTGAAGGTCTGGTTGGCCTCGGAGGCCGAATCCTGTTGTTTTTGCTGCATCTGCACCACCCAGTCCCGATACTCCTGCTCCTCCACCGCCCTCAATACGATGGGCATGAAGGCATGGTCCCGCCCGCAGAGTTCTGCACATTGACCGCGGTACACCCCGGGCTCATCAATGCGCGCCCAGGACGAGTTGATAAACCCGGGTATGGCATCACGCTTCCAGCCCAGAGCCGGCACCCACCAGGAATGGATCACATCACTGGCCGTAGTCAGGAAGCGAATCTTTTTGCCGACCGGCACCACCAGCGGCTCATCCACCTCCAGCAGGTAGTTGGGTACGGTATGCGGGGAGATGCCGGAGCGCAGCTGTCGGGCCTCGTTACTGTCTGCGGCCAGGCTACTGAAGAAACCGAAGCCCTCGTCCAGATAATCGTAGCGCCACTTCCACTGATAGCCGGTCACCTTGATCTGCATATCCGGATTGCCCGTGCTTTCCATGGCGATCAATACCCGGGTAGCCGGCACCGCCATACCGATCAGGATCAACATCGGGATGGCCGTCCACAA
>DKIB01000106.1:14503-15096 GCA_002454015.1 Proteobacteria bacterium UBA6729
TTGCGATGATGGAAGATCGACCAGAACATCACCCCGAACACCACGACGCCGATGGCTACGCAGATGTAGAAGATCAGCATATGCAGATCGTAGTGTTGACGGCTCTGTTCGGTGACCCCCCGGGGCATATTCAGGCCATACTCGGCCCAAGCAATCCCCGGTAGCATCGCGACCCATGCAACCAGTCTTTTCATCAAAATCCCCCCAAACCACGGATGGTTCACCCGTCCATGCTGCCCCTACAGGCCACACATGTCAAGCCCCCGTGCAGCGGCTGCCAACAGCAGAGCGGAAATGTCCGCTCTTGGCACACCGCGGCAATGCGGCTCCGGGGGACCGCAAGGGTCCGGGTCTGACACGCCACCGCTTGTGATCATTTCGCAGGGAGGACGCGGCCCGACTGGAGCAAAACCCCCATGCCGCCCCATCGCGCAGCACTGACTATCCCCTGACCCGGCCCAGCCCTCGGCGTTGCGAGGCTTCCCCCACTCCGCCCTTCTCGTCATCCACGCGAACCGATGGATGTCCCTCCGGGCACAGCCTCACATCCAGAATCCGGCCCTCGTGCATGGCTGTCAAAGTGCCATCCTCAA
>DKIB01000106.1:15117-15945 GCA_002454015.1 Proteobacteria bacterium UBA6729
AACGACGCAGCAGTGCCCAGAATGGTAGCCCAGACCCTGCCCTTCTCCCCCGAGTTTGACAGTCACAAGGCACACTCTGGCCATTCTGAGCCTGCTCCGAAGTCACAAATTCCCGGCAGGCATTTGACCCTTTCAACCTCTGCTTTCTGCAGGCTCTGCCATGGATATGCGGATTGTAAAACAGTCGGCCCTGAAAAAGCCCCTTTCGGCCCACGGCAAGACGGCTGAATATCCACGCTTGAACTCAAATGACGGGACCAGAACAGGGCAAGCGGCTGGACAGGAGAGTCTCGTGGTGCACAGTAACGATGACAGCCTCAGTGCCGCGGACATGGCGCTGGGCTACAAGCAGTTACCGCGTGTGGAGCAGGCACAGACTGAAGTCCGGCCTGCGGATGCGCCCATCACTGGGCTCCACACGGGACTTGCGGCTGGAGCGCGTCGCGGAACAGCGAGGCTACCTGGCGGAACATACAGGCAGACCTGCGGGAGATAAAACCTGCTGTCTGCCCCGGCGGGTATGGCAAGTGGCAGAACCCCGGCCATCTTCACGCAAGCGATCAAAAAGACTGAAGACAAAGACGCCACCGCTGATTCTTGACCTGGCCTGAGGCTTTTCCTGGATACACGCCCGATTTGGAGCTGCACTGCAAGTTACTGATTTACACATAGAGATAGCGTTCTTGTGCAGGTGTCAANNCAAATCCGGCCCCGGGCACCACCCGGTGGTACACTGCCCCGATGCGCCCGGAACCGAAAATATCCTGCACAGAGCATAACCTGATCATCATAGGAGTACCCGCCCTGCTGGCTGCGCTGTGCATGCTG
>DKIB01000106.1:16114-16277 GCA_002454015.1 Proteobacteria bacterium UBA6729
TACGCACAGCGACAGCCTGCAGATAACAGCAGGCGATAGCAGCGGCACCATAGCCATTCCCGTCACGGACGATGATGTTATTGAAGCCCCCCAAGAGGTGTTTACCGTGACGCTGGATACACCCGGACCTGCCGCCGGGTACACGCTGGGTTCCCAAACGACC
>DKIB01000116.1:0-9290 GCA_002454015.1 Proteobacteria bacterium UBA6729
AGAATCTGGCCCACGCCATGTGGGCTGTGGAACAGCTGCTACAGCACTGGGTAATGCAGCCCCGGCGACATAGCGGCATCTGATCCGCGTGGCTCAAGGGCTTGCGCAGGTGCTGTTGCGGATGCGCTGCAGGCGCAGCTGGTCTATGGCCTGGCCGCGTGCCCGGCCTTGCAGTCCGGCGGTTTCTGCGGTGGTTACGGTGCTGGCGGCGGTCCAGGCCTGGTGCAGGGCTTGTGGGTTGGCGTTGGCCGCTGCCAGTGCTGCACACATCTGCTGGAAGGGTTCCGGCCGTCTGAAGGCGTCGGTTTGTTTGAGCAGCTGCAGCCATGCGGCGGCGTCCGGTCTGGTGGTGTGCAGGGTCTGCCAGAGGTGGGCGGTGTGGATGGCAACATGGCTGTAGCGGGTCGGCATGCGGTAGCGCTTGCAGAGGGTCTGTACCGTGGACTTGCCGGATGCAGCAAACAGGGCCGCCAGTGCGGTTACGGTGTCACGGGTTGCCGCCGTGGCCTGCAGGTGCAGACCGGGAAACAGTCGGTCCAGGGCATGGCATGTACTGAGCACCGCGAAGAAGTGTGCCGGATGTGGTGCGGCGAGGGCGCGTTCCAGTTCCTTGAAGACCCGCTCCGGCGCCAGGGTCTCCAGCTCGCTGGAGGTGGAGATCTGCTGCATGATCAGCAGGGTTTGCGGGTGCACGCTGAAGTCCAGGCAGGCGGCAAAACGTGCCGCACGCAGTACACGCAGGGGGTCTTCAACGAAGGCCGGGGATACATGTTTGAGCTGCTTGCGTTTTAGGTCTGCCTGACCACCGTAGGGGTCGATGAGGGTGCCGTCCGCAGCCTCGGCCATGGCATTGATGGTCAGGTCACGGCGCAGCAGATCGTCTTCCAGAGTAACCTCGGGGTCGGTGTGGAAGTGGAAGCCGCGGTAGCCCGGTGCAACCTTGCGTTCGGTGCGCGCCAAGGCATACTCCTCATGGCTTTTGGGATGCAGGAAGACCGGAAAGTCGCTGCCTACGGCCTTGTAGCCGAGCTCCAGCAGCTGTTGCGGGGTGGCCCCGACCACGACCCAGTCGCTGTCTTGGGCCGGCAGGCCCAGCAGGCGATCCCGCACGGCGCCGCCTACCCGGTAGCATTTCACGGGGGGGACATGCGCCCGGCCTGTTGCCGATATCGATACAGCGGTGCCCTGCGACTGTTCTGGCGGCACAGGTAGGTGGGGGCGACAGACTCCAGCGGGGTCGGGGTTATGCCCAGTTGTTGCAGGCTATTGTCGTCCTGGCATACGCTGTCCACCAGGGTAGAGCGATAGTTATCCGGGGTAAAGGGTTTGCCGGGCAGGTATTGGCACAGCATGGCCTGCAGCTGCGACAGTGTGGAGCCCAGCGGGACAATGTGCCGCCGGATATTGGCGCAGGCGGCGGTGTAGCGCACCAGCTGCAACAGGGTGTATTGTCGGGGACCGCACAGATCGTAGCGCCGTCCATAACTGTCGGGGGCACACAGGACGCGGGTGATCACAGCGGCTACATCGCCACTGTATACCGGCGCAAAGCGTGCCGCTGCACAGGCCAGGGGAAAGACCGGGGGCGGGCAGAGGCGCAGCAGGGTGGCGAAGCGGTTCAGGAAGCTGTCCCCCGGACCGAAGAGCACCGAAGGGCGGAGGATGGAATAGTGCAGTGTTGCACCGACCCCGGCACTGACCCGGGCCTCTGCCTCGCCCTTGCTACGCAGATAGTAGCTGGGGGCACGGGCGGTGTTGGCGTGCAACGCGCTGACATAGATGAAGTGGCGTACACCGCTGGCGCGGGCGGCACGGACTGCGGTCTCCGTCAGTTCCACATGCACCCGCTGGAAGCGGGCGCGCCTGGATTCGTTCAGGATGCCGATCAGATTGACCACGGCATCACAGCCCTGAAAGTGCTGCCGGAGCACGGCGGGGTCAAACACATCCGCCTCGATCAGCTGCAGTGTGGGCAGCAGGATCAATTCGGCACGATGGCGCTCGCGGTCACGGGTCAGGATGCGTACTGCACAGCCCTTGGTGGCCAGACGGGCTGCCAGGATGCGACCCAGAAAGCCGCTGCCGCCGAGTATACACACGGCAGGGTGCGTAACCTCACGTATAGTGCTCATGAACTTGCTGCATCACACAGCGGCGCGGCACCGTTGGAGGAGGCCATGCGCTCTGACAGTGGAGTAAGTCGCCGTTGTAGTAACCAGTCATAAATCGTTGCATAGAGCAGTACCCGCCGGATATGTACTCGAGTCTCCTGAAAGGGGATCATCTCGATCCAGATGTCTGCTACAGCACAGTCCCGCCGCCGCAGCCACTTGCGGATGCGGTGCGGCCCGGCATTGTACGCCCCGGTTGCCAGTATCAGATTGCCATTGAATGTCTCATACAGCCCGTGCAGGTAGTGGCTGCCCAGCTGTATATTGGTCTCGGCATCCAGCAGTTTGCGGGTGGCATAGTTGCGCAGTCGCAGGGAGCGTGCCGTGCTGCGCCCGACGGCGGGCAGCAATTGCATCAGTCCCAGTGCCCCGGCCGGGGAGCGGGCATCGGTCATGAAGGCGCTCTCGGCGCGTACCGTGGCATATATCCAGCTGGTATCCAGCCCGTTGCGCCCTGCGTGCTCCTCCAGCAGCGACCCGTAGATGAGCGGGAAGCGCAACTCCAGATCATCATAGGCGGCAGCCCTGCCCAGGGCAAAGATGGCGCGGTCATGCCAGCCCCATGAGGTGGTCAGCCAGGCGGCAGTCTGCAAGGCCTCGGAGTCCATATCCCGCAGGGCCTGGTTCCACTCCAGTCGTGCCTTGCGGGGCTCACCCAGCAGGAACCATTCCCGGGCGCGCTGCATGGCGGGTTGTGCCAGCAACCGCTGTTGCAGTCCCGGGTCGACAACGGTGGGCACATGGTTCAGCTGATACTCCAGCCCCATTCGGTCAGCGGCCAGAAAGCCATAGTAGTCGCGCTCCCGGGCCAACTCCCGGTAGTGTTGCTGCGCCTCGGTGCTGTGGCCCAGCTGCTCCAGGGCACGGGCACGCCAGTAGCGCCACTGCAGGGCATCCACGTCCGTACCTGCGCCGGGCCCGGTGCGGGTCCAGTCTGCCAGTTGTTGCCACAGCCGGTTCTCCAGGGCGGCCTGCAGCCGCCGGGTAAACAGCTGTTTGTCCAGCGGTCCGGCCTGATCCAGCAGCTCCAGAGTGGCTGGGTGACGGCGGTGGCGGGCTCGGCGGGCCAGATGGCGTGCCGTCTCCCCCTGTTCCTCCGGGCTGTATGCGTAGCGGTCCAGAAGTCCCCGCCAGTGCCGCAGGGCCAGGTCGATGCGGCCTGCATCGGCGAGGCGGCGTACGGCATGAGCCAGAAGGGTACGTTGTTCGGCCTGGTCGGCGGTGCGTGGAGAGCGCAAGGCCTGTTGCGGAGCCTGGTGGGCATGCAGCAGGCGTTCCGCCAGCTGCCGCCATTCCCCGTCCAGCTTGCGGTGCAGATATCTGGCGAGGGCAGGCTGCCCGGCTTGCAGGGCCAGCCCGATACGCTGCCAGATCAGTTCGTCGGCCTGCGGGGTGCTGTACAGGAATGCAAAGACCGGGTCACAGGCGGAATGCCGGGACTTGCCGATCAGAAACAGTGGGACTGCCTGTGTGGATACCAGCGTACCCGCATGGCCCAGCTGGAGCTTGGCCTGCAGGGCCAGACAACGTTGCTGCTCACTCCGTGTTGCGGGGTCATGAATATCCAGCAGTTGCTGCCAGTGTCCGCGTGCTGCCAGGCGGGGCAGCCAGCTGGCCCGCAGTCGGGCATTGGCCGGAAAATCCGGGTAGGTGGCGATGAAGTCACGTACCTCGGCGTAGTTGCGGCTGCCGCGATTCATCTGGCGGTAGCGCAGGTAGGGATAGAGGGGATAGTCCCGCAACATCCCGGCATGGCGCTGAAAGGTCTGCATCCGGCCCTGATCCCAGGCACGCAGGGCCTCCTGAAACTGCAGACGTTCTGCTGCCCACTCCTCCGCTGCCAGTGGCAGGCCCGGGCAGATCAGGACACAGAGGCTACAGCTGCGTATTATTAATATCATATATTTCATACACTTGGAAGTCGATCACTCAGCCTACCCCATAAGAGATACTGTCCGGAGTGGCACTTGTGCAGTATACTCATCCCGATACCCGGGATGCTCCTGATCGCATGGCGAGGCAAGGTGGGCGACAGGGCATCAACATTATTCAAGGGCATACAATAGCACGGAGTAGCAATCAACCATGGAACATTTTGATTCCCCGGAGGAGCGGTCTCGCCTGAAACTGCTGATCGCCAAGGGCAAGGAACAGGGCTTTCTGACCTACCACGAGGTCAACGACTATCTGTCGGATGACGTGGTTGATCCAGAGCAGATCGAGGAGGTTATTACCGCCATCAGCGACATGGGCATTGCGGTGTATGAATCTCCGCCCAACCTGAATGAGCTGATGGGAGTGACCGGTGCGAGTGCGACTGATGAGACCAGCAGTCCACAGGAGGTGGCGGTGATCAGTGACGGTGAACTGGGTCGGACCACGGACCCGGTGCGTATGTACATGCGCGAGATGGGCAGCATTGACCTGTTGACTCGAGAGGGTGAGATCACGCTGGCCAGACAGATCGAACAGGGCATTGACCAGCAATTGCGGATCCTGAGCAGTTGTCCTGCCATCGTGCCCGTGGTGCGCGAGTATCTGGGTCGGGTGGAGCGGGGCGAAAGCAAACTCAACGAGGTGGTGATCGGTTTGTATCAGCCCATGTCTACTAATGCAAAACGGCGTCGGGCGCGTGCAGTGGCCGCCGCCACCAGGGCAGGGACCGTGGCGGCAGCCCCGCTGGATGCCCGTGGTGAAATCCTTCCCATAGAAGAGCTGACGCTGGGTACGGTACAGGAGCGGATGCTGGATCTTGAGCGTTTGCACAGGCGCATGGTGAGTGCGATTGAACGTTATGGCTGGTCCAGCGACGCCGTCATCAGGCCGCGTGATCGGTTGTATCTCTGCTTTATCAGTTTCAGGTTTGCGCTGCGCTTTATAGAGCGTATGTCACAACGCGTGATCGAGTCCGTACGCAAGGTACGCAGTGTAGAGCGCAACGTGATGCAGATGTGTGTGCGTGATGCGAAGATGCCCAGACAACATTTTATCACTGCCTTTACGGCCGATCCCGTGGCCTTGGGGTGGCTTGTGCATGAGGCACATTCAGGCAAGGAGTGGTCCGACAAGATGCTTGAACTGTTGCCAGGCATAGAACGTCGGCAACGCCGTATTGCCAGCCTGTTGGAAGGGCAGTTTCTGTCCGTGGCTGGACTCAAGGAGATCAATCGCAGACTGGTGGTCAGTCGTGCCAGAACCATGCGTGCCAAGCGGGCGATGGTGGAGGCCAACTTGCGTCTGGTGATCTCCATCGCCAAGAAATATACCAAGCGTGGGTTGTTGTTTCTGGATCTGATTCAGGAAGGTAACATCGGCCTGATGAAGGCAGTAGACAAGTTTGAATATCGTCGTGGTTACAAGTTCTCCACCTATGCCACCTGGTGGATACGTCAGGCCATCACGCGTTCCATTGCTGATCAGGCCCGTACCATCCGTATCCCGGTGCATATGATAGAGACCATCAACAAGATGAATCGCATCTCTCGGCAGATTCTGCAGGAGCACGGTCGTGAGCCTACCGCCCGTGAGTTGTCCGAGCGCATGGAGATCCCCGAGGACAAGGTGCGACGGGTGATGAAGATATCCAAAGAGCCGATCTCTACCGAGACCCCGGTGGGCGATGAGGATTCACGTCTGGGTGATTTCCTGGAAGAACTCGGGATACAATCGCCAGGTGATGTGGCCGATGTCGAGAATCTGCGTGAGGCCATACAGAGTGCCCTGGACGAACTGTCCGGGCGTGAGGCAAAGGTGTTACGGATGCGGTTTGGATTGAAGATGAACACCGATCACACACTGGAAGAGGTCGGGAAACAGTTTGATGTGACCCGCGAGCGCATCCGTCAGATTGAGGCCAAGGCACTGCGTAAACTGCGTCACCCATCGCGTGCCGCGCAGCTGTCCAGTTTTCATGCCACCGCGCCTGATCGGCAGGGCAAACGCAAGTCTCGTCAGCAGAACCGATCCAGGGCCCGTAGCTCAGCTGGTTAAGAGCAACCGACTCATAATCGGCAGGTCCCAGGTTCGAGTCCTGGCGGGCCCACAGTCAGGGACTTGCGAGAAGCCCCTTGGCTCCTGCAACATTGCCGTGCAGACCGTTGCGTCCTGTCGCAACAAGGACAACGCCCCCAAGTAGTGGATTCTTCGCTATAGGGGCACTGCTCCAAAGGGTCCAGCACTCGATGAACTCCTGAGACTTGCAGAGCTTGAAAAAGCCAGACTCAAGGCGGGGCATCAACTGCCGATTTTTTCGGTAGAGATTCTGGTGGAGCTCGCGATAGAAGTTCGACAGCCGCGTCAGAAAGACCGACCCCTGCCGATTGCAGATGCACGCAAGTTGCAGGAACAACAGCGGATGTCCCCGGGATTTCATGAGGTCTTTGCGTTGTTGCGGATCCTGCGCTGGAAATACCGGCATCAGCATGCCGGGCACCCGTCACTGAGAGGCACAGCTCCTCAACGAGTTGTCCCATGTAGAGGCCTCCCTGGTGCGTGACAGCAACACGGGCAAGCGATAGCTGATTCCTTCCTGTTCCAGCAGGGAGCAACGGATGCTCTACTCAACCGTAGGCAGGAAGCTGCCTGGCCAGACTGTTCTGGTGCCTGAGGCACGGCCCTCCAAAGCACGAGGGTAGCCTCTCTCCCCTGCATTCTGCCCCAAGCCCTCGGGCCACTTGTAGTGTACTATGGCGATGTGAATCTTTATAAATCAATCACTTACGAATTCAAACCGTCAAAGTCAGGAAAGATGTGGTACAACAGGAACCCCTGTGAGTACTGCCCTGAACCCAACTGCGAGAATCATCGGGTAAACTCCTACGAGCGCTATTCGTCTGCCTACGAAAAGTTTGTGTTTGCTCCTGATGCCAAAAGCCAAAGATCTGTACTGTACTGCCCTCGATTTTCTGGACACCAGAGCATGTTAATCCAACTGCCGTTTGAGCCCGGAGGATGGCTGTGCCCGGACTTCGGTCTGTACCGCCCAAGGCATATGCCTCCAGCATATCGCCCTCGGGCCTCGTGAAAAATGCACAGCTTGTGTACAATGCTCAGTGCACCTACCTTGTCCTGTATTTACGCAAGCTATTGCAGTGGCTGCAGTTTTCGAAAATGCAGACTAACATTGAAGAACGCGCAGTACAATCAACAACTCACATGATTGCAGCACGCCTCATCATCGGCAGATCCCGGGTCTGAGTCCTGGCGAGCCGACAATGCAAGACCAAAAAGATCTGGAGTTGATACTGTGCTCTCGTGTGCCCCTTGTGGTCATCGAGACCGCCGAGGAAAAGCGCACTCTGGATTTATTGATGCGCATCACAGACGAGCAGGGCAAGGCCTTGTATCGTTGGTCAATAACCGATGGGTTGTCGCGTCTCAGTTTTGGGCCACAGGTGGTGTGTGATACGGCGAAGCTTGATGAGCCTGAGGATGTCCTGAGGCAGATTAAAACCCTGAATGAGGCAGGAGTTTTTGTGCTGTGTGATTTTCATCATTTTATGCAGAGCGAACCCAGGAATGTACGTTTGTTGAAGGATATTGCCATCAGCCATGGCAATGTGGCGCACACGATAGTGTTTCTCAGCCACAGCATCAGGTTGCCGGCAGAGCTACACAGTTATAGCGCCAGTTTCTCGCTGTCTCTTCCCGGTGAAGAGCAGATCATGTCCATAATCCGTGATGAGGCCAGGCAGTGGTCTACCCGCAACGCAGGTCGCCGGGTGAAAACAGACCATTCTGCCCTGCAGAAAATGGTAGTCAATCTGAAGGGGGTAACCACAGCAGATGTGCGGCGTATGGTTAGAGATGCGATTATGCGGGATGGCTGTCTGACCGAGGATGATTTGCCGGAGATAAGCAAAACAAAGTTCCAGCTGATGAATCTGGAGGGGGTGTTGAGTTACGCTTACAGCACAGACAGTTTTGCTGATGTGGGGGGTCTTGGCAACCTGAAGCGATGGCTCAATGATCGCAAGAATGTTTTTATGGGCGCGCAGAAAAGCGGCCTTGATGCACCCCGGGGTATGCTTATTCTGGGGGTGCAGGGGGGTGGTAAAAGCCTTGCTGCCAAGGCCGTTGCAGGCGTGTGGGGGATCCCCCTGCTACGGCTGGATTTTGGTGCACTGTACAACAAATACTTTGGCGAGACCGAGAAGAATCTTCGCGAGTCACTTAAGCTTGCGGATACGATGTCTCCCTGCGTACTCTGGCTGGATGAGATTGAGAAGGGCGTACAGCAGGGGGGGCACGGCGAAGGATTCTCCAATCGGGTATTGGGTACGCTACTGACATGGATGGCAGAAAGAACATCGCGTGTCTTCATCGTTGCCACCAGCAATGATATATCCGCCATGCCTCCAGAACTGATGCGTAAAGGCCGTATGGATGAGATATTTTTTGTTGATCTTCCCGGGCAGACGGTGCGCAAGGAAATATTCTGCATCCACCTGAAAAAACGCGACCTGGACCCGAAAAGATTCGACATTGACGGATTGGCCCAGGCCGCGGCCGGATTTTCCGGGTCGGAGATCGAACAAGCAGTAGTCGCAGCAATGTATACCGCCGTGGCGCGTAAGGAAGACCCGGGTTCCACTCACATTGAACAGGAGATACTGAACACCAGCCCTCTGTCAGTAGTCATGGCAGAACGCATTCATGCCTTGCGCGCCTGGGCCAAAGACCGTACCGTGCCTGCCGATTAGCCCAGGGCCACTGAGGACCCCGGCAGGTATGCCATCACCCGCCCGGCTAGTCGTGAGATTGGCAGCGATTGCAGCCAGACCCTGCCGGGACCGCGCAGACGACTCAGAAACAACCCTTCGCCACTGAACAGCGCCGACTTGAGGTTGCCAACATACTCAATATCAAAGGTTACCCTGGACTCGTATCCTACAATACAACCTGTATCAATGCGGATGGTTTCCCCGGCCCTGAGTTTGCGTTCTACAAGCGCACCACCGGCATGCACAAAGGCAATGCCATCGCCAACCAGACGCTGCATGATAAAACCCTCACCACCAAACAGCACAGTGGAGATCTTGCGCTGGATGGCGATGTCGAGTGAGATCCCGCGTGCTGCGCAGAGAAAGGCATCCTTCTGGCAAATGAATTCACCACCCA
>DKIB01000116.1:9327-9463 GCA_002454015.1 Proteobacteria bacterium UBA6729
CGGGCTTTGCTGGTGTTATGAAAGACGGTGATAAACATGGACTCACCAGTCAGCAGGCGCTTGCCTGACCCGACCAGCTTTTTCAGCACACTCGCACCGATGGCACGGCGGGAATGATAGAGACCTCCCCGCCTGG
>DKIB01000110.1:0-390 GCA_002454015.1 Proteobacteria bacterium UBA6729
CATCTTCTGCAGGGTCTCGCAGTGCCGGAAGAATGCATGCTGCGGGGTAGCCGCGGCCCGGCGGGTAGCTGCCACCAGCGTCGGCACCGTGAATTTTGCAAAGTGATCCGGCAGCTCCAGCGTGGGTACATCCAGGCTGAACAAACCGTGCAACTCGGCACACCATTGTGCCAGTGATGCAAGGGGATAGCGATTGCGGTTCAGTGCGGCATCCGTGAGCCGATCATAAATCCCGGCGTGGTCCTGTTGCCAGCAGACCGCAGCCGCCCTGAAGTGCCGTGTATAGTCCTGATCCAGCACCTGCAGGGGCGGCAACTCTGCTGGTGCCGTCAGGATCTGCAGGCCCGGCACAACGGCAGCCAGTGGATAGAGTTCGCCCGGACCGCCGCG
>DKIB01000110.1:410-565 GCA_002454015.1 Proteobacteria bacterium UBA6729
AAACGCCGCATCGCCAATCCGGCCAGCAGGGGTCCCGCGTGGTAGATATGCCGCCGCCAGAAATCCTGCGCCAGTGGCAGGATCGGGTCAGCCCTGTCCGGTTCCAGCCTGGCATTGAAAGACAGTCCACACGCAAAGGCATGGTCTGACAGGAT
>DKIB01000110.1:665-10905 GCA_002454015.1 Proteobacteria bacterium UBA6729
CCCGCAGCTGCTGGTCGGCCTCAGCCAGTGCCACCCCCCGGTGCAGACGCGTCAGGCTGTGGTAGATGCGACTCCGCAATTCGGCGGTGGCGGCACGGGTAAAGGTCAGCACCAGGATGCGGTCCACCGACAGACCACTCTCCAGCAACAGGCGCAGGTACAGGCGAATGATGGCATGGGTCTTGCCGGTGCCGGCGCCAGCCTCCACCTGTTGCCACCCCCGCAGGGGCACCGTGCTCCAATCCAGTTCCCGACTCATCCGTCCAGCCTCTGCACCAATGGCAGCAGCAAGGTTTCGGCGCTGTGCAGGAAGGCCTCATCCAGCGGTTCCGACTGTCCCCTGAAGGCCAGACGATTGTAGAAGTCATGACCCTCGCCGGTGTCTTCCTGCCACTTCATACGGGCCACGTACAGCGGCTCCGCCTGACCCTTGTGCAAGGCCTTCGCACAGGCCATGGAGGTCCGCGGAAAGAACGGCAGGGGTCGCTTGCAACCCTGCAAATAGTAGTGCACCCAAGACTCCAGCAACCCCTCGGCATCCGCCACCCAGGGCAGGATGTGGCGCAGTGGACGCTCCCCTTCCCCCGGATAAACCACCAGGGTCTGTGGCTTGATGTCCGGTGGATGGTGCAGGCACAACACCAGGTGACGCAGCCAGATCACCAGCAATTCACTGTCCCACAAGCGGCCCGCCAGCAGATATACCGCCCCGGCGGGGGACAGCTGCGGCACCCGGCCCTGCAAGCGGATGCCCCCAACCGACAAAGCAAACTCCAGTGCGGTCAGCGACTGCACCCGCTCCTCCGGTTGCAGGGCATCCACAAAACTCTGCACCCGACGTTGTTCCTGATGCAGTACCGCAGCACCAGCATCAGCATGCGGCAGCAGCCCTGCCACTGTCGAGGGCTGCCGCCCGCACAGTGCCGCTTCCAGCATGTGCTTGCGCAGTTGCACAGAGTCCCTGCCGGCCAGCACAAAACACTCATCATTCTCCAGCTGCTGCACCCGCTGCGGCGCATAAATCTGCAAACAGTGCTGTAGAAAATAACGTGCCGGACCCCTGTAAAAGCGTTCCATGGCAGCCAGCTCATGGCTGGCCTGCGCGGCAAACTCACCCTGCACAAACACGGCATCCGCAGCCGCTGCAGAGCGCATGGCCAGGGCACTCTGCAAGGCCGCCTCGGAATAACTGTACAGCTCCGGGTCCCGGCCATCAAAATAGCGCGCACTGAAGGGCTGCAGGGGATGCTGCCGGATCAATGACCCCCCCTGCACATCGTCGATATCCGCCACGCCATAGTGCCGACTCAGCATCACCAGCAGTTCACTCACGACCACCGAGGGGGGACGCGTACTGTCGTCGTGCATATCCCGTCCCACGTAGCTGAGGTACAGACACTGCCGGGCCGACAGCAAGGCCTCCAGAAACAGGTACCGATCATCATCCCGCTGATGTCGATCCCCGCGCCGCCGGGAGCGGGCAGTGAGATCAAAATCCGGGGGCCGATGGAGACGCGGATAGGCATCAAAGTTCAACCCCAACAGACACACCACCGCAAAGGGGACGCTACGCATCGGCACCATGCGACAAAAACTCACCCCGGCACCCAGAAAGCGTCCCCCCGAACGATCCCCTGCCAGCTGTGCATGCAAGCCTGCACGCAATTCCTCCAGACTCAACAGCGGTACGGCAGGGCTCCCTGCAGCTGCATCAAACCACTGCCGTATACAGCTGCGCAGCGCATCGGTATCCACCAAAAACTGCTGCATAATGTCGCTCAATATCTGCCACCATACGTGCAGCTCCGCAGCACCCTGTTGCTGCAGGCGCGTGCGCAGGTCGATCAGCGCTTCCATGAAGCCACACAGTTGACCCAGCAACCACACCTCCTCCCCCTCCAGCTCCCCACAGGGCAACAGCCCTGCATACGGCTCCCCGGTATCCGGCAGGGCACACCCCAGCAACAGACGGTCCAGTCCCTGCCGCCATGAGTTGGTGAGTTCCTCCGGCAGCCCCAATTCTCCACGATGGTGCTGGTCCACCGCCCAACACACACCTGCCTGCCCCAGCCACTGTCTGAGACGTTGCAGTTGCTCCTCACTGATACCCACACGACCACGCACCGCAGACCGGGCCAGCAGTTCCAGGATGGCCTCCACTTCAAAGCGACTCTGTGGCAACTCCAGCAATTGCAGCAGGGCCTCCGCAGCCGGCAGCTGCCGGATCCGATCAGCAATCGCATAGGGGATATGTGGCTCCGCGGTATCAAACACTGCTTCTATCAGCGGCGCATACAGCTCCATATCCGGTGCCATCACCACCACATCCGAGGGCCTGAGTTCCGGCCAGTACTCAAACAGCGCCAACAGACGATCATGCAGCACCTCCAGCTCACGCATCGGACTGTGACAGGCATGCACCTGTACCGAGGGATCATGCCCCGCAAACACCCCACCATCCTGCGTCAGCTCCAGCAGATCCGTCTGCAGACAGTGCAGTCGGTCCGCACGCCCCGGCAATTCAAAAAGCTCTTCTTCCCGGTCCGGTTCCAGACCATACACCGCATCCAGAAAATCCCGACCCTGCCTGCCCATGGCAGCCAGCAGCCGATTCCCCACCTGCATCAGCCCTGCCCCGGGCCGTTCCTCCATGACCGCCTTTGCCACCCGTGCAGGCGACTCCAGATCCCCCCAGTATTCCCGGCAGGGATCCAACAAAAACAAATGTATATTCATGTGTAGTGACAGCAGCTTCAACACCTCCAGATAACCGGGAGACAGGGTCGGTACACCAAACAGACAGGCCTGCGTCGGCAGGGCCTGCACCCGCCCTGCCTGCAGCTCTTCCCGAAACCGTTGCACTGCCCGTACCCAGTGCTCGCCACCTCCCAGGCTGCGCCATAATTGCGCCTGCCAGTGTTCCTCCTGACCCGCCTCCCAGTTCAGTATCCAGTCCGGTCGGTAGACCAGATAACGATCAAACACTTGCGCCAGATGTGCAGCGAGCTCATAACGTGCCGCGGGCCCGGCACTGTGCAGATAATCCGCCAGTTCGGCAACCTGATCCAGCTGCCCCAGCAGCCTCCAGCACAACGACTGTTGCGTGTAACGGTATGCCGGGCTCTGCTGTACCCCGTGCAGCAGCTCCCAGACAAAGGCAGCAGGAAACTGCCAGCGCAGATTGGCACACACCCCGTCCTGCGTGGCCACATACATGTGCAGCCAGCGCCCCATTCCGGCATGTTGTACGACTACCCGGAAGGCCTCCAGGGGCGTGCGCTGCCGTGCCACCTCGGCCAGCCGCCCGGCCAACGCCTCCAGCCGATTACTGCGGTATACAAAAAGCATGGCCTGCCCTCAGCCGCGGGGTCGGCTGCGCAGCCCCCCGAAACGTTTGAAGTAGGCCGGATCCGGGCCGGATCGGTCTGTCTTGGCAAACTCCAGATTCTCGCGCACATAACTGAGTGACCCACTGCTCAATGCCTGGTACAGCTCCGGTATCAGCTGCTGCACGGCAGCACCCGACCATCGCGCGGGCATCAGGCGCTGTGGCAACCCGGGGTCTCGCATACGGATACGTCGATACTCGTGGATCAGCAGCAGGCGCAACTGGAAGCAGGCCGCAGTACCCGGCGGCCTGTGCCTGACCACCCGTGCCACCCTGCGGGCACCGCGCAGCAGCTGACGGTAATCCTCTGCCAGGACCTCGATCTTCCAGGCCCCCCACAAGCGATGATACAGATTGCGCGTACCGACCGGAGGGCATTCCGCCTCCCAGAGGATCACCCCGGAATCGCGGAGCAGGGCCTCCGGCAGGGCCTGCTCCGGCAGGGGATGTACATACAAATGGGCCTGCAGGCGCACATATCCCCGGCTGATCAGTTGCCGACCCGCCTCGGCGGAGGCGGCCAGCACCAGCGTCCAGCGACCATCCCAGGCAGGCTCCCGGGGACGCTCATAGAGTCGTCCGGACTCCGCGGTCACGGCAGCCCGGGCCGCCGGAGCAAGCGCATAATAGCTGCGCCGACCCACCCGTGAAACGCTCAGCCGACCCGCTGCCGCCAGGCGATGCAAGCCGGTACGCACCGCCTGCTCGCCGATATCCAGGGGCGCCAGCACCCGTACCAGGCTGCCCGGCCACACCCCGCTCCCGTGTACAGAGATCACGTCTGTGTAGATCGACATCAGCAGTTCCGGCACCCGGAGGGTGCGCCGCTGATCGATGCCATGCAGAAGACTGCTGACTGCCCGCAGGATACGCATCGCCCTACGCTATCCTGCCCTGTACTACCTCCAGTATCTCCTCCAGACGCTCACCACTGCCATCCAGCAGTACTGTCAGGCGCTGCTCTACCGTCCGGGCATAGTCCCGATCCTCCAGACTGCCCAGATTGATCCGCACATTCAGGGCGGCACTGCGCAGGGCCGCCTGCGCCGCCAGGGCCGCCACCCCGGCATCGCTGATCACATTGCGATTGCCGATCGCGGCAGCAGTCTGCGCAAGTTCCAATACGCGCGCTGCCGCCGCTGCACACTCCAGCGGTGCCTCAGTGGCCTGGCGCAGGGCGGTCTGCAGCACCGGATGACGGGCCGTGCGCTCAGCATCCGTGCCGGCAGGCATGCGATAGGCCGCCATAACCCCCTGGAAGGCGGCAATGTCCGTATCGATCATGCCCAGCAGCGCCGCCCGCAGGGCCTCAGACCGCTCCAGCAGGGCAGCAATCTCGGTCTCTACATCGGCATAGGCCTGCTTGCCATGCGTCAGGTTGCAGACCATGCTCAGCAGGGCGGCCCCCATGGAACCCAACAGGGCAGCCGCACTGCCCCCACCCGGGGTTGCCCCGGAACCGGCCAGTTCGTCGAGAAAGGTTGTTAACTGTGTTTGTTCCATAATGCCGACATCCTCCTTATGTGTGCCTTCGCAGCCCGGGAACGGGCTGGAAACCCTCTGCCCGGTGTGGCATAATAACCGCACCGCTCGTCCGCTTCGGGGCAGTGTCCCCGATCCGGCCTGATTGCCGGGCGCACAGCCCGGCGGCAACCCGGCCATTATGGATGAAAAAGTTACTGATTCAACTGGACACTGACCCACACCCCTCCGCGTTTGATACGGTAGTAGCCTACGATGCAGGGGTGGATCAGGTGCTGCCCTACGCCGGCATTACCCCGGGGAACGTACAGGCCATGGTGGAGGGGGCGATCTTTACTCGCGGCCCGATCGACAAGCGCCACACGGCGATCTTCGTGGGCGGCAGCAGCATGGAAGCGGGTGAGGCCCTGCTCAAGGCCGTACAGCATCACTACTTTGCAAATTTTCGGGTCTCGGTGATGCTGGACAGCAATGGCGGTAACACCACGGCTGCAGCGGGCGTGGCGCGTCTGTCCAAGGGCATGGATGTGCGGGGCAAGCGCGCCGTGGTCCTGGCTGGAACCGGGCCCGTGGGACAACGTGCAGCGGCCATGCTGGCTCAGGATGGGGCACGGGTTGCCCTGACCTCTCGACACCAGGAGCGGGCGCAAAAATCCTGTGATTTTCTGCAAGAACACTTTGGAATCAAGGTGGAGGGACTGGTGGCCGCTGATACCGAAAGTCGCTCCCGGGCCATTGCGGATGCCCAGATCGTATTCGCCACCGGTGCAGCCGGGGTAGAATTGCTGGACGCCGGGCAATGGCAGGAAATCCGCTCCATTGAGGTTCTGGCAGATGCCAATGCCACCCCGCCACTGGGCATCGCTGGAACCGAGATGGGCGACAAGGGTAAACTGCGTGCGGGCAAGGTCTGCTGGGGTGCCATCGGCTTTGGCACGCTGAAGCTCAAGGTGCATCGCGCCTGCGTTGCACAGTTGTTTGACGGAGAATTTCGGGTTTTCAATGCGGCAAGTATCTATGCCAAGGCCAGGGAACTGGCCTGAGCGGCCCGTGCTGCGTATCCACAAGGCCCGGCC
The DNA here is from genome assembly GCA_002454015.1 of Proteobacteria bacterium UBA6729. GTDB lineage: Bacteria > Pseudomonadota > Gammaproteobacteria > Porifericomitales > Porifericomitaceae > UBA6729. The sequence continues at coordinate 6,612 of DKIB01000110.1, forward strand.
CGGCCCGTGTCTGCTGGTCACGATGCTGGCGGTGCTGGTCGCCGCCCCGTTACAGGCCGGGCCACTGGAGGATTCGCGGGAGGCCTATGCCCGGGGGGATTACCCCGCAGCCCTGAAACTGCTGGAGCCCCTGTCCAAAGAGGGCAATGGGGAGGCACTGGCCCTGCTGGCGGTATTCTACGAAAATGGCCTGGGAGTCCCCAGGGATCCCGACCGGGCCGTTGATCTGCTGACCCGGGCGGCAGAGTCAGGGCTGGCCTTCGCGCAACACGATCTGGGCTTGCGCTACTATCAGGGGGAAGGCGTGATACAGAGTTACCATGAGGCCATCAAATGGTGGGAGCAGGCCGCCACTGCCGGCCTGCCGGACTCACAGTTCAACCTCGGCCTGAGCTACTATCGCGGGCTGGGGACGGACCCGAACCCGGATCGGGCCAAAGAATTGTTTGAGCAGGCCTCCAAACAGGGCCATGACCATGCCCTCTACAGTCTGGGGGTAATGTACGCCTCTGGTGAGGGGGTGGAGATGGATTATCTGCAGGCCCGGCTGCTGTTTCAACGTGCTGCCAACCTCGGAGTCGCTCATGCACAGTTCAACCTCGGCGTGCTGTACGAGAACGGTTATGGTACCCGCAAGGATCTGAGTGAGGCACGCCGCTGGTACCGTCTGGCCGCGGCACAGACCCTGCCCGAGGCCCAGGCCCGACTGGCACAACTGGAGGGTCAGGATCCGACGACCCAGGGCTTTACCCCACCTGCACCGATCCCCGTGGTACCCGCTGTGGCGGTACAGGAACCCGTCAGCAAACCCGCGCCACCCTCTCCCGTGGCGCCCCCCCCCCCGAACGTACAGACAGTCGTCAGTGCGCCCGGGGATGTAGTACACCGTGCTGACTGGATTCGCCAACAACCCGCGAGCAGCTACACCTTGCAGCTGGTCAGCGTAACCAGCCAGGCAGATGTACTGGAATTCGTCGGCAAACATGTCTGGACCGACGACATTTCCTACGCGACGGTACGTAACAAGAATGGCAATAACAGTTACAAGGCCTTCTATGGCAGCTACGCCAACTCAACAGCTGCCCGCAGTGCCATACAGGCCCTGCCTGCCGCCGTACGCAAAAACAAACCCTGGCCGCGTCGCTTCAGCGATGTACAGGCCGCACTTGCGGAGTAGCCCTGACATGAAGACGCCTTGTCTTGCCCTGATGATGGCGCTACCTGTACTGGCCGTCGCACAGCAGGGGCGTCCGCCGATGGAAGAGGTGGAGGTGGTGGCAACGACCCCAACGCCCGGGGCAGGCGCGGTCATCGGTCGCATCCCTCACCGGGTTATCTCCATAGACAGTGCAGAACTGGACCGGGCTCTCAGCACACAGTTATCCGACCACCTGACGCGCCGGGTCGGGGGCATATTTGTCAACGAGGCACAGGGTAACCCTCTGCAACCGGACGTGCAGTACCGCGGCTTTACCCTGTCCCCCTTGCTCGGTTTGCCGCAAGGCCTGTCAGTCTATCAGGATGGCGTACGACTGAACGAGGTATTCGGCGACACCATGAACTGGGAGCTGATCCCGGAAAACGCCATCGCCGGGATCAATCTGATCAGTGGCAGTAACCCGCTGTTTGGTCTCAACACCCTGGGGGGGACACTGTCGATCCGCACCCGCAACGGCTTTGAGCATCCCGGCCACCAGCTGGCCATGGATGCGGGCAGCTTCGGGAACCTTGCGACCCGTATGGAAAGCGGCGCCAGTCGGGGCGCCCTGGGCTACTTCCTGGCAGGCAGCCACACCAGCGAGGACGGCTGGAGAGATGCCTCCGGCACCCATGTCAACAAGCTGTTCGCAACCCTCGGGTGGCGGCCCGGGGATCAACACTCCCTGGATCTGACCCTGAACCATGCCAACTCCAGACTGATCGGCAATGGCCCGGCCCCGGAGCTGCTCCGGCAACTGGAAGGCCGGGCAGCCATATTCACTTCACCGGATATCACCAGCAATGACCTGTATATGCTGAACCTGAAAGGCGAGGTGCAACTCGGTGCACCGGCTCGACTCTCCGGAAACCTCTACTACCGCAACAACGAAACCCGCTCATTCAATGGCGATGGCTCCGATTTTGAAGAATGTCAGATCATCGGCGGTGACAAATTCCTGCGTGACGAACCCGAGGCCGGGATGAGACTGGATTCGGATGATAACTGCTACACAGAGCAGCGCACTGACTTGCGTATTCTGGACAGGAATGGCGACCCTGTTGCAGCAGCTGACAGCAACGCGATCAACAATCGCAGTACCCGCAAACAGCACAGCTATGGTGCATCACTGCAAACCGTATTTGAGCAGTTGCTGTGGGAACGCAACAACCACCTGCTGACCGGATTCGCGTACCTTGATGGAGAGGTGGAATTCAGCTCTACGCTGGAACTGGCCGTGCTGAAGGAGGATCGCAGCACCCGGGGCATCGGCGTATTTGTCGATGACGATGCAGTGCGTCTGGATGTGGACACCCGCAGCTATTCCGCGTACCTGAGTGATCGCTACTCCCTCACTGAACAGATCGATGTCACAGCGTCCGTGCGCTACAACCATACCTCGATCCAGCTGCAGGACCAGACCGGTATGGCCCCGGAACTGAATGGCTCCCACAGTTTCAACCGGGTCAATCCCGCAGCGGGGATCAGTTACCAGCCGCTGGCCGGGCTGACCCTGTTTGGCAACTATAGTGAGTCTGCCCGGGCTCCCACTGCAGTGGAACTGGCCTGTGCAGACAAGGATGAGCCCTGCAATCTGCCGAATGCCTTCCTGGCCGACCCGCCCCTGGAGCAGGTGGTAGCCAAGACCGCAGAACTCGGGTTGCGCTGGAGTCGGGCCGTTACCGCTGAACTGGTTGTGTTCCACACCCTTAGCAAGGACGATATCCTCTTCCAGAGCACCGGGGGCATAACCTCCAACGAGGGCATCTTTGCCAACGTGGGGACCACGCGGCGCCTCGGCGTGGAGGCAGAAGCGAGCGGCACCGTCAACATCCTCGACTGGAGTATAAATTACGCCTGGTTGCAGGCCACCTACCGCGATGCCTTCAGGATCTGCAGCCCCCATCATCCAAAGCCGGGTGACGACTGTGGGATAGAGGATCCAGGCAATTCAGACTCTGGATTACTGCAAATAAACTCCGGCAACCGCATCCCTGGCATTCCTGCACATTCCGTGAAGGCGGCGCTGGGCGCAAGGCTGCTGCATGAACAGCTGCGGCTGGGTGCCGAGTTCGTGTACCACTCCAGCCGCTACCTGCGCGGCGATGATGCTAATCTGGATGCCCCCATCAGCGGGTATGGTCTGCTGACCCTGCTGGTCGAGTATCGTCCCCTGGAAGGACTGCAGTTCTTTGCGCGCGTCAATAACGTGCTGGACAAGGAATACAGTACCTTTGGTCTGTACGGCGAGCCGGAGGAGGTGCTGGAGCGGGAGCTGCTGGCAGGGGGCATCTGCAACGAGGATCCGATGGTGTGCCCTGCGGATCTGAACCCGCGCTTCCTCTCCCCCGGAGCACCCGTGAATGGTTTTGTCGGTCTGCGTCTGCGCTTTGATTGAACCCGGGAGGGAGGCAGGGCATCCCGTTCGCGCGTACGCTACCGGATTCAATCACGGATACGCTTGTGCAGCTGCGGTGTGGTAGCGGGTTTGCCGACTTCCATATAGCGGGCCTCCCCCTCCAGTCGGGTGAGGTTTTCATAAACGCCCCGGTCACGTCGCACCAGCTTGGCAAAGCCCTTCTCACGCAGTACCGTGTTGCCGACGGGCACATGCACATAGGCAGCGCTGACCAGACGTCGCACCGGAACAAACGCATCAGTATCCCCCAGTGACTCCCGCGTGATGTAACACAGCTCTCCCCAAGTGTGCAGTTCTACACGCATCGGATGGTGTACGGTCAGGCGACGACCGTTGGACTCACAGTAATACTCGTAAGCAGGCATCCTGCGGCCATTGTAGCAGGTCCCGTTACGGACTGCACAGGCCTATGGATACAGGGGCTTCAGATAATCGGTCCGGGCGGTCCGGGGGGCAGGGGCAGGCTGCTGCCGCAGTTGCTTGAAGGCCTGCCACAATGCCCCACCCCGCCAGACTGCAGCACTGGCCCCGGCGCGATACAGGGCACGGTCCAGTTCCTGCAATTCCGCGGCCAGTACCGGGCAGCGCCGGGCCAGTCCGGCCAGCCCCGCAGGGGCAGACCCGGGCCAGTACAGTTGTGCCCAACCCTGCAAGGCGGCCCGGGCGGCCCCCGCATC
>DKIB01000110.1:10952-13769 GCA_002454015.1 Proteobacteria bacterium UBA6729
CGCCCTGCCGCTCCCGCCACCCCCACCACAGGGTAAGCGCCCAGGCCAACGCCAACAACAGTGTCAACCGCCGCCACCAGGGGTTTGCCGCAGCGGTCGGGGGCCGGGGCTCCGTGGCAGCGGTGGGGACCCCCTGTGGCGCCGGGGCCACCGCAAGCGGCACGACCCCGGGCTGCAGGGCTGCTGCCATCACCTCCATGCTGGCTGACGGCAGCCGTGCATACTCCAGGCGATCCTCCACCACATTCCACCAGGGCAGCTGCAGCTCCGGCAACACCAGTGTGCCGGGTGCGGTAGGAATCAGGGCAATGCCCTGCTGCAGGATACCGGTAGAACCCTGCTTGTGCTTGCGATCTTCCAGTGTCGGCTGATCCGGATACACCCGCAGGCTGTCCGGTAATGACCAGCCCGGCAGTTGCAGCTGTGCGGCCGCCACCCCGTCGGCAGACAGGGTAAACAAGCGGGTCACCGGTGCCCCTACGGTAAAGTCCGGGGTGGCCTCTGCCCACTGCGCCGTCAGGCTCAGCTGGCGTGCCGGCAGCCAGGCGGCATCCTGCGGGTAGTGGGCCGGGACAGGACGCACCTGCAAGCGCAGCGGTTCAGAACGTTTTACCAGGGTGCGTACATCCGCCCCGGAGCGCTTCAGACCAAAATCTGACCAGTCCAGCACCCAGTTGCGCTGTCCACCGATCTGCCCCTTGAACTCCAGCGGGCCAAACTGCAGCGTACCGCTACTCTGCGGGGTCACCCGATAACGAATCTCATTAACGGTGTAGCGTTGTCCGTCCAGCCGCTTCTCATAGCGTGCGCCTTCCATTTCTTCCACCATGGCCGTACCCACCGTTGGCACCGGCCGGGTCAGGCTGGCATTGCTGATCTGTATGGCTGCGATGTACAGCCGGGCGGTATACACCACCTGCGAGTGCACGTATGGATCGGCAGGTTCTGCCTTGACCTCCATGAACACCGGCAGCGGCTTGCCAGCCTGCCCGGGTGGCCCGGGCTGCCCGGCCGGCAGCACCTCGATAAAGCGCTCCACCGTAACATCGTTACCGATGCGGATCGGGGGGATGCGCAGCAATCCGGCACGTTTCGGCAACAACTCGATCTGCCAGCGATTTTCCTGGGTCTTCTGCCCCTGCAGCAGACGGAAGGTCTGGCTGCGCTGATTGGCAAGAATCTCAAAGTCCTGCAGTAATGGACTCAGATCGGGGGACTCCCTTTCCCAGCGATTGGATTCCAGTTGCAGCATAAAACTTTCCCCCTCGCTCAGGGATTCACGGTTCAGACGCAGCTGCAGCCCGGCAGCCGTGCACAATATCGGCCCACCCAACAGCAGCAACAATCCCCATGCCCGCCAACTACCAGGCATCGGCTTCATCCCTGCGTTGTGGCGGGGGNNCGGGGGCAGCTGCTGGTACTGCCGATGAAACTTGCGGCGCAGATAGTTACCGGTATCGCCGCTGATGCTGCGCAGCCAGATCTCCGCAGCCAACTCCGCTTCACGCTGTTTTGCTGTCCGGGCCTGTGCCTGACTCCGCTGCAACAGCGGCGTGGTGGCATCGTCCGGACTGGCGCTCTCCGTCGACTCGCCCGTCTCGGTAGCACCGGTGGCACCCTGCTCCTGTAACGCCGTCATCTGCTGTTCCGAATCATCGGCCTGCTCCTCATCCCCCCCGGCACCTGCATAGGCACCGTTGGCATCGCTATCCGGCTCCGGCTCACCCGTGCCTCGCCCCCCCGCAGCGGTGGCATTCTGGCCGCTGGCAGAATCGCCCGCAGAGGTCCCTGCAGAGTTGCCGTCCTGTGGTTCGGCAACCGCCATCTCCCCGGCATCGGCAGCACCCCCTGACTCCTCCGCCATGCCGCCCTCGCCTGCCTCACCCGATGCACCCGATTCACCCGCGCTCTCCCCTGCATCCTCTCCAGCCTGTGCGGTCTCACCCTGACCCTCCCCCGCAGCCGACTCCCCCTGCTGATCCAGCAGGGCCTGCACCTGCCGGCGATTGTGCTCGGCATCTTCCCGCAACCGTGGTGCCTCCACCGCTACCGCTATCGCGGCATCATAGGCCGCCACAGCCTCCTCGTAACGCTCCAGTTGCGCCAGCGTATTGCCACGCAGGTACTGCCCTCCGGCATCGAGTTCCGTATCCCGCAGCGCATCCAGGGCCTGCGGGTATTCCCCCTGCCGGTAATAGGCCGTGGCCCGCCACAAGGCATCCTGAAAATGCTCGGCTGCCGCCGCCGTACGACCCTCGTGAAACAGCCGCTCGGCCTGCTGATCCGGACGCGACCACAGTTGATCCCACAGGCTTGCCGCACCGGCTGTATCCGGGAGCAGCAGCACTCCGCAGAGTACACAGACCAGGCTGCCACCGCGCCGGAAGGTCAGGGCACAAAGCAACAGCAGCGGCAACAACAACCAGGGACCCTGTTCCCGCCAGTGCCCGGTAGCCAGGCGTTCCGTGTCTTCCAGGGCCGCACCTGCGGCGCTGAAATCCAGCTGTGCGTCATTGATGCCCAGCTCCCGGTAATGCCCCCCCCCGGCCTGTGCCACCGCCTGCAATGCCTCACGCTGTAATCTGGCAATGACGATGGAACCCCCCGCGTCACGTGCAAAGCCGCTACCGCTCACGGGGATCGGCCCGCCCGCTACGGTGCCCACCCCCAGCACGGAAACACGGTAACCGCGTTGTGCCAGCTGCATGGCCCGTTGCCGGGCGGTGCTCGCCCGCGCCAGACTATCACTGACCAACAACACCTGTCCGTTGTCATGTCCGGCATTCTGCAACAGTTCGGCGGCATAATCCAGTGCCA
>DKIB01000110.1:13846-14154 GCA_002454015.1 Proteobacteria bacterium UBA6729
GGCAGGCCGGCATACCCTACCAGGGCCGCATACCCTCCCGGATAGTGCTGTAACAGATCCACCAATCGGTAGCGCACCTGTAGCAGGCGACTGGGCGGTCGATCCCGCACATCCATGGAACGCGATAGATCCAGCAGGATTACCAGGGCCTGATCGTCACGCACTACGGGTTGCGGTTGACGCTGCCAGCTGGGCCCCGCCAGCGCCAGCAGTGCCAGACTGCCCGTGATCGCCAGCAGCCATGCTGCCCTGCGCTGCCAACCCTGACCCCCCCGCAACAGCAAGTGCTGCAGTAGCTCCGGGTCACA
>DKIB01000110.1:14247-38998 GCA_002454015.1 Proteobacteria bacterium UBA6729
CCCGGGTGCCCGGCCAACCCTGCGCCTTCAGCAGCGCCAGCACGGCCAGCAGCACTGCGGCGCCGAGCGGCCAGGGGAACCACTCATGGCGCGGCCTGAAGCCCTGCTCCTCCTCCTCACTCAGTTCAAACCGGTCCAATGCCTCGTAAATCTCTTCCAACTCGTGCCGATCTCTGGCCCGGAAATAACGTCCACCCGTCAACTCTGCCACCTTCGACAACGTGTCCTCATCCAACTCCTGGGTACGGCTGCCAAACAGGCCCCTGCGTCCGGTTCCCCCCACACCGATGGTATAGATACGCAGCCCGGCTGCCGCCGCATAACCGGCCGCCGTCACCGGGTCGGCCTCCCCCGCCGTGTTACGACCATCCGTCAACAGGATCAGTATCCGCTCCCCCTCATAGTCACGCAGCCGCTTGATCGCCAGGCCAATGGCATCCCCCAGGGCCGTGCGCTTGCCCAGAAAACCGATCTCCGCCTGATTCAACAACAGGCGCACCGACTTCCGGTCCCGGGTCAGTGGAGACTGCAGGAAGGGCTCGTCCCCGAACAGTATCAGACCGATACGGTCCGTATCCCGCCGGGTGATAAAATCGCCTGCCACCTGCTGTACCGCCTGCAATCGATTGGCCCGCCGCAGTCCCGGCAGACTCATGTCCCGCTGTTGCATACTCCTGGAGATATCCACGGCCAGCATCAGGTTTCTGCCTGCCATCGGCAGGGCCACCGCCTCACCCAGCCACTGCGGGCGACAGGCGGCCCCGACCAGGGCGATCCAGGCCAGCACGGCCAGCCACAGTTCCAGCCGGAACCGGACCGCCTGACTCGCGCCCTCCAGCGCCATAAAATCGGCGGTGAAGGGCACCCGCAATACCGCCGGATGCTCCTGCACCGCAGGCAACAGCCAGCGTACCAGCAACGGCAACGGCAAGGCCAGGGCGGCCCACGGCCAGGCCCATTCAAAGGTGCTGTACATGGCTACCGCGCCGCTGCGTGCGCAACCATAATTCACACAATTCGATCAACACCTCCATGTTGCGTGGCGGTGCCTGTGGACGGTACGGGGCAGCTGCCAGCAGGCGCCCCGGTCCGGCGGTAAAACCATTTCCCCCATGGCTGCGGTCCAAGGCTCGCAGCCAGGCCTGACCTGTCAGACCGGCGACTCCGGGATACAGACTGATCGCAACCCGTCGCAACAGTATGGACAACCCGGCCAACAGCGGTTGTGCACAATGATCATGATGATAACGGGCACAAATCTCTGCAAACTCCTGCTGGGCCTCGCGGATGACCCGGCGCCGACCCCGCCCGTTCCAGTACCTCCGCGCCCACCAGAACGCAGCCCCCGACAGCACCAGCAGCAACACCCACCAGCCGGGTGCCGGCGGCCACCATGACACCGCCTCCGGCAAATGAATATCCCGCAACTCCAGCAGTCCCGCATTCATCTGCGTATCCCCCGCAAGGCCTGTTGCAGAATGGTAACCGGCTCCTGCTGGGTAGTGCATTCCAGCAATCTTGTGCCGCAGCGCTGTACGATACGCCGCAAATGCTCGCGCCGCTGCTCATAGCGCAAGCGGTAGCGCTCTGCCATCCGTGCACCCTGCACCTGTAATGCCGTCGTGCGTACCCCATCACTCATGTGGTAAGTGCCGGTTGGCGGCAATTGCCATTCCAGCGGATCGGCAAACAACATCGGCAGCATATCACTGTGCCGGGTCAGCTGGATCAGACGCGATTCATCGGCGGCAGTGATGCCACGAAAATCACCCGCCAGAAACAACAGACTGCCGGGACGCACCACCCGTGCCAGACGGGTCAGGGCCTGACCGGCCGAGCTCTCGGACATCACCGCTGCCACCGGGGAATCCCAGACCGATGCCCAGTACCGCAACAGCCGCAACAGGGCCGGGCGACCGCGCCGGGGCCGGAACTCCTGATGCGTATCGTCGCTAAAGGCGATGCAACCGATACGGTCCCCACGCTGCAGGGCAGCCCAGGCCAGCAGGGTCGCTGCGCGCACCGCCTGCACCGCCTTGTAACGCCCCCGGGTGGCAAATCGCATGGAGGCGCGCAGGTCCAGCCAGATCAACACGGGGCGTTCCGTTTCCTCCCGAAACACCTTGGTATGCGTACGCCCGGTACGCGCAGTCACTCGCCAGTCCAGATGGCGGGCATCATCGCCCGGTACGTAGGGTCTGGATTCATCGTACTCCATGCCCCGCCCCCTGAACTTGCTGAGTCGGGCTCCCCCCCCGCCGCCATGCAGGCGGACTGCAGACAGGTCCAGCCGTTGTGCCGACCGTGCCAGCGCCAGCAACTCCGGGTAAGAGATGCGGGTCTGCGCTGCTGTCAACGCGCTCATGACCCGGCCGCTTCAGGGCACTGCAACCCGGGCCAGCAACTCCCGAATTACCGCGTCTGGCGTAATCCCCTCTGCCTCCGCCTCGTAGTCCAGAATCAGGCGATGGCGCATAACATCCGGGGCCACCTCCTGCACATCATCCGGCGAAACATAATCCCGGCCAGCCAGCCAGGCATGCGCCCGCGCACAACGATCCAGCATGATGGTGGCACGCGGACTGCAGCCCCACTGCACCCCACGCACCCGCGTATCCCCCTGCACCCGGGTCGCCAGCACCAACTGCACGATATACTCCTCCAGTGCCTCTGCCATATGCAGGCACAGTGCCTCGCGCCGGGCCGTCAGGATCAGCGCATTGTCCACCGCGGGTGAAGCGGTCTCCTCCACCGTGCCCGCCATGGCCTCAGCCCGTGCCAGACGCAGGATATTGCGCTCCTGATCGGCATCCGGATAGCCCACACATACATGCATCAGGAAGCGGTCCAGCTGTGCCTCCGGCAGGGGATAGGTGCCTTCCTGCTCAATGGGATTCTGCGTGGCCATTACCAGAAACAGTTCCGGCAGCGCGTAGGTCTGCCGCCCCACGGTGATCTGCCGTTCCGCCATCGCCTCCAGCAATGCCGACTGTACCTTGGCCGGGGCACGATTGATCTCGTCCGCCAGCACCAGATTATGAAACAACGGGCCCCGCTGAAACCGGAAACTGCCATCCTGCGGACGGTAGATCTCGGTGCCGGTCAGGTCAGCCGGCAGCAAATCCGGGGTAAACTGTACCCGATGAAAGTCTGCCTCAATGCCGACCCCCAGACTCTGCACCGCGCGGGTCTTGGCCAGCCCTGGTGCCCCCTCCACCAGCAGGTGTCCATCAGCCAGCAAGGCGATCAACAGGCGATTCACCAGCCGTTGCTGTCCGATAATACGTCCGCTGATAAAGTCTCCAAGGCGCGCGAAGGCGAGCTGGGCGGCACTCGGTTGTGTTGTAGCAGCCGGGGTCTGACTGGCAGCTGCGGTAGTTTTGCTCATAATGGTCAGTGTCGCTGGAACGGCACAACACCGCGCCCGGGTATCCAGCGTCGGGTCGAGGTGATAATTCTAGCAGCTTTGTATCCGACATGGAGGGTCGCGGCATGAGCCTTGGCGGTCTACTGCGCGTACTGGGCTTTCTCAAGGCGCCGCTGTGGCTGTTTCCACTCGTGCTGCACCTCCTGAAACGCCTGTTGCCAAGCGACCTGGAGGCCCCGGGGCAGACCGGGGTCTACCCTGCCGAAAGTCGGGACCCAGAGCAGGAGCGGCAACTCGCCGCCCTGCGACGCCGTACCCGGCAAGCCCTGTGGCTGGCCGGGATCGCCGTGCTGCTCTCGCTGGTCTCGCTGGCCTGGGTGATCGGCGGGCGCCATCAATTGCCCGTCCCCGCACCAACCACACACGACAGTAATGCGACCCCCTCGCAGCGCGGGTAGGCGCCTGCTGGGGGCACTGCTGGCCACCCCGCTGCGCATCCGCAACAAGAAGCTGCCACCGGCAGACTGGCAGGCCTTGGACCCGCGCGTACGTATGCTCTGTCGGCTCTCTGCGGCGCTGCGCCCGGCCACACCCCGGCATCTGCAGCGGTACCGACGGAGCATGCGACTGTTCTTCCGTCTGGGAAACATGTCCCGGGTGCCCGGCGTGGCTGTATGGGATGCAGAACTGCCTGCCTGGGGACCAGAGCGACAACTCCGGGTACGCCACTACCGACCCCGGCAGCAGAACACCGCACTGCCCGGGATCCTGTTCATGCACATGGGGGGCTGGGTGATCGGGGATCTGGATACCTGTGATCCCTTCTGCAGCCTGCTGGCAGCCAGGGTCCCCGCACATGTGCTCTCCATCCACTATCGCCTGGCCCCCGAACATCGCTATCCCGCTGCCTTCATGGATGGCTTTGCCGCGTACGAATGGCTGCTGGAGCAGGCGGTCGCCCTGTCGATAGAGCCCCGGCGTCTGGCCATCGCCGGGGATTCAGCGGGCGGTGGCATGGCCCTGTCCAGTTGCCGGGAACTGCGCCGCCGGGGACGCCCGCAACCCAGACTGCAACTGGCGATCTACCCGGCCGCAGATCTGACCCTGTCAAGCGGCTCCCTGGAGCGCTATGCAACCGGTGGCCTGCTGAATCAACCGTTACTGGACTGGTTTGGAGAGCGCTGTCTGCACGGGCCACACGAGAGCCTGCAGACCCTGGCATCCCCCCTGCGGGGTGGCCACTTTGCCGGTCTGGCACCCGCGATCATCGCCACCGCAGGCTGTGACCCCCTGCTGGACCCGGCCAGACGCTATGCGGAGTGCCTGCAACGTGCGGCGACCCCCACTACACGGCTGCACTACCCGGCCCTGCCCCACGGCTTCCTCGCCATGGGAGGCATCATCCCGGCAGCCCACCAGGCCTGCATGGAACTGGCCGATGCGGCCCGCAGTGCACTACAGCAGTGACTTCAGTGCAAAATTCTCGTCGGCGGCCTGTTCCGGGGTCAGTGCAACCCCCCGTGCCAACAGTTTGCGGGCGGCCGCATGGTCTGCCGGACGGGCAATGGAATCCATGGCGATGAACTGAGCCTCACGAAAATAGCAAACCGCAAAGGCCGCCGTATCCGGCTGACCACGCACCACCTGCGTATCATGCCCTCCGGACAGCCCCGCCATCTGCAACTTCAACTTGTACTGATCGGACCAGAACCAGGGCACCGGGGTGCCTTCACGAGGTGCCTCACCCAGCAGGGTAGCCGCCGCCGTGCGCGCCTGGTCCGTGGCATTCTGCACGGACTCCAGACGAATTGCCGCCGTGGTATCGTGAGCCCACGTCTGTACACAGGCCGCCAAGTCACCGGCGCAGACCACCGCAGGATCGGAACTGCGTGCCTGTGCATCCACCAGCACCCCGTTACAGGTCTCCAGCCCGGCAGCCTCGGCCAGTTCCGTGTTGGGGATCACCCCTACACTCACCAGCACCACATCCGCCGGATGCACTGCACCGTCACCGCAACGTACCTCACGCACCCGCCCATCAGCACCAGCAAACTCCGCTACCTGCACCCCGGTATGCACACGCACCCCGTGCTGCTCATGCCGGGCACGGTAAAACTCCCGTATACACGCTGCACCCACCCGCGGTATCAGCTGCGCAGCGGTCTCCAACAGCACCACAGACTTGCCCAGGAACGTGCCCATCGCAGCAAACTCCAGCCCCAGAAAGCCACCCCCCACCACCACCACATTGACGGCATCCTGCAGGGCATGGACCAGTGCATCCGCATCATCCAGCGTACGCAGATAATGCACCCCCTGCAGGGTGTCACCCGGCACCGCCAGACGCCGTACCCGGGCGCCACAGGTCAAGGCCAGCCGATCATAGGCAAAACATTCCCCGGCAGCGGTATGCACCTCCAGGGCAGCCCGGTCCACATTGACCACACGTTGCCCGGGTCGCAGATCTATGTCCCGGTCACGATAAAAATCAGCACTGCGTATCCACAGACGCTGGCGATCCACTGCCCCGCTCAGGTAGGCCTTGGACAGTGGCGGGTGCTGATACGGCAGATGCGTCTCCTCACTCAGTAGCAGGATGCGCTCCTGCCCCCCCCCCTGACGCAGGGAAAACACCAGTTGTGCAGCCGCCTGCCCGCCTCCCACGATGACTATCACCGGATCTCAAACTCATGACGGATACGCGCCGTCTTGCCCAGCATGATCGATGCCGAGCAGTACTTTTCACTGGACAGCTGGATGGCACGCGCCACGGCCTTGTGTTGCAGTTTCTCACCACTCAATATAAAACGCACCCGCAGTTCCGTAAACACATGGGGCACCGTATCCGCACGCTCCCCCTGCACCTCCACCCGACAGGCGTCGGGCTCCTGCTTGGACTTGCGCAGAATGGACACCACATCATAGGCCGTGCAGGCCGCCATCCCCAACAACAGCAATTCCATCGGTCGCATGCCCCGCCCCGTACCCCCACCCTCCGGCGGCCCGTCAAGCACCAGACTGTGACCGGAACCCGTCTGCCCGGCAAACGCCGCCGCATCAAGCCATGTAACCTCAACCTGCATAACACTCAATCAGGCGGTGGCAATGACAACCCTGATTGCCGGATCGGCACATCAAATCCATACCGCGCACTGGCATTTTCGGGCGGATCGGAGAAACAAACACGTTCTCCATCAGCTCTGCCAATCCAACCGGAATCCCATCCCAACCGGGAACTTTCCTGCCTTTGCATATTCATCTCTGGCCACAATGGCACGCAATTCATTATCATGCTTGAATGACAATCTCCTGGACAGCAACCCACTGGATATGCTATCCATCGGTATGCTATCGCGAGTATAGTCTATAGTACTGCGATGCTGGCAAGATTGCCCTGACACTGTTCTGGCGTGGACTAACCTCTCAACCACATGGTTTTGCCATCAACAGCCCGTTTCATCCCCGGTGCCACTGGGTCACCGGCCCTGCTACGGGTACCGCTGCTGTCTCTTCCGCAACCTTCAGCCATGCGCAAACATTCACGTATCTCTCCCGAAACTCCTGCTGCAGGGGGCTCGGGACTGGAGGCCGATGCTGAGGGAAATTGCCCGCGCACCCTACACCCTGCCCAGGTCTTCGGGGGCGATGAAGAGCATGCGCTCGCGGAATGCTGGCGGGGTCACCGCAATCAGGTACGCCTTGGCAGACTACTCCATGCCTCCGGCAAAGCGGGGGCGCTTCAGGGCACGCCCGTAGGTCTCACACCAGTCCGGCACGGGTAGTCCGTAGCTTTGCGCCAGATGTGCCGCCAGTCCACTCAGGAAGGCCTCACGCACATCCGCCAGAGAGCCCGCCAAGGGTTCTGGTTGTTCGGCCAGCATGTCGGCACGTTGTCCGGCATACTGATCGGCATAGAACGCATCCAGGAACTCCCGCCAGCACAGGTCAAAGTCCCGCTCGCCCGCCTGGGTACGGCGGGCAACCTCCGCCAGACTTTCCGGCCACAGGCTCATGACCCCTTGAACAGTTCCTCCAACCCGAGGGCAGCCCGCGGCGGGATGCGCCGGTCAGGATAAAACTCGCTCACCAGTTCCAGCGCTGCTGCAAGGTCTGTCAGGCCTGTCCGTTCACGCAGCTGTTCCAAATCTGCCATGTCCCGTCCTTGACCGTGGTCCGTAAAATCTGCCGGGCGCATGGATATCGCCTTCATGGCGAACAGGTATTCCGGGATTGGACTCAGCACCCGCAAGCCAGGACGGTCTGGAGCAGGATACACCCCCACCAGACCCTTGCTTGTTGCATCACGGGCACTCAAAAAACCCCTTGACCCCATCATTCAGCCAGGTCTCAGGCCAATCTCGCTCCCGTGCTATCTCGGCGGCAACGCGACGCACCCAAGTTTTATCCTTCTCAAACACGGCATCCACATCCTGCGTAGTCCTGTCTATATTGAATACCAGGGGCAACGCCCCACCACCATACAGCGACAGCTCCACACGGCGGCCCTCGTGCCGGGCACGCTCGCCTGGCTCGGTGCAGACCGCCTGCAATGACTCGCGGTTATAAAGACCTGCTCCAGTCATGGCGGCAATGTTGACAAGCTGTTCGGCAAGGCAGATAATCCCGGTTCCATGGCTATGTAGCTCAGCAGGTTCAGAGCGCGGCACTCATAATGCCGAGGTCGGCGGTTCGAGCCCGCCCATAGCCACCACTCAATCCGCCAGGCCCTTCCAGATGGCATTGAACTCGCGGTTGTGTGCACTGAACAGTTGCAACAGCTGCGGGTCAAAGTGACCTGCCGGATCGATGCGCTCATCGCCTCTGGTCAGGATCTGCACCGCCTTGCGGTGGCTGAAGGCGGGTTTGTAGGGGCGCTCCGAGCGCAGCGCATCATAGACATCAGCGAGGGATACGATGCGTGCCGACAGGGGGATGGCCTCGTCCTTCAGGCCATTGGGGTAGCCGGTGCCATCCCATTTCTCATGGTGGTTGAGGGCCACCTCCGCAGCCATCTCCAGACGTGGGGTGCCGGTCAGTATCTGATAGCCGTAGGTGGTGTGCTGATCCATCTCGGCACGTTCGGCAGGGTCCAGCCTGCCACGTTTTTTCAGGACCGATGCATCAATGCTCATCTTGCCCACATCGTGCAACTGGGCGCTGTAGCGCAATATATTGCACCATGCCACAGACCTGCCTGTCAGTCTCCCCAGATGATGACTGTATTCCCCGACCCTGTAGACATGGTTGCCGGTTTCTTCGTCGTGGATCTCGGCGGCGCGGGACAGCAGGGACAGGGACAGTTGGAAGGCCTGCTCGGTCTGTGTTTGCAGGGTGGCAATGCGTTGGTTCTTTTTGCGCAGCTGCTCCAGCATATCGTTGCGCTCGATCAATCTGGATATCACTGGCGAGATGGCTACCACCAATTGACGGATGCTGGTATCAAAGGGCACCGGGGTGCGGGTGCCCCGACGCCGGGCATTGATCAGCTGCACCACACCGATCACCCGATCCGTATAACTCTTCAGCGGAAAACAAAACATGGAGCGGGTTTTGTAGTCCGGATGTTCATTGTCGGGATTAAAACTGTACGCCCGGCCAGACGATATTTTATAGACATCACTCAGCATCACCGTCTTGCCGCTGTGGGCCACATAGCCGGCGATGGTGCCGGGGCCTACAGGCACTATAAAGTTGGCGAGTTTCACCCTGACGACATCATTCTGTATGTGCATGGGTTCCAGCCAGGCCCGGGCACCACGCTTGCGCAGCGTGAATATCGTACCGGCCTCGGCGTGGCTCAGCATGCGACTCTTCTGCAGAATGCGATCCAGCAGTCGCGACATGGACAGCCGTGGCGACGCCCCCTCCACGAAGCGCAGAAAATCCAGGGCAGGATTGGTCATCCGCTGTGCCGGCTCCACTGGGAGCTGCCATCCGGCAGATCCTGTACGGCGATACCCAAGTCTGCCAGACAGTCCCGCAGCTGATCCGCTGCAGCAAAGTCCCGGGCTCTGCGGGCCGCGTCTCGGTCCGCCACCAGCTGCTGTACCTGCTCCGGATCTGCGGTGGATGGCATGGCAGCGCGCTGTTCTGCATCCTGTTGCAGCAGGCCCAGCAAGACCCCGCCCTGCCGTAATGTCCCTGCCAGATGCCGCTGCTTTGCTGCATCCGTGCTGCGCTTCAGACGTCTGGCCAGCTCGTGCAGACGGGTCAACGCCAGCGGCGTATTCAAATCATCCGCCAGTGCCTCCAGCACCGCCACAGGCTGCTCTGCCGCAACCGGCGGATGCCCGCGCAGGGCACCGTAGAGCCGATCCAGATTGCGCCGCGCCGTCAGCAGGGTGTCATCATTCCAATCCAGCGGGCTGCGATAGTGTGTGGCCATGAAGGCATACCGCAGGGTCTCGCCATCGTGGCACTGCAGCTCATCACGCAGCAGGCGCATGTTGCCCGTTGACTTGGACATCTTCTCATTGTGTTGCCGCAACAGACCATTGTGCAACCAGTAATTGCAAAGGGGCCTGCCGCCATGGGCACAGACACTCTGCGCGATCTCATTCTCATGGTGCGGGAAGACCAGGTCCTGCCCCCCTCCATGAATGTCCAGGGTCTCGCCCAGATGGAGCATGGCCAGGGCGGAGCATTCTATATGCCAGCCCGGGCGTCCCCGACCCCAAGGGCTGTCCCAGCCCGGCTGCTCCGCAGTGGATGGCTTCCAGAGTACGAAGTCTGCCGGGTTCCGTTTGAACGGAGCCACCTCCACCCGGGCGCCAGCGCGCTGATCCGCATGCCTGCGGCTGGACAGTCGCCCATACTCCGGGAAACTGTCCACGCTGAACAGCACATGTGCTGCTGCCACGTAGGCGTGCTCGCTGGCCACCAGCCGCTGCACCATGGCAATGATCTCTTCCATGTGTGCGGTGACACGAGGCTCATGGGTAGGGGGGGCAACCCCCAGGGCCCGCATATCTGCATGGTAGCTGTCGATATAGCGACGGGTGATCACGTCTATGTCCAGTTGCGCACGCTCAGCCGCAGCGTTGATCTTGTCATCCACATCGGTAATGTTGCGCACATAGGTCACCTGCGGATAAAAATGACACAGCAGGCGATACAGCACGTCAAACACCACCGCTGGACGGGCGTTACCTACATGTGGCCAGCTGTATACCGTAGGGCCGCACACATACATGGTAACCCGCTCAGGATGCTGTGGCCGGAAGATCTGCTTGCGGTGACCCAGAGTGTTGAACAGTTTAATCACGCCGTCAGTATAACAGGTCGGCTCAGATTATCTGCACAGCAGCCGCCTTGAAGCCGACCCATACCACAACGCCGAGGTCCAGACGCAGGGTCCCTGCGGCAGCAGCGGTGATGAGTGCGCGTATCGTCTCACCATGGCAATGCACGGCAACCATTACGCCTCCCCCCTCAGGCGTTATACTGACCACCCGACCCTGGAAGGTATTGTTCATGCTGGTATGTGGGCACTCGGCGGACAGCACCACCCCTTCGGGCCGTATACAGGCATGTTCGCCCGGCGGTCCGCCCGGCAGGATATGCAGCTGCAGGCGACCGGTATCAAAGCTGCCCCGGACGGTATCCACCGTACCCTTGTACAGGTTCAGTGCACGGGCCGGTGCTACTCGCCCCCCGGCCAACTGCAGCACCCGATCTGCCCACAGATGGGCCTGCAACGGCTCGTGACTGCTGAACACCAGCAGACGCTGCTCCAGACGACAAACCTTGTGCAGCAGGACCTCCAAATCGCGGCGCGACCCCGCATCCAGGGCACTGAAGGGCTCATCCAGCAGCAGCACCCGGGGCTCCAGCACCAGCAGGCGCACAATAGCCAGTTTCTGGCGCTCCCCGCCGGACAGCTGCACGAGCGACCGATGCACCAGAAACTCCAGCTCCAGTTGTTGCAGCAATTGGCAGGCCCGGGCATGGGCTCCGGTCCTGCTGATACCACGAAAACGCAGGCCCATGGTGATATTGTCCAGTGGGCTGCGCTGGAACAGGTAGGGGTCCTGTGGCAACAGCCCGAGCTGGCGGCGTTGCTGGCCCCCCGGGGAAACCGTGTCGGTAATTGCCTCACCAAAGCAGTGCAGCTGGCCCGCTGTCGGTGCCAGCTCCAGGGCCAGCAGCTTCAGCAGGGTGCTCTTGCCGACACCGTTTACGCCGGACAGGGCCACTATGCTGCCCAGCTCCAGATCCAGGTCCACGGCCTGCAACACGGCGGGGGCGTGGCCATACCCGACCGTCACGCCACGCAGACTGTACGCCACGCTGCTCATTGCTGCGCGCCCTGCTGACCCTGCAGGCCATGCAACAACGCCACCACCAGCAGGGCGGTCAGCAACAGCAGGATCCCCAGGGCCAGCGCAAATTCAAACTCGCCACGGTTGGTTTGCAGGGCGATAGCCGAGGTCATGGTACGGGTATGCCCCTGTATATTCCCCCCCAGGATCATGGAGATGCCAACCTCGCTGATGGCACGACCGAAGGCCGTGATCAATGCCGCCAGCAAGCCAAACCGGGTCTCCAGCAACAATACCAGCCAGGCCTGTGAGCGCGAGGCCCCCAGCGTCCGGCAGGTCTGCAATACCCGACTGTCTGCCGTGGTGATGGCGGTGATGCAGAGGTTCCAGCACAACGGCAGAATGAGCATGAACTGCCCGAGCATGATCGCCACCGGGGTATACAGCAGACCCAATCCACCCAGCGGGCCATGGCGGGCCAGCAGCCCGTACAGGAACAGGCCGATCACTACCGTGGGCACCGCCATGCACAGGTTCAGAGCCGCACGCAACAGGGCTCGACCCGGAAACCGGCCCAGCGCCACCAGCAAACCGAGGGGAACACTGCACAGGGCTGCCAGACCCAGGGCACCCAGCGAGATGAGCAGGGACCTGCCTGCCACACGGTAGGTATCCGCATCCAGGCTGAGTATCAATGCCACTGCTGTCCCCAGGGATTCCAGCAGACCTGTCACCGGGGCTCAGTCCATATCGGCGGGCTGCACAGGGTAAAACAGGTGCTGCCCGCGTACCCGGAAGCCATCGATCAATCGCTGCCCCTCCGAACCGATAATAAATTCCACAAAGGCCCGGGCTCCGGCAAAATTGACATGGGGGTGCCGGACCGGATTCACCGTGATCACGTGATAGATATTGTGCAAAAGACGGGAACCCTGCGAGCGCATCTGCAGCTGCAACGTGTCCTGCAGGGCCAGCCAGGTGCCCCGATCACTGAGGATCCAGGCCTGCTTCTCATCGGCGATACGTAACGCAGCCGCCATACCCTGCCCGACCGACAGATAGCCGCTGCCGGGCTCCACCCCGGCCTGTTGCCACAGGGCAAGCTCCTTGGCATGGGTGCCGGAATGGTCTCCTCTGGAGACGAATCCGGCATCGGTGGGGGCCAGTTCCCGCAACAACTCCAGAATAGCCGGGCGCTCCGGCCCCGGCGGTCCCAGCAACACGAAGTCATTGTGCATGACCCTCGTGCGCCGCTCCCCCCAGCCTGCCGCCATGAAGGCCTGCTCCGCTGCGGGGGAATGCACCATCAACATATCCACCTCCCCATCCCTGCCGAGCCGCAGCGCCTTGCCGGAACCGGTAACCACCACCCGCAGACTGTACCCGGCTGTCGCCTCAAAGGCCGGCCTCAGCACGGCGAGCAGCCCACTGTCATCCGTGCTGGTGGTGACAGCCAGCCGCAGGGGCTCACCAGGGGCGGCAGCACCGGCCCCTGGTGCTGTCAGGGCAGGCACGAGCAGAGCCAGCAGGCAGATTGAGCGTGCCCTGCTGTATTGCATCTGGACAAACATCGCCGTTTCAGTATAGCTTAGGGGTGCGGTCCGTGTAAAGCCGCTGGCGGTGCACACGGTCCGTGTACACATGGAAAACAAACTCTATATCAAATCCTACGGTTGCCAGATGAACGCCTATGATGCCGCGAGAATGGCGGATGTGTTGCGTGAATCACATGGCATGGCGCTGACTGCCGACGCCGAAGCGGCCGATGTGGTGCTGCTGAATACCTGCTCTGTCCGTGCCAAGGCGGAGCAGAAGGTCTACTCTGCCCTGGGACGGTGGCGCGGCTGGAAACAGCGGCGCAGCGGGCGGATCATCGGGGTGGGCGGCTGTGTAGCCAGTCAGGAGGGGGAGGCCATACTGCGGCGAGCCCCCTGGGTGGATATCGTCTTCGGCCCACAGACCCTGCATCGATTGCCCACCCTGCTGGACCACGCCCGCACGGTCGGCCGAACGGTGGATATACGCTTCCCCGCCATGGAAAAGTTTGATGCCCTGCCGGAACCCGGCGCAACCGGCCCCACCGCCTTCGTATCCATCATGGAGGGCTGCAGCAAATACTGCAGTTTTTGCGTAGTGCCCTATACCCGGGGGGAGGAACGCAGCCGACCACTGGACGGGGTGCTGGCCGAGATATTGACACTGGCCCGTCAGGGGGTTCGCGAAGTGACCCTGCTGGGCCAGAATGTAAATGCCTGGCTGGGTGCCACACACGACGGCCAGTACGCTGATCTGGCAACGTTGATCGAATACATCGCCGCAGTCCCCGGCATTGACCGCATCCGTTACACCACCTCACACCCGATAAATTTCAGTGACCGACTTATACAGACATACGCTCGCATACCCGAACTGGCCAACCATCTGCACCTGCCGGTGCAAAGTGGTGCGGA
Source organism: Proteobacteria bacterium UBA6729 (assembly GCA_002454015.1). Classification (GTDB taxonomy): domain Bacteria; phylum Pseudomonadota; class Gammaproteobacteria; order Porifericomitales; family Porifericomitaceae; genus UBA6729. Next base: position 28,326 of record DKIB01000110.1, read on the forward strand.
CCGCATCCTCAGTCTGATGAAACGTGGCTATACGGTGGCCGAGTATAAATCCCGCATCCACCGATTGCGTCGCCTGCGCCCTGACATTGCCCTGAGCACAGATTTTATCGTCGGGTTTCCGGGGGAGACGGATGCTGATTTTCAGGCCACCCTGCGACTGGCGGAGGCACTGGACTTTGACCAGTTCTTCTGCTTCATGTACAGTCCCCGACCGGGCACCCCGGCGGCAACCCTGCCGGGGCAGCTGCCGGAATGGGTTAAAAAACAGCGCCTGCACGCCCTGCAGGAGGGTCTGGAGAAGCCTGCCCGGGCACATGCCCGGGCCATGGTGGGCAGCCTGCAGACGGTGCTTGTAGAAGGCCCTGCAGTACGTGATCCGGAACAGGAACTGTGTGGGCGCACCTCCGGCAATCGCATGGTCAATTTCCCCGGAGCCCGCTCCTGGATCGGCGCATTCGTCAGCGTACGCATCACCACAGTCATGCGCAACTGTCTACGCGGTCAAGCGGTTGCTCCACAACAGCTGGCAGTCGCATCTTGAACCAGCAATCACAGGATAACGGGATCCGGGCCAGCACCAATCTGGTGCTGGAACCGGCTGACCAGGAACGGTTGATCAACCTGTGTGGGCCACAGGATCGCAACCTCCGGCAGGTGGAACAAAAGCTGGGGGTGGAGATTCGCAACTACGGCAGCAGTTTCAGGGTCACCGGCAATGCGGAATCGGTGGCTATTACCGGGCAGGTCATCCGTGCACTGTACGACTCCACACAAAATCACACCCTGTCACAGGAGCATGTACACCTGTCGATCTGCGAAAATCGCGCACCCTGCCCTGCAACCATGCCGCAGGCAGCCCCGATACGCACGCACGGTACGGCGGTACGAGCCCGCAGTCACAACCAGCATCACTACCTGCAACAACTCCGCGAGCATGAGCTGTGCTTTGGCATCGGTCCGGCCGGCACCGGCAAAACCTTTCTGGCCGTGGCCAGTGCAGTAGAGGCGCTGCAGCGCGACCAGATCAATCGTATCGTGCTGGTGCGTCCTGCGGTGGAGGCCGGAGAACGTCTGGGCTTTTTGCCCGGGGATATGGCCCAGAAGATCGACCCCTACCTGCGGCCCCTCTACGACAGCCTCGGTACCATGCTGGGCAGTGCACGCATGGAAAAATACATGGACAGCGGGATCATTGAAGTACTGCCACTCGCATTCATGCGCGGGCACACCCTGAACGAGAGTTTTGTCATCCTGGACGAGGCCCAGAACACCACCATACTGCAAATGCAGATGTTCCTGACCCGCATGGGATATGGTTCACGGGTCGTGGTCACCGGGGATATCACCCAGATCGATCTGCCGAACAGCCAAGTGTCCGGGTTAACACACGCGCTGGGCATTCTGCGAGATGTGGACGGTGTCCATTTCACCTTTTTTGATCGCCGCGATGTGGTACGACATCCACTGGTAGCTGCCGTACTTGAGGCCTACGGAAGCGACCGACCGGAGGGTCGGCAGACTACGCATGAATGACACCGCAGCTGTCTGTATACAATGCCTGCATACCGACCCGGGTGTACCGGATGTGCGCACCCTGCGGCACTGGGCACATCATGCCCTGCCCCCGCATTACCGGGATGCCGAGCTCACCATCCGTATCGTCGGTGAGGCAGAGGGACTGCGATTGAACCAGCACTGGCGCGGTGGACAGCAGGCCACCAACGTGCTGTCCTTCCCGACCCGGGCCCCTGAGCACACCCGCCTCAAACTGCTGGGCGACATTGTGATCTGTGCGCCTGTGGTCGCACGCGAGGCCAGCACAGCACAGCTGGCACCTGATGCCCACTGGGCGCACATGGTGATACACGGTGTGCTGCACCTGCTGGGACACGACCACCAACGGACCGACGAGGCCCTGCACATGGAGCGCCTGGAGGGCCGCATCCTCGGGCAGCTGGGCTTTGACGACCCCTATCAGGAGCGCGGATGAAAGAGCCCGAGCCCGAGCCGACAGAAGTATTGGAGGAGCCCCCTTCCTGGCGTGAGGTGCTGGAGGTGCTGGCCCTCAAGCTAAGTGGAGAGCAACTCACCCGCAGGGTACTGTTGCAACGCTCCGGTGAACGCAGGGCACCGGAACCGGAGACCCTGGAGATGGTGGAAGGCGCCCTGCGCATTGCCAAGCGGCAGGTGCGTGACATCATGGTGCCCAGAATTCGCATGCGCGTACTGCGGGAAAACGCCCCGGTCAGGGAATGGGTCCGTGCGATCACCGAATCCGGTCACTCGCGCTTCCCCGTGCTGCAGGAGGACAGCGAGCAGGTCATCGGCATCCTGATCGCCAAGGATCTGCTGACCCTGCCGAACCACCAGCTGCACCCGAATCCGGCGGCCCGGGATTTGTTGCGCAACGTCAACTTTGTGCCGGAAAGCAAGCGGCTTAACTCGCTGTTACGCGAGTTCCGGAGCAGTCGCAGCCACATGGCCATTGTGGTGGATGAATATGATGGCATCGCCGGACTGGTAACCATTGAGGACATCATTGAGGAAATTGTTGGGGAGATTGAAGATGAACACGACCCCGCACCGGAGGCCCATATCCTCCCGGCGGGGGATAATGTCTATGCAGTAAATGGCCTGACCCCAATCGGAGAATTTAATGAACACTTTCATACCAGCCTGGAGGATGGTGACTATGAGACGGTGGGGGGACTGGTGCTGAAACGCTGTGGTCGCATGCCCGGACCCGGCTATGAGTTCCAATTGGACAGGCTGCACTTCACGGTCCTGAAGGCCGACAAGCGCCGCGTCCATGTCATCCGCATCCGCGTGGACCGCGCCACCACCCGTACCGCTGTAGTCTCCGATAGCGACAGCACCTGAGGCCATGGCGTGCACCGCGCCGGCCCGCTACCCTGGCGATATTGCTGCGTTCACCTGCGGTGCCCTGTTACCCGTAGCGTTTGCACCCCACGAATGGTGGCCTGCCGCCATCATCCTGTGCGCACCACTGCCACTGCTCTGGTCGGGTTGTAGCGCACGACGGGCGGTACTGCGGGGCTGGCTGTTCGGCATGGCCCTGTTCAGCACCGGACTGTACTGGGTACATATCAGCATCCAGATCTACGGGGGCCTGTCAGCACTGGCAGCCTGGTCATTGCTGCTGCTGCTGAGCGCCCTGCTGGCCCTGTGCCCGGCACTGAGCGCACTGCTCTACCACCGGGCTACCACCGCCTGGCAGCATCCGCTGGTCTGGTGGCTGGCATTCCCGGTTGCGTGGACGCTGGGCGAATGGGTACGCTCCTGGCTGCTGGGCGGCTTTCCCTGGCTGAGCCTGGGCTATAGTCAGCTCGGCACCCCGCTCGGCAGTTATGCGCCGGTCTTCGGCATCCATGGTGTTGGCTGGCTGACCGCCGCCTCGGCAGCCGCGCTGGGCAGCCTGTACCTGCATCGCAGGGCCATGCAGTGGGGCTGGTGGGCAGTGGGGCTGATGGCCCTGCTCTGGCTGCCCGGTCTGTATCGCCACGAGTGGACCACACGCCAACCGGAGCTGCTGAATGTGGCCCTGGTGCAGGGTGGGTTGCCACAACAGCAGAGCTGGGACAACCTGGAGGACAGGATACGGCGCTATACCCGACTCAGTGCCCCGCACCGGGACAGGGAGTTGCTGGTCTGGCCGGAGGCGGTGCTCCCCGCCTACCGCAATGAATTGCAACCCCTGCTGAGTCTGCTCAGTCAACAGACCCATGGGGATTTACTGCTCGGCGTACTGGATACGACGGCAGAACGAACGTATAACAGCCTGATCAAGGCGGGCTCGGCGCAGGGCAGTGCCTACTACAAGCGACATCTGGTGCCGTTTGGCGAGTACACCCCCCCGGGCCTGCAGTCGATCATGGTCTGGCTGGGCATAACGCTGACTGACATTACGCCTGGCAACAGTGACAGTGCCCTGCTGCCACTGGCTGGGGGNNCTGCCACTGGCTGGCGGACCGGCTGCGGCATCCATTTGTTATGACATTCTGTTCGGGGCTTCCTTTGCGGCAACCGCCCGGCACAGTACACTGCTGATAAACGTCAGCAATGATGGCTGGTTCGGGGATTCGTGGGGGCCCCATCAGCATCTGCAGATTGCCCGCGCCCGGGCGCTGGAAAACGGGCGTTATCTGCTACGGGCAACCAACAACGGCATCAGTGCCATCATCAACCAGCAGGGCCGGATCCTGCAACGTTCCGCACAATTCACCCCGCAGGTACTCACCGCCACCATCCCGCGCTACCAGGGTAACACGCCGTATGCGTGCTGGGGCGACTTTCCGGTCATTACACTCTCTGCCCTGCTACTGGCCGGGATGCGTTACAGACGACCCGGGGTGCAGCGACGCTGACTACCTGACAGCCGCCGCCCTGAGATCTACCATCAGTACACCGCATCGGGAGGTGATCCAGTGATAGATGCTCACCAGTTCCCGATTGCCCGGCTGCCACCGCTGCCGACAGCGGTTCAGCACCCGCGTGGCAAAATACCGGGCCAGCGATGCCGGATTGCCCTTGTACCTGAGCATCTCATCGCCGAACTCCATCAGGACGTTGAGTATTTTCTGTATCTCGTCTTCCTGGATCCTCTCCCTGTCCAACTCGGCACCCAGCCTCTCCGCCAGGAAGTCCAGGCTCGGCAGGGTATCGTGGCAGCTTGTCAAGGCGTACAGTGAGCTGAACAGGCGCCCATAGCCCGCACTGTCCAGCAGCGGGATACCCGCCGCCTGCAGCAGTGGGGCAACCACCGTACTCAGGTCCATGGCCTCCTGCTCGGCAGGGTCATAGATAATGGACAACCGGTCATCTATGGGAACAATCATCAGGGGACCGAGCCCAAACGACAACAGCATCTTGGTCAGCGTAGGCTGTCCGCCCCACCTGGACTGTATGCTCCCGGGTCGGTACAGACCGGGCAATTCAGCCCTGATCATGGCCCCCAGCTCGGACAGCTCCATGCCTTGCGCCTTGCCGATGACCGCCAACCTGACCTTCTCCATACACCGTTCCCGGTGGTCTGTTGCACCGGCTGTGGCTGCACGTGAACCCCGCGTTGTGACCGCTCCGGGGCCACCCAGCAACCACTGTTTCAGCAAGGCCTGTTCCGACTCGGTGAGGTGCAGGTTGGCACGCGTACGACAACGATATAACACACTGCCCAGAAAGGCCTCAGCAAGGCCCTGTACAGACTCCTCACCGACAACAAAGCGGTGGCCTGCCAGCTGCAGGCCTCGCACTATGAAAACCGCATCGCGTGGCCGTGCCGCACCCTGATACTGCAGCTGCTCCGCCATGCTATACAGATCGTCGGACGGGCCCTGTGTATTCAGCTGTTCTACAAGCGCCGCAAACAGTGCCGCATAGTCCGCCGGGCTGAGTAACGGAGTGCCCGTCAGATCATGCACTTGTTGTGCCAGCTGATAAACGGCATCCTCTGTGACCGATACAGCCGGCGGTGCCGGGGCAATCGGTGCCGGCACCTGTGGCGCAGCAGCGTCTGCAGTGCTGCTACCAACGACCACCAGCATCTCATCCTCGATCCGCATGGCAGCAAGTGTCAGGTCGTTGATGAAGGCATGGAGACCTGCCGTATCTGCCCAGGGCACAGGGCTGTTATGCTCCTCAAAACAGGCCTTGAGTTTCTGCTCCAGGGTCGCCAGTGGCAGCGCCTCCCTGTTGGTCATGCAATCCTTGATGAGGCCAGCGCAAACGCCCCGCATATCAACGCTCCACGAGGTCAGCTCTGGCGTCGACGCGGGTGGCAACAACTGCTCAAGGAGAACCGGAAAATTGTCGATTACCTGATGGCTGGCATTCCTGTAAGCCGCTGATACCGGCCCCAGATTGAGGATCGTTGCCAATTTGTTCTTGCGACGCAATTCCATCAGCAACGGGGTAAAATCCGCATCGCCCGAGAAGATGATAAACTCATCGACCCGGGCATGCACCGGCTCGACATCCAGACTGGCCTTGTATATGTCCAGGGCCATCTGCATATCTGCACCAGATTTGCCCTGCCGGGTCATGGACGGGCAGGAAATGGCCTCAAAGCCCCCCCTGCGCAACGGCACCATGACCCCCTCCCCCATATTGAAATAACAGCGCTTGATCAAAAAGTTCCGGCGGGCACCCCCATCCGCACCGGCCTCCAACAAGCCCAACCAATCGTTCGCCCTGTGCAAAAACAGGTTGGAGTATTTCAGGTCATACTTCCGCAAAGAGGCATAAACATTATCAAAATCAATATAGATGGCACTGGAAATTTTTTCCGCATCAGACATAAACAATTCCTCCATATTTACCTGCCCGGGGGCCAGCTGGTTCCTGGCACCCCCCGCAGCCCGTCCGGGCATTATAGCATACCCTCACCTGGAGCGCTCCTGGGTCGCCTGCCGCAGACGCTGCCCCAGCAGGCCGAACTCCCCGGCAATCCTCAGCACATCCCTGCGCTGCAGGCGCAGCAGGACCGACAGCGCCTCGGCGCGGGCCGTCGCCGTGCGTACCTGCTCACCAAGCAGGGCAATTTCACCGAAGAAATCACCCCTGCGCAGACTGCCCACCTGCCGCTCCGGGTCGCCCCTGTATATGCCAACCTGACCCGAGTGAATGATATACATGGCATCGCCATGGGCGCCACTATGAGTGATCTCATCGCCCTGAAGAAAATGCATGATTCTGGCGCAGGCAGCAAGCTGCTGCAGGGCATCCTGTGGCAGCCCGCCCAACAATGGCACTCCCTCAAGCAATACCTCAGCGGCATGATGCAACCTTACCGCATCAGCCGCCAGCAGTGGACGCAACACCTCCTGCAATCGCCAGTCCAGCAACACGTAATTGCGTACGCCAAGCATGCCGCGGTGGTGCTCCTCCTCCAGCTGATTGCGAGCTGCCCCCAGCGCCATCCGACAAGCCAGGTGCTCAACGAGGGGGTGGTAATAATCCGGAAAGCCTTCAGCAATAACTTGCAGCTCATGCAGTTGTATCTCTATACGTTGTTGATATTCAGCCTCCAGTCCGGCGTGGAATGACTGCATATCAGCCTCCTCAGCCAGCACTTCAAGGGCCTTGCGATAACCCAGGATCAACGCAATACTGCGACTGATTGCATTGGCCAGACGAAAATCCTGATAGCGTCTCAACAGGGCCGCTGCCAGATCTGATTCACGCAGGCGACCCAGCAGGGTATGCTCCAGACTCAGAAAATGACCGGCTGCCCGGGGGCTACGGTGGGCGGCGTATTGTGTACCGCGCCGGGCGTATATGTCACCGCACAACTCCAGATATGTATACGTATTAATCAGTCCCATGTTGTACACCAGATGATATTCCAGGCTTTCTGCCCGCAGCAGTGGCAGACGCAAGGCCTCCACAGGATTGTCGTCGAGATCCGGTTCCTGCAAGTGAAATGCTGAATGGATACGGGTACGCACCCCATCCGCATCCTTGAGTACCCCCACAGTGCCGAGGCGTAGTAACACGCCTTCACTGTGTTCCCTGAGCACACTCAGGGTATGTCTCTGTTCTGCCAATTCTTCCCGGGTGATACAAGCCAGTCCCAAATGCCGCATCAACCATTGTATGGTGGTGCCATTGACCAACAAAAAAAACAGCACCACCCCAACCGTCATGTCTATAATCAGCTCACGACTTGCCAGTGCATGTGGTACAGACAGGGCGATGGCCAGGGCCAGGGCACCTTTCAAACCACCCCACCAGATAATATGTTGCTCCGCCGATGATGCCGCAGGCAGGGAAAACAGGCGGGTAACCAGCGGCAACAACAGGTATACCGCAGCCGCCCGGCCAAGCAATACCAGCAACACAGCAGCTGCTATCAATGGCAGATGATGCACCAGACGACCGAGATCAACCGCCAGACCCACCAACAAAAACAGCAGGCAATTGCCTGCAATTGCAATCAATTCCCAGCTATCTATCATGGTCTGTCCGGCGGCATGTGAGCTGCGCACCAACATGGTGAAGCTCATGGCCAGGGCCGCCGCCAATACGGCCATAACACCGGATACATGCAGCACATGCTCGGCCACAGCAAATACCAGCCAGGCCATACACACAGAAACCAGCATCATGGTGCCGGATTTCTCCCTGAGTAGATGAAACAACTCACACACCAGCAGTCCAGCGATACCACCTGCCAGCAGTCCGCCAAGAAAAACCCGCAAAAATTCATACCCGGCATAACCCAGTGATGTCCAGTCCAGTCCACCCCCCATACTGAGTCCCAGCAGAATATTGAACAGCACTATGGCCACGGCATCATTGAAGAGTGATTCTCCCTCAACCAGCATGGTCAACCTCGCCGGTGCACCAAGTTCCCTGAACAGGGCCACCACTGCCACCGGGTCAGTGGCTGAAATCAGCGCACCAAACAGTAATGCCTCAATAAGATGCATGCCCAGCAACCAATGCAGGCCCAGCCCTACTATCAGGGTAGAAAGCAGCAATGCAGGAATGGCCATAGTCAGGATCGGGGCCAGACAGCGCAACAATTCTCGCACATTCAGGTTAAATGCAGATTCAAAAATCAGCACGGGGAGAAATACAAAGAACACCATCTCCGGGGTCAACTGCAGACTGCGTATGGCCTGCAGATTGGTAAATCCCTGTGACAACCAACCCATGATGATGCCCAGCACTACCAGAAGTACTGTGTAGGGAATGGACCAGCGACTGCACAGTGAGCGTGCCACCAGGGCCAACAACCCGAGTCCGGTGGTAATCAGGATGATTACAGACAGTTCCATCACGCAGCCGGGCGCATATAACCACACCCCAGGGTAATGGCCAAACCCACTACCACGGCAGTGCCCGCAGCACGGTTTGTCGGTGCCCACAACTCCCCGGCAAACGGCCAGATGTGTTGCAGTGACACCAATAACAGGCCATTGACAAATAGCAGCAGAGCGGTCTGATAACGCCGCAACAAAAGATTCAACAGGCGGGTAACCAGCAACAGGCCCAGCAGGCCACCCGCAGCGAAGGGCACCAACAGTTCCAGCCTGAACTCGTCCACTGCAGTCAGGACGGTTTCATACAGGCCCAGTAACAGCAGTATATAGGCTCCGGACAAACCGGGTACCAGCATGGTAGCCAGGGCAATCATACCTGCCAGAAATAGCGCTGCCGGGTGCACTGGCAACGCCACCAGGGACAAGCCTGTCAGTAACAGCATCCCGGTGACAGCACCCGCCAGCAACCACCACAGCAAGCGCAGCGTACCGCCGCCCATGGTGCATAAAAAAAGCAGAATACTCCCCAGTATCATCCCGCAGAACAGGCCACGAAATTGTTGTGGCCAAAGCTGTATCCACTCCAGCAGACCACCAACCAGCAGCAACAGCGCCACACACGCACCTGTGCCCAGTGCCAGCAACAATTGCCAGCCATCCACGGCAAGGCGTGCCCGATCCAAACGGCACAATGCTCGCCACCAGTCTGCATTCAGGGCGGCCAGCGCAGCGATCACCCGGGGATAGATACCGAGTATAAAGGCCACTGTACCTGCGCTGATGCCCGGCACCAGGGTAGCAGCACCCATAAAAAACCCGTACCCGGTCTCCAGCAGAAAACGCTGCGGGCTCACCGACTGTGGTACGAACGACTCAGCTGATGCACACTGTCTATCATGACTGCCAGCTTGCCCGGGTCGGTATCCCGATGGATACCATGGCCCAGATTAAAAACATGACCAGTCCCCGGCCCATAATCCGCAAGCGTAGCCTCCACTGCGACACGAATGTTCTGTGCCGACCCGAACAGGGCGCAGGGGTCCAGATTCCCCTGCAGGGCAGCGCAGCCTGCCAACCGACGCCGTGCTGCCGCCAGTGGGCTGGTCCAATCCACCCCCACAGCATCCACACCACAGGCAGCGATATCAGCCTCCAGTCCACGGCTGCCCCGGGCATATACAATCAGGGGGATGCCCGGACAGCAATCCTTCAGGGACCGGCAGATGCGGGCAAGATAAGACAGGGCAAACTCGCGATAGTGATCCGGGCTTAACCATCCGGCGCAGCTGTCAAACAACATCAATACCTCGGCCCCGGCACGGGCCTGGGCAGCCAGACAGGCCGCTACCACCCTGCTCAACCGCTCCAGCAGGGCATGCAACACCTCTGCCTGGGCATACAACAGTGTCCTGGGTCGCTGAAAATCCTGGCTGCCTGCACCCTGCAACATGTAGCAGGCCAGGGTCCAGGGCGTACCTGCAAAACCGATCAGGGGCACACCCAGCTCGGCCCGCAACAGACTCAGGGCCTGCATGACAAAGTCCAGGGCCTCTTCCGGCTCCGGTTCTACCAGGGCACGCAGCTCCGCAGAATCCCTGAGTGGCGCAGCAAATACCGGACCACGCCCTTCCAGAAAATTCAGTTCCATTCCCATCGCCTCCGGCACAGCAAGAATATCAGAAAACAGGATGGCCGCATCCAGGGGATAACGACGCAGTGGCTGCAGGGTTGCCTCACAGGCATAGTCCGGCACCTTGTACATACGCTGGAAGCTACCCGCCTCAGCCCGCAAGCGGCGATATTCCGGAAGGTAACGACCCGCCTGACGCATGACCCACACCGGGGTGTATTCTACTGGCTGACTGAACAGTGCACGGACCAGGCAGGAGC
>DKIB01000110.1:39032-47609 GCA_002454015.1 Proteobacteria bacterium UBA6729
CTGCGGATACAGCGCTGTCAGCCACGGCCGCCTGCGTATTCTGGAAGCAGACGGGACAGTGCACGGACCAGGCAGGAGCTCAAGCCTGCGGATACAGCGCTGTCAGCCATGGCTGCCTGCGTATTCTGGAAGCAGACGGGACAAAATGCCATCGGCAGCCCGACGACCATCAAATACCGCCGTAACTACCAGATCTGCACCACGCACCATATCACCTCCCGCATAAACATGGGCATTGTGCGTCTGTTGTGATTCCGGAACGGCCAGACGCACCCGCCCTGTAGCATCGGTATGTATGGCATTTTCCGCAAACCACCGGGCCGGGCTGGGCTCAAAGCCAAAGGCAGTGATCACCGCATCCACTGACACTTGCTGTGCCGTGCCCGATATCGGCTCCGGCTGCCTGCGGCCCTGTGCATCGGGTGCCCCCAGTCGCGTCTGCGCCAATTGTACGCCGCATACCGCACCCGCCTTGCCCATGATCTGCAGCGGTTGCAGATTCCACAGAAATTGCACGCCCTCCTCCTCTGCATTCCCCACCTCACGCATGGACCCCGGCATATTATCCCGGTCGCGCCTGTAGGCGCACTGTATCGATGTGGCCCCCTGACGAACCGCGGTACGCACACAATCCATGGCGGTATCACCACCGCCCAGTACCAGCACCCGACGATCACGCAGGTCTGTGTAATCACGAGATGCCTCCGGGTAGTCCATGACATGATTGACATTGCCGATCAAATAGGGCAGCGGTTTGTATACCCCCTGCAGCTCCTCACCCGGCAGGCCGCCCTGCACATGTGTGTAGGCGCCCATGCCCAAAAACACGGCATCGTTATCCCGTTGCAAATCCGCAAGAGACAGCTCCCGCCCGATCTCGGTATTCAGCACAAACTTCACGCCCATATCTTCCATGAGTTGGCGACGCCTCAAGACTACCTGCTTGTCCAGTTTAAAGGGCGGAATACCGAAGGTCAGTAACCCACCGATCTCCCGGTAGCGATCATACACCACCGCTTCCACACCGTTACGTACCAGTACATCAGCGCAGCCCAGGCCAGCCGGCCCGGCACCCACTACCGCCACCCGCTTGCCTACAGGGCTGACATCCACATGAGGACGCCAACCCTGTTTCAGGGCCTCCTCGGTAATGTATTTTTCAATAGCGCCAATGCTAACCGCACCAAATCCATCATTCAGGGTACAGGCCCCCTCACACAGACGATCCTGCGGACAAATGCGACCACAGATTTCGGGCAGTGAGTTGGTCTGATGAGACAGTTCAGCTGCCTCCAGAAGCCGTCCTTCCTCAATCAACCTCAACCACTGTGGTATATAGTTGTGGACCGGACACTTCCACTCACAATACGGATTACCACAGGCCAGACAACGTCCCGCCTGGTCCGCGGCCTGTCCGGCATCATACTGGCCGTAGATCTCATCCCAGCGCAGGATGCGTATCGGTGCCTCGGTCACCACCGGGTCGCGCCGTTCTACCTCCAGAAACTGGAAATCATTATGACTGAAATCATTATGACTGGTACTCATCAGGCTGCGGCCCTCAGGGTCTCAATCAGGGCAGTCAGCTCCGCCCCCCTGGGTCGCACCAACCAGAAATCCCGGGCTACGTCGGAGAAGTCCTGCAGGATTTCCTGTCCCCATATACTGTCCGTTTCATGCACATATAAACGCAACAGGGCATCCAGATGGTCCAGATGCTCACGCATCGTCTCCAGGGTAATACGGTGCACCTCCACAGAGTCACGATTGCAGCGATCTGCCAGATCATTTTGATGATCCAGCACCAGTGCCACACCACCAGTCATACCGGCACCAAAGTTGATGCCGGTTTCCCCAAGGATGACCACCACACCACCCGTCATATACTCGCAGCCATGATCACCCACCCCTTCCAGGATGGCAGTGGCACCGGAGTTGCGAACAGCAAAGCGTTCACCCGCGACTCCAGCGGCGAACAAACGCCCACCCGTAGCACCATACAGACAGGCATTACCCATGATCACAGCCTGCTCACTGCGGAAACTGCTCTGTGCAGGCGGCTTCAATACCAGCTTGCCCCCCGCCATCCCCTTGCCTACATAATCATTGGCATCGCCCTGCAAACAGATCTCCAATCCGCCTGCATTCCAGACCCCCAGACTCTGCCCGGCAGTGCCTTGCAGGTGCAGGCGGATCGGCGCATCACTCATGCCCTGATCGCCATATCGCCTGGCGATCTCTCCAGACAAGCGTGCCCCTATGGAACGATGATAATTGCGTATTTCATAATGGAAATCCCCACCACGTTTATCGGCTATGGCGGGTAACGCATCCCGCACCATGCGCTCCGCCAGCACCCCCCGATCAAACGGCTCATTACGCGACTCCTGGCAAGACCTGCAGGCATCCTCCGGTGCACCACCGGTAGATAACAGGGCACTGAGATCCAGCCCCTGTGAACGCTCCTCAACCCCGGGTAACACCTTGCACAGATCAACTCTGCCGATCAGTTCTTCCAGACAACAAAAGCCGAGTGCTGCCAGTGCCTCACGCACCTCCCGGGCAACATGATGAAAGTAGCGTACTACCCGCTCTGCGGCATCCTGCTTGAAGTGCCGCTGATACAGTACCGGATTCTGCGTTGCCACACCGGTAGCACAATTATTCAGGTGACAGATGCGTAAATATTTGCAGCCCATACTGATCATGGGGGCCGTGCCAAACCCGAAGCTCTCTGCCCCCAGTGCTGCCGCCTTGATGACATCCTGACCGGTTTTCAACCCCCCATCTGCCTGCAGACGCACCTTGCCACGCAGACCATTGATGCGTAACACCTGCTGGGTCTCGGCGAGACCCAGCTCCCAGGGACTGCCTGCGTACTTCACCGAGGTCAGCGGACTGGCACCCGTACCACCATCGTAGCCGGCAATGGTGATCAGGTCGGCATAGGCCTTGGCCACCCCCGTGGCAACAGTACCTACCCCCGCCAGGGCCACCAGCTTCACGGAGATCAGTGCTTGTGGATTGACCTGTTTCAGGTCAAAGATCAACTGCGCCAGATCCTCAATGGAATAGATATCATGATGCGGGGGGGGCGAAATCAACTCGACACCCGGACTGGAGTGACGCAACTCCGCGATCATTTGATTGACCTTATGCCCCGGCAACTGACCGCCCTCGCCCGGCTTGGCCCCCTGAGCGATCTTGATCTGCAATACCTCTGCATTAACCAGATAGTGCGGTGTCACGCCAAAGCGTCCAGAGGCAACCTGCTTGATGGCAGAATTGCGCTCACTGTTATAACGCGACACTGCCTCACCCCCCTCACCTGAATTGGACCGCCCGCCAATACGATTCATGGCCCGGGCCAGGGCCTCATGGGCGGCGGGTGACAACGCCCCCAGCGACATTCCTGCGGTATCAAAACGCTTGAAGATTTCCTCTGCAGGCTCAACCTCACTGATGGGTATCGGCTGTCGATCAGGGCAAAGTTGCAACAGGTCGCGCAGTACCGTCGGCTGTCGCGCATGCACGGCAGCGCTGTATTCAAGATAGTACTGGTAATCATCATGCTGCGTGGCCAACTGCAACTTGTGCACCACATCGGGGTTATAGGCATGAAATTCACCACCGTGTATAAACTTCAGCAGGCCCCCCTGATCCAGAGGCTGCTCCCGATCCCAGGCCACCGCCTCCAGCTGCTTCAAATCCTGCTCCAGATGCGTAAAACGCATGCCCTGTATATGATTTGGGCTGCCGCTAAAACACAAATCAACGATCTCGGCATGCAAGCCGACGATCTCAAACAACTGTGCACCACGATAACTGGCAATCGTGGAAATACCCATCTTCGACATAATCTTGTACAGACCCTTGTTGATACCGCGCCGGTAGTTAATGCCCAGCTCCCGTGCCGTGCCCGGCAACACACCACGCCGTTGCATATCCTGCAACAGTTGATAGGCCAGGTATGGATGTACAGCGGTGGCACCGTAACCGATCAATACTGCAAAATGATGTGGATCACGGGCACTTGCGGTTTCCACAAGCAGATTGGCATCGCAGCGCAAACCATGACGAATCAGCCGATGATGCACAGCACCAACCGCCAGCAGGGCCGGGATGGTTCGAGTATGTGCCGAGATGCCAAAATCAGTCAGCACCAGTACTATAGTGCCGCCCTCAACCTGTTGCACTGCCTGTGCGGCCAGCGCCTGAATGGCTTCATGCAGGGACTGTTGCTCAGGGTCATAGTGCAATTCCAGTCGGGCATGTGGCAAATCCGGTCGGGCCAGCAATTGCCGATACCGCGTCTCCGATAACACCGGAGAGGCTACCTCTACACGAGCCGCCTGCTCTGCATGGTCATTAAACACCGCAGCCTCTGCTCCAAAACGGGTCACCAGAGACATGACGATTTGCTCGCGTAGCGAGTCTATGGGAGGATTCGTGACTTGGGCAAAGGCCTGTCTAAAATTATCATACAGGGCGCGGGGCCTGCCGGATAATACCGGCAACGGGGTATCATCTCCCATGGAACCTGTTGCCTCCTGCCCCTGACCGGCAAGCACACGTACGATTTGCTCAAGCTCCTCGGCACTCAATAAAAACAGCTTGCTGTAGCTGTTGAGCAGTGCCGGGGTCATCGGCTCTGTGATCAGGGCATCTCCCGGCGGCGCGGATTCCAGCCGTGTCGCGTATGTATCCAGCCACTGCCGATAGGGTCGGCGGGCCTGTAATTGCTGATCCAGTTCCGGCGACAGCAACAACTTGCCACTGCCAGTATCCACAGCAATCATCTCCCCCGGGCGCAACCTGCCCTTGGCCAGTACAGTGCCAGCTGCGTAGTCGTAAACCCCGACCTCGGAACAGATCACAATACGGCGGTCGCTGGTCAATACATAACGAGCGGGTCGCAGACCGTTACGATCCAGGATGCATACACCGATGCGCCCATCTGTACAGACTATACCTGCCGGACCATCCCACGGCTCCATCTTCAGACTGTTGAACTGATAATAGGCACGCAGCTCAGGGTCCATGCGGTTGGCATTCTGCCAGGCCGGCGGGATCATCAGGCGCAGGGCATGCGCCAGCTCCAGGCGACCTGCCAGCAAGAACTCCAGCATATGGTCTACGGAACATGAATCCGAATCCTGATGTGACACCAGGGGCATCAGCCGGTCCAGCTCGGTGAATGTTGGCGCGGCAAATTTTGCCATACGCGCCAGTGCCCAGTTGCGATTACCGCGTATGGTATTGATCTCACCATTGTGCGCAAGATAACGAAATGGTTGAGCATAGCGCCAGGCCGGCCAGGTATTGGTTGAGAAGCGCTGATGAAACAGGCACAAAGTGGTTGCCAGCTGCGGGTCCCGCAGGTCCGGATAAAATGTATCCAGTTGCTTGGGCATCACCAGCGCCTTGTACACAAACAGACGTGCCGACAGGCTGCATACATAAAAGCTGTCATGACCCTGCTCCTGCAAACGGCACTCAGCATGGCGGCGAGCCTGATACAGATGCAACTCCGCGGTACTGCCTGCCAAGGCCTCCGGAATATGTACAAACAGCTGCTCTATATGCGGCAAGGTCTGCAATGCCCGCTGACCACATGCAGTCGGGTCCACCGGCACCGTACGCCAGCCCGCTACCTGCAGACCCTCCTCCTGCAGGGCCTGCTGCAGGAGTGCGCGCTCCCGGAGGGCAGCCTCGGCATCCGCAGACAGGAACACCGTACCCGCAGCAAAACATCCCTTGAGCGCTATGCCATGCACCGCTGCCTGCCCGCGCAGAAAGGCCTCGGGAAATGCCAGCAACAGACCGCAACCATCACCGGTAAGACCATCCGCCGCTACCGCACCACGATGCGTAAGGCGGCAGAGAGACTCAACGGCAGTGCGCACCAACGCGTGGCTCGGCTGCCCGTCCAGCTCTGCCAATAGCCCGAACCCGCAACTGTCGTGTTCATAGTGACGCCTGTACAGGCCCTGATTTTCGAAATGACTGCTCATGATGTCAACCCGGCCTCAATTCTAACACGTCTGGTCAGCCCGGGGTGCAGGCAGACCCCTGCCACCCGCAGCATATCCCGATGCTGCAGCTCAGGATGCGCCGCAGGCACGCAGGCAATCCATCAGCAGTGTCTCATGGACATCCTGCACCACCACTGCCCGACCGATATCCTCCAGCAGTACCAGACGCAGTACGCCGACACTGGCCTTCTTGTCTACTGCCATACACTCACGCAGCCGTGCTGCCGACAGCCCGGCAGGCACCGTACAGGGCAGCCCGGCGGCCTCGATCAGGCGGTGGATGCGCTCCACCGCAACACCGGACAACAATTGCATATCGGCTGACAACCGGGCGGCCATGCATATACCCACCGCTACTGCCTCACCATGCAGCAGGCCCCGGTAGTTCTGGGCATTTTCCATGGCATGGGCAAAACTGTGTCCGAGATTCAGCAGGGCGCGGGTCCCCTGTTCCCGCTCATCCTCCATCACCACCTCCAGCTTGTTCCGGCAGGAGCGTTCCACCGCAGCTGCAATGGCCTGCGGCTGACGTGCACCCAGTGCTGCCATGGTGGCCTCCAACTGGTCCACAAAACCAACGTCACGAATGAGGCCATACTTGATCACCTCGGCCAGGCCTGCCCGATACTCACGCTCCGGCAGGGTATGCAGTGTGCTGGTATCCGCGATCACCGCCAGGGGTTGATGGAAGGCCCCAATCATGTTCTTGCCCAGAGGATGATTGACCCCGGTCTTGCCGCCTATTGCAGCATCCACCTGTGCCAGTAATGTGGTTGGCAACTGTATAAAGGCTATACCACGCTGATAACAGGCTGCTGTAAAACCGGTTATATCCCCCACCACGCCACCGCCGAGTGCCAGCAACACGCTGTCACGCCCATAACGGCGCTCCAGCAGCTGCCTGACGATTTGCTCCAGCGTTGTCAATACCTTGGCACCCTCGCCATCGGGAATCAAGACAGACTCAAACTCTCCTATGGCGGATTGCAGCTGCGTCTGGTACAGAGACAGGATGCGCTGATTGCTGACTACCAGCAGGCGTCTACGTCGTATATGTGGCGCATACAGCTCCCCCCGAGCCAACAACCCGTCGCCTATGTGAATGGGATAGCCACGCCCCTCCAGGGCCAGTCTCAGGGTACGCATGTCCCCTCCCTGCGCAGCCACGTGCAGATTTGCTCCACCACCCCGGCGGGGGTACGGGTATCCGTATCCACAGTCAATTCGGCAAGCTCCCGATAGCAGGGCTCACGCTGCTGCAACAGGGTCCGCACCCTGGCCGCATGACCATCCCCCATCAGCAGGGGACGGCTGCTGTCACCACGGGTGCGTTGTGCCAACACCGTCGCAGCTGCCCGCAGATATACGGTCCGACCGCACCGTTGCAGGAGCTGTCGCGTCGCAAGGGCCAGCACCGCCCCACCACCCGTAGCCAGCACTATCGCCTCCCATGCCACAAGTTCCTGTATCAGCTGACATTCCAGCACCCGAAAGGCCGCCTCACCATCGCGCGCAAAGATCTCACGCACGCTACAACCCGTACGCCGCTCGATCTCCTGATCCGAATCCGCAAAGGGCTGCCCCAGACGCTGCGCAAGCAGGATGCCCGTGCAGCTCTTGCCCGCCCCTGCAGGCCCCACCAGAAACACCCGCCTGCCCTGTAACACCAGGTCAGCAGGAGACAAGCAGGGGACTCAACCCGCGCTGGGGCTGGTCAGGATCTTGGGGGTGACAAAAATGAGCAGCTCACTTTTGTCGTTGCTGTAATTCGAGTTCCTGAACAGGAAGCCCACATAAGGCAAATCCGAGAAGAACGGAATCCGGCTCTGGCTGTCCTGCAGGATGTGGGTGAAGATGCCTCCGAGCACAACGGTTTCCCCATTATCCACCAGCACAGTGGTGCTGACCCGGTTCGTATCCACCGTCAAGGCACCTCCCGCCACCTGTGTGCCGGGTTGGTCCTGATTGACTTCCAACTCCAGCAGAATACGATCATCCGGGGTGATCTGCGGCACCACCCGCAGGCGCAACACGGCATCTATGAAGGAGGTGGAGGTAGCACCACTCGCACTGGCCTCCTGATACGGTATCTGGGTACCTGACTCAATGATGGCCTCCCCCTGATTGACGGTGATCACCTTGGGACTGGAGATGTTCTCACCACGACCCTCCGTCAGCAGGGCCTCCAGTTCCAGCTGCAACAGCCAGCTGCCCACCTGACCCAATGCTATCCCGAAGGCAGCACCGGGCAGAGCCCCTGAAGACACCGGCAGGCTGATAAGATAATTTTCTGCATCTCCAGTACAAAATCCTGTACAGGTTTCTTCTTCCGTAACTGTAATTTCTCCCTCCTCATTAATTTCCACAGCTGTGGTTAAAAACACATTATCACCTTGTTTTTTGCCCCCAATCCTGATACCTTCACCCTCGCCCAACGCAGTGGCTCTGCTATAGCCGAATCTGACACCTATCTGCCGACTGAAGGCATCATCCACGGTGACGATGCGTGACTCGATCAACACCTGCTCAACCGGGATATCCA
>DKIB01000050.1 GCA_002454015.1 Proteobacteria bacterium UBA6729
GTCTGCAGGTGCAATCTCCCCGGGGCCTTGTCGCTCCCGTGGGCAGTATTTCCGCAGCGCACCAAAACACTTCAGTCTTGCACCACAGCAGGCGTTTCAGCTATGCGTTGACATTGACAATACTGCGACTTGCACTAATCCTGAAAGTTGGTACCATGGGTCGTCCCGGGAATAGACGTGCACTTTGGCCCCGGGAGACAGGAGGAAATACCATGGGCCGTGCTTACACGCACAAAAAGACCGGGTCTGGCACCGCTACGGGGCGCACAGCGCGCAGATGTTCGGTTGGGCTGGCAACACAAGTCCGACTCGCACTGGACCAATACTTCAGAAACCTCAATGGTCACGAACCCCCCGGTGGACTTTATGATTTGGTGCTGGCCGAGGTGGAACCCCCATTGATTGAGATGGTCATGCACCGATGCAACAACAATATCACTTATGCAGCACGGATGCTTGGCATCAACAGAACCACACTCAGCAAGCGTCTGAAAAAATACGGCCTGGCGGATTAACCGATGCCCCCCGGCCAGACCGAGTCTACGGGACGGGTCTCGTGTGCTCTGATCAGTGTTTATGACAAGACGGGGGTCGTAGAATTCTGCAGGGAACTGCAGGCCCTGGGCATTGCGTTGCTCTCCACGGGAGGCACCGCCGCAACGCTTGCAGAGCATGGTATTGCAGTGCAGGAGGTTGGCGACTATACCGGCTTTCCGGAGATCATGGGCGGGCGGGTGAAGACCCTGCATCCGCGTATCCATGGCGGCCTGCTGGGACGCGCCGGAACCGATGAACAGGCCATGCAACAGCATGGCATTCGTCCCATCGGGTTGCTGGCAGTAAACCTGTACCCCTTTGAGCAGGTCGCCGCACGACCGGATGCAGAGCTGGATGAGATTATCGAAAACATTGATGTCGGTGGCCCATGTATGTTGCGGGCCGCCGCCAAAAATCATGCCCGGGTCGGCGTGGCAACAGAACCAGCCGACTATCCACGTGTGCTACAGGAGTTACATGCCAACGATGGTTGCCTCGGGCACGAGCTGCGTACCACGCTGGCGCGCAAGGCCTTTGCCTGCACGGCACAGTATGACGGTGCCGTCTCCAACTTCCTGCACGCCCTGAGTGCAGACGATGACGGGTTCCCGGATGTCTACAGCATGCAGTTTCATAAACACTCCAGTCTGCGCTACGGCGAGAATCCACATCAGTCAGCAGCGCTGTACTGCCCGCGCGGCCCACAATCCGGTACGGTGTGTGGTGCCCGGCTGGTGCAGGGCAAGGCGCTGTCGTACAACAATCTGGCAGACCTGGATGCGGCCTGGAAATGTGTGGGAGACTTTACCGTACCGGCGTGTGCCATTGTCAAACACTACAATCCATGTGGGGTTGCCACCGACGATAACATTGTTGCAGCCTATGAGCAGGCGCATCGCACCGATCCAGTGGCTGCATTTGGAGGCGTGCTGGCGTTCAATCGACGCCTGGATGCGGCCTTGGCAGCGGCGATTATGGAACGGCAGTTTGTCGAGGCCATCATCGCCCCATCCGTCAGCCCTGAGGCGACTACACGCTTTGCAGACAAACCGGATCTGCGTGTCATGGAACTGGGTGCGTCTGTGCCGGAGGCAACACGACAACTGGATATGCGTCGTATCAATGGCGGCTTGCTACTGCAGGATGAGGACCACGCGGTCGCCCCCCCCACAGCACTGCAACCGGCCGGGCAACACAAACTCACCGCAATGCAGTACGATGATCTGATGTTTGCGTGGCGGGTGGCGCGACATGTGCGCTCCAATGCCATTGTGCTGGCCCGGGCAGGCAGCACCATCGGCATCGGTGCCGGGCAGATGAGCCGGATAGATAGCGTGCGTATCGCTATCATGAAGGCAGCCGATGCGGAGCTGGATGTCGATGGAGCGGTACTGGCCTCGGATGCCTTCTTCCCGTTCGCCGACAGTGTGGAACGGGCTGCGGAGGTCGGTATTCGCGCCATCATTCAACCCGGCGGGTCCAAGCGTGACCCCGAGGTCATTGCGGCGGCGGACCGGCATGACATTGCCATGGTATTTACCGGGATCCGCCACTTTCGACATTAGACACGGTAACGTACCCGCATGAATATCCTGATTGTAGGCGGTGGTGGCCGCGAACATGCCCTGGCCTGGCAAAGTATGCTCTCACCCAGTGCAAAGCAGGTCTTTGTAGCACCCGGCAACGCCGGGACCGATAATGAACGCCGGGTCAACAATGTGGCCATTGACGCAGATGATACTGCGGCCCTGCTGGATTTTGCCCGCAACAACGCCATAGATCTGGTGATCCCGGGACCTGAGGGCCCTCTGGTCAGTGGCATAGTGGATCAGTTCCGCAAACACGGTATTGACTGTTTTGGTCCGGATCAGGCAGCGGCGCGTCTGGAGGGCTCCAAAAACTTTGCCAAGGAGTTCTGCAGGCGACACAACATCCCGACTCCGGACTGGCACACCTTTACCGGGCTGCAGGGGGCCATTTTGCACATCCAGCAGGCCCCGCTACCGCTGGTCATCAAGGCAGACGGATTGGCCGCAGGCAAGGGTGTGGTCATTACCAGTGATCGTGAAGAGGCCATTGCTACCGTAGAGGAGATGCTCTCCGGGCGTCGACATGGCCGGGCCGGGCAGCGCGTGCTCATGGAGGAATTTATGCGTGGCGAAGAGGCCAGCTTTATGGTCATGTCTGACGGGGTAAATATCCTGCCTCTGGCCAGTTCCTGCGATTACAAGCGCCGGGATGACGGGGGTCGCGGTCCGAACACCGGCGGCATGGGAGTATGCTCTCCGGCCCCGGCCATCAATCCCGATATGCACGAACGCATCACCAACGACATTCTGCAACCGGCAGTGCATGGCATGCATCAGGATGGGTGTCCATACAAGGGCTTCCTGTATGCAGGCCTGATGATACGGGAGGATGGCTCACCCACGCTGCTGGAATTCAATTGCAGACTGGGAGATCCGGAGGCACAGGCGGTGCTGTTGCGACTGCGCAGCGACCTGCCCGCCCTCTGTCGTACCGCCCTGCATGACAAACTGGATGGTTGTCGACTGAACTGGGACCGGCGCGTAGCGGTGGGGGTGGTGCTGGCCGCCGCCGGCTATCCGGGGGAGGTGCGCAAGGGCACTCCGATCCGCGGGTTGAACCGGGCAGAGGCCATCAAATCCATGCGGATCTTTCATGCCGGTACGCGCAAGGCAAACGGGCACATCGTAACTGCGGGAGGGCGGGTATTGTGTGTTACCGCACTCGGCGGAGATATCGCCCAGGCCCGGACTGCCGCCTATCAGGCCGCCGCAGACATCAAGTGGGACGGCATGTTCTACCGCAAGGATATCGCCCGGTTCTAAGTGCCGGGCGGAGCCCCCGCAAGCGCGGCCCCGCCTGGCCCGGGTAACGGGCTAGAGCCAGCGAAACCCGACATGCTCCTGCCGCTGGAACAGGGCCACGACCCCCATGATCATCCGTCCGTAGAACCACAGCACCAGAGCAACAGCCGCTATCAAAGNNNNGAACAACCCCCACTACGTACAACATCGCAACCAGAAACAGTCGTACTATGAAGGCGGAGTGCGTAGCGGTCAGCGAGTTTGTGCTGCTCTGCAGAAACAGGGCTACAAGCACGGCAAATATATTGAAAGACGGAATGAAATAAACAATATACAGGACCACGGCCAAGGCAATGGAGTCCGAAGACCCACCACCGTGGCCACGCCTGACTCGCCGGGAACTGCGCTGAAGTTGAGACATGAACCTACCCTCCCCAAGTTGGTTGCACCACACCACTGCGGGGCAGTGTAGCACAGGACCGGGTGGTGTCAATGCAGGGCGGTGTCCGGATCCGGCAGGGGGAGGCCCCCGGATCCCCCCTGCAGGGAATCAGCACAA
>DKIB01000041.1 GCA_002454015.1 Proteobacteria bacterium UBA6729
CGGTGACAGTGATTTTGTTCCAGCGGCGAAACTCGCTCGCCGCGAAGGCATCGACTTTATTTTAGATCCGATGTGGAATCATATAAACCCGGATCTTCACGAACACATTGATGGGTTGAGTTCCTGTTGGCCGAAGCCTCGGGAAAAACAATAACCCGCTTACGCTGGCGAATCATCCAACCCCCTGTGTCTGGTGTCGCCTTGCGGTGGGGGTAATGGATCGGTCCGGGAGGACCATACTTGAGAGAATGCGGGGCAGCTGCATGGGGGCGTCCCTGTATTGAGTGTTGAACCGGGTCAAAACCCCTGGAGCTGGCTCTGTGCCCTGTTGCAGGAGGCGGGGCTTGGGGGCCGCTTTCAGGACGTCTGTGGGCTCGGAATCCGCAACTCACGGGTTGGAATAGACACGCCTTTTGCCCGTTCAAGTCCCTTCGTTAATCGTCCCGCGTACGGCTTCCTCCAGAGCAGGGCACGTCCCCCTGCGGAGTGGATGCCCTGTCCGCTTCATCCAGGCACTACAGGTTGGGACAAGGTGGCAGTGAAACCCTGGATGACGCAGGAGCCAGTGCCTTTCCCGTTTTCATCCCGGGGCATCCAGAACCAGGTACCCGCTGCTCCTCAGGTGATATCGGCCTCGCGGGCGGAGGCAAGGATGGCGAGGCGACCGATGACGCCGTAGGAATAGAAGCGCCGGGTATGGGTCTCGGGTGGTGCGGCCGGGCCAGGGGGCGCGCAACAGTCTGCAAAGGCGATGGGTTCAAACTCCATGCCGGGTGAGTTGAGGTTGTCGTCACTGCCGCGCTGTTGGTGGGTGCGGTAGAAGCCACCGACTACATTGCGGGAGATGGTGTAGACCACCGGCTCTGCGGTCTTGTCGTCTACCGTTTCAATGGTGGGGATGCCTTCCTGGATGATGATGCGATTCACCTTCTGGCCTTCCTTGACGGTGGCCATGCGGGTGCGTTGTTTGCGGTTCAGGCCTACCACCTCGGCAGGGTCACGGATGGTCATGATGCCCATGCCGTAGGTGCCGTTATCGGCCTTGAGGACGGCATAGGGGGTGGCCTGGATATCGTGCTCCTGGTATTTGCTGCGAATCTCCCTGAACAACTGTTCGCTGCGGCGTTGCAGGCACTGTTCGCCTGCGCGTTTCATGAAGTCGATCTCCCCGCAGTCATGGCACAGGGGCTGGAAGAGCCAGGGGTCGCCCAACTCCAGGTCTCTGACAAAGGATTGGGTGATGTGCTGGTAGTGCGCAAAGTGACGGGTCTTGGAACGTTCAGTCCAACCGTGGTGCGGGGGGGGAACGATGGGTTGGCTGATGTCCCGCAACAGCTCCGGGAGGCCGCCGGACAGATCATTGTTCAGGATGATGAGTTCCGGTTCGTAGTCGTCAATGTGCAGGATGTTGTCGGTGCGCTGCAGTTTGTGCAACTGCAGCTCGGTCCCGTTCGCCAGGGTGTGGGTGGCTGCCTCGCCCAGGGTGCCGATGCGATTGTCGTAACCGGCTTGCGTGAAGGTGCGCTGGAGCACCGCCAGATGCTCCAGGTAGGGCTTGTTGCGGGTATGGTTCTCGGGGATGACAAGAATCCGGTCGCAGGGGTGTCCCAACTCGGTAATGGCCTGTTGCAGGGCCTGTATGCAGAGCGGGTTGAAGGCCGGGTTCAGGTTGTTGAAGCCCGCCGGAAACAGGTTGGTGTCCACCGGGGCGATCTTGTAGCCGGCGTTACGAATGTCCACAGAGGCATACAGCGGCGGCGTGTATTGCTGCCACTGGCGACGGAACCAGTCCTCAATCCGGGATTCATGCTGCTGCAGCCGATTCTCTATGGCGTGCAGGGGGCCGGACAGGGCGGTGGTGAGGTGCGGGACGATCACGGTCATGTTGTTCGCTACCATGGTACAGGTTTTGGGGGGGTGCTGACAAGTTTCATGCGCATTCGCAGGCCGGGCAGGCAGCGGCGACTGACTGGCAGGAGCGTACTCAGCTCGCTGAGGCGCAGCTGGTAGCCGGCGGGGGTGTCGCGCAGCGCCCGGATGTGGCGGACGGCGGCCAGGGCATTGCGATGGATGCGCACGAAGTCGGCAGAGAACTCCTGTTCCAGAGCATGCAGGGATGTGGCGATCAACAGTTGCGAGCCGGGTTGCAGGATGGCCACCAGCTTCTGCGTGGCCTGGAAGGCGCGAATGTTGCTGACCGGGATGAGCTGTGCACCGAGGGTGTCGGTGACACTGAGGTGGCTGCGAGGCTGCGGTTGCAGTTCCCGGAGGGCAAGGAGCTGGCCGCGGCGCAGGTTGCGGATGTGCAGCAGGGCCTGCTGCAGGCGTGCCGGCTCTACCGGCTTGAGCAGGTAGGCAATGGCGTTGGCCGCAAAGGCCTTGAGGGCGTGCTGATCGTAGGCGGTAACAAAGATGATGGCCGGGGGGGTGGGCATGGTATTCAGGTGCGTGGCGAGCTCCAGACCGTCCATCCCCGGCATGCGTATATCCAGCAGGGCGGTCTCGGGCTGCGCCTGATTGGCGATTGCAATGGCGGCTGTGCCGCTTGCCGCCTCCAGCAGCTCGTGCTCCCCGAGCAGGCGCCTGAGGCGTTGGCGCGCGGGCGCCTCGTCGTCAACGATCAGGATCTTCATCGCTGGCCGGAAAGTGTAACTCCACGCTGAAGTGCGCGTGATCGGTGTGGGTGTGCAGGGTGGCCCGGGTACCGAAGCGATGTTCCAGGCGGTGCCGGATGTTCTGCAGGGCTATATGGTGACCGATGTGGGGCTGTGGGTGTGCGGGCATGGGGTTGATGATACGGATGGTGATGTAACCGTTGTGGTGGGTGCCGTCCACCTGGATGGTGCCGCCAGCCGGGAGTTGCTCAATACCATGGTAGACAGCATTCTCCAGCAGGGGTTGCAGGATGAGTCGGGGCACCCGGATGGTGCCGGGCAGGCTATCCGTGTGCGTGACCAGTTGCAGTCGGGTGCCGAGGCGCTCCTGTTCCAGATGCAGGTAGTCGTGGCACAGCGACAACTCGTCCTGCAGGGTGCCGGTTGCATCATCACGCAAACTGGCACGGAACAGGGCACAGAGTTTGCTGATCAGTGTATCGGCGCGATCCGGGTTGGTGTGTACGGTGGCAGCGATGGTGTTCAGGGTGTTGAACAGGAAGTGTGGTCGGATGCGGCTCTGCAGCGCCTCGGCACGGGCTGCGCTTGCCGTGCGTACACGTTGCTCCCACAGGTGTTGTATATACAGGTAACGCAGCAGCATGGCAGAGAGGATGGCGATGATGGTCTGGGCGCGCAGCACGCCATTGAGTGTGAGCAGGGCGTACAGGCCCAGCCGTTCCGGCAGCAGCCAGGCAGCCAGGCTGACGAGGAGGGTGACAAACTGGATGAGCAGCCAGGCAAGCAGCCCGGCCTGGATGCCGCTCAGGGGTTTGCTGTAGCGGTGCAGGGCGCACAGCAGTGCAGCGCAGGGCAGGGCAATCCACTGCACATAGAGGGTGTAGAGTGCGAGACGGTGCAGCCAGTCCTGCAGGGTCGCGGTCTGGGTCAGTGCGAGGGTGATGGCGAGCAGTTCTGCTGATGCCAGTACGACTACCAGATTGTAGCCGGTGCAGAGGTTGGGTAGCAGCGGGGGGGTGGTGTAGTCAGGGCGATCCATGACGGGTGATCATAACACCATGGGGAGCGCAGTATTATCGGGGTATGCAGGATGGCAGCGGCGGCGGCTGGCAGGTCCACGCCCACTGGGGGTGTAGTGCAGCCAGCGGACATCTTGTCAATGCCTCGGGACACACGCGGCTTTGCGCTGCACCGGACCCTGTTCCGGAGCAGGGGTCCACAGCGCCTTGTGCCGTTCTACAAGAATGTGTCGGGTCTGTGTGCTATCACGCCGGGGATGCAGGCCATGGTTCCGATCAGGCAACAGTGCGGTTACGGTCCACTGTACACAGGGGGCGTGGGGTACAAGACGATACCGTTCCCGGTCTGCGTCAGTGCGAGGGTGATGGTGAGCAGTGCTGCTGTTGCATGGGAGCATCATGCACATATACAGGGCAGGCACAGCAGTGATGACAGGGCTGCATGCGTTATAATGCGCGGGTGAGTGATTCCCGGAAGCCTTGGGGCGGGCGTTTTGCGGCCCCGACTGCGGTCCCGGTGGAGCAGTTTACTGCCTCGGTGGGATTTGATGCGCGGCTGTATCGGCAGGATATTGCCTGTTCCATTGCCCATGCGCGGATGTTGGCGGAGCAGGGGGTGTTGAAGGTGGAGGACAGTCAGCGCATTGTTGCGGGCCTGGAGGAGATACGCACGGACATAGAGCAGGGCCGCATGGTGTGGGATGTGGCCCTGGAAGATGTGCACATGAACATTGAGGCGGCGCTGCGGGAGCGTATCGGTGATACCGGGGCGCGGTTGCATACGGCGCGATCCCGCAATGATCAGGTGGCAACGGACCTGCGTTTGTATCTGAAGGAGGAGATCGCGGGCCTGTTGGGTCAGTTGGAGCAGCTGCTGGAGCTGCTGGCGGTACGCGCCCGGGAGGAGGCGGATACGTTGATGCCGGGGATGACGCATCTGCAGTATGCACAGCCGGTGACGCTGGGGCATCATCTGTTGGCATGGTTTGAGATGTTGTTGCGAGACCGTGGGCGGTTGGTGGACTGCCACGGGCGCATGGATGAGTGCCCGCTGGGTGCAGCGGCATTGGCGGGTACGGGGTTTGCGATTGATCGCGAGCGCAGTGCGGAGTTGTTGGGCTTTGCACGGGTGGCGCAGAACTCCATGGATGCGGTGAGTGACCGGGATTTTTGTATAGAGTTCTGTAGTGCGAGTGCGATGCTGATGATGCATCTCTCGCGCATGGCCGAGGAACTGGTGTTATGGTCCTCGCCCGCCTTTGCGTTTATCAGTCTGCCGGATGAGTTGTGTACGGGTTCATCGATCATGCCACAGAAGAAGAATCCCGATGTGCCGGAGCTGGTGCGCGGCAAGTCCGGGCGTGTGTATGGGCATCTGGTCAGTCTGCTGACGTTGATGAAGGCACAGCCGTTGACCTACAACCGCGATAATCAGGAAGACAAGGAGCCGGTGTTTGATACGGTGGATACGGTGCGTGCCTGTGTGCAGATGTTTGCGCTGCTGATCCCGGCCTTTACGGCACACCGTGAGCGGTTGCGGGAGCTGGCAGGCAGTGAGTACATGACCGCAACGGATCTGGCGGATCAGCTGGCGGCGCAGGGCATGCCGTTTCGGGATGCCCATCGTGTGGTTGCTCAGGCCGTGGCCAGGGCCATGGCGGCGGGGTGCCCGCTGGATCAACTGGAGTCGCTGGAGGTGGATGCAGCGGTACTGGCACCGGCCGACTCGGTACGCGCCCGCACCCATACGGGTGGCACTGCACCGGATGCGGTGCGGCATGCAGCGGCGCAGGCCCTGGAGCGGATCCGCGATGCGTAGTCACGGTTGTGGAGAGTTGCATACTGCGGATGTGGCGGTGACATTGTGTGGCTGGGTACATCGGCGGCGTGATCATGGTGGGGTGATCTTTGTGGACTTGCGGGATCGTACCGGTCTGGCCCAGGTGGTGTTTGATCCGGAACAGCCGGGGCCGTTCCGGTTGGCCGGAGAGGTGCGCAATGAATATGTGCTGCGAGTCAGGGGGCAGGTGCGCCCGCGGCCTGCCGGGACGGAGAACCCGGCACTGCCTACCGGTCAGGTGGAGCTGCTGGTGGAGGAAGTAGAGGTGTTGAACCGTGCCCTGGCACTGCCGTTTCGGGTGGATGATCCGCCGCCGCACGAAGCTACACGCATGCGCTATCGTTATCTGGATCTGCGTCGCCCGGAGCTGCAGGAGCGCCTGCGCCTGCGCGCCCGCGTCAATGCGGCGATTCGGGAGTTTCTTGCCGGGGCGGGCTTTACCGAGGTGGAGACCCCGGTACTGGTGCGTTCCACCCCGGAGGGGGCACGGGATTATCTGGTGCCGAGTCGGGCTCATCCGGGTGAATGTTATGCCCTGCCACAGTCTCCGCAGTTGTTCAAGCAGCTGCTGATGATGGGGGGGATGGACCGGTATTACCAGTTGGCGCGTTGCTTTCGTGATGAGGATCTGCGTGCGGATCGGCAGCCGGAGTTCACGCAGCTGGATATAGAGGTGGCATTTATGGAGGAGCATGCGTTCCTGACCCTGATGGAGCAGCTGATAGTGCAGGTATGCAGTGTGGCATTGGGCCTTGAGTTGCCGTTGCCGTTTCCGCGTATGGATTATGCCGAGGCGCTCCGGGATTACGGCACGGATCGACCGGATCTGCGTAATCCGCTGCGCCTGATCGAATTGAGCGAGCTGATGCAGGATGTGGAGTTGCGGGTGTTTGCGGATGCCGCCCGGGATGGGCGGGTGGCCGCGCTGTGTGTGCCGGGTGCCGGGCTCAGTCGTGGCCGGATCGATGCATACACCGAGTTTGTAGCGGGTCATGGGGCGCAGGGTCTGGCCTGGATACGGGTGGAGGATCCGGCTGCCGGCCGGGCCGGGCTGCAATCCCCGATCGTCAAGTTCCTGTCGGAGTCGGTGGTGGCGGAGCTGCTTGGCACCTGCAACGCCAAGGCCGGAGATGTGCTGTTGTTCGGGGCTGGTCCGCATCAGCGGGTCAACGATTCGCTATCGGCGCTGCGGGATCGCATCGGTGCAGATCTGGACCTGTTGGAGCCCGGCTGGCGTCCGGTGTGGATCACCGGCTTTCCGATGTTTGCATACAGCGCGGAACAGCAGCGCTGGGAGTCCCTGCATCATCCCTTTACCGCCCCTGCGGTGGAAGCTCCACAGCAGCTGCTCGATGACCCGGGTGGCTGTAGTTCACTGGCCTACGATCTGGTACTGAACGGGGTTGAACTGGGCGGTGGTTCGGCGCGTATCCATCACGTGCAGATGCAGGAAGCGGTGCTGTCCCTGTTGGGCATGGATCATGAACAGGCCGAGCAGCGCTTTGGCTTTTTGCTGGAGGCGCTGCGCTATGGTGCCCCACCCCATCGGGGCATTGCCTTTGGTATGGACCGCTGGATGATGCTGTTGTCAGGCTGCGCGTCGATCCGCGAGGTCATTGCCTTTCCCAAGACCCAGACGGCATCCTGCCTGCTTACCGGGGCGCCGACCCGGGCCAGTGCGGCACAGTGGCGGGAGCTGGGGTTGCGCACCCTGCCGGGTGTGGGCAACGCTCCCTGAGGCGGTAGCGGGATGCTGGCACGCCGACAGTTTCTGGGTCTGGGTGCCGGGGGTGCGTTGTTGGGTGCTGCGGGGCGGGCCAGTGCATGGACCGCATCGGCACCGGCATCCATGCGGGAGCCGGGGGCCCCCTTCACCGCCTACGGGGTGCCGTCAGAGTGGGAACAGGAAGTGACGCGGTTGCCAACGGCCAACCGCGACGTGCCCGGCAATGGTGCCTCATGGAGTCCGCTGCATCTTCTGGAGGGGATCATCACCCCGAATGGTCTGCACTATGAGCGCCACCACAATGGGGTGCCGCGTATAGACCCGACCACGCATGAGTTGCTGGTACACGGGCGGGTGCGCCGTGCGTTGTCCTTCCGGGTGCAGGAGCTGTTGCGTTATCCGCTGCGTTCGCGCATCTGCTTTCTGGAATGTGGCGGCAACAGTAACGCAGCTTGGCACCGTCAGCCGATACAGTCACCAGCCGGTCACGTGCACGGGCTGGTATCTTGCAGTGAGTGGACCGGGGTGCCGCTGTCTGTGGTGCTGGCCGAGGCCAAACCGTATACGGATGCCGACTGGTTGATTGCAGAAGGGGCAGATGCCTTCGCCATGCATGTCAGTATTCCGATGCGCAAGGCGCGGGAGGATGGCTTGTTGGCCCTGTATCAGAATGGTGAGCGCCTGCGCCCGGAGAACGGCTATCCGCTGCGTCTGATCCTGCCGGGCTGGGAGGGGGTTACCAATGTCAAGTGGCTGCGTCGCCTGCGGGTGGTGGATCGCCCGGTGATGGCGCGCAACGAGACCTACAGCTATACCGAGTTGCTCCCCTCCGGCAAGGCGCGGCAGTTCAGCCATACCATGGATGTGAAGTCGCTGCTGTTGCAACCCTCCGCCGGGATGCGGCTGCCGGGTCCCGGCTGGTATCTGTTGAGTGGCCTGGCCTGGAGTGGGCGCGGGCGGATCCGCGGGGTGGAGCTGTCTACCGATGGCGGGCAGCATTGGCGGGCGGCGGAACTGCAACAGCCGGTGCTGTCGAAGTGTTTGACACGCTTTCGCCTGCCATGGCAGTGGGACGGCGCACCGACCGTGTTGATGAGCCGGGCCACGGATACCAGCGGTGCAGTGCAGCCTGCCCGGGAACAACTGGTGGCGGCGCGGGGTCGGCACGGATATTTTCACTATCATGCCATCGTGTCGTGGGCCGTGGGTCAGGCAGGCGATGTGCGCCATGTATATGGCACGGGGACGGGAGACAGTCATGACAGCAATGCTCCTGCTGATATTGATAGCGGCTGGTTCTGATACCGATACGACCGGTCCGGGGCTGGGGCGAGAGGTGTCGGAGGTGCCGGTGCACGATGTGTTCCCGGATGGGACCGGTTTGCCGCCGGGGCGCGGTACTGCGCGGATCGGTCAGGGGCTCTATGCGCAGCATTGTTTGTCCTGCCACGGCCCGGCAGGAGAGGGCGCCAGTGCCGAGCCCATTGCGGGGGCGCAGGGGGCACTGAGTGGGCCGCATCCG
Organism: Proteobacteria bacterium UBA6729; assembly: GCA_002454015.1. Lineage (GTDB taxonomy): Bacteria > Pseudomonadota > Gammaproteobacteria > Porifericomitales > Porifericomitaceae > UBA6729. The sequence goes on from DKIB01000041.1 coordinate 8,723, forward strand.
GTGAAGACCATCGGCAATTACTGGCCCTGGGCACCCACCCTCTATGATCTGATTCGTCGCGCCATGCCGATGCACGCGCCGGGGTCATTGCGTGCCGATGAGGCCTATGCACTGACCGCCTATGTATTGTATCTGCAGGAACTGGTGGAGCTGGATGCGGAGGTGGATGCTGCGGTGTTGACGAATCTGCAGATGCCCAATCGGGACGGCTTTGTGCCGGCGGAGGCGGTACCTTGAGTCGGCTGTATCCGCTGTGCCGGGTCGGGCTGTGGGCTGGACTGTGGGTGTGGGCAACCGCCGTGGCACAGTCCCCGATCCCGGCGGCGCACTATGGGCCCGATGCACATCAGCTGACGATGCGGGAGTGGCGCGAGTCTCTGGTGGAGTACAAGTTGCTGGCCGCCGGGGAATGGGCGGGTTCGGTACTGAGGGAGGACTGGATTGCCCGTAACGGGTATGATCAGCTGGGGCGCAGGGCCGCCGAGATCGTACTGTGCATGGATGAGAGCTCGGTAGGCTTTGCTGCCGCAGAGGATACCCGCGCCGAGGAAGTTGCCATCGTGTGCATGACGGCGATGGGGTGGGGGCCGCCGGGCTGAGGCAGCCGCCGGTGGGTCAGGATGCGCGGTTGCTGATCTGCCGGATCAGGCTGGCCGTGATCCGTTCAGCCAGTGCGGTGGTGTGCAGTTTGTGCAGGGTGCCATCGTTGCGCCGTACATACCACAGCTCACCCATTCCTGCCCGGGTTGTCATGTCGGTGCAGTAGGGGGACTGCTCATGGGCCTCACGCCATTTGGGATAGCCATCCGGGTTCTGGACGGACCAGTAGATCGTCGGTCCTCCGGTGTTCCCCATATACTCGTACAGCTGCGAACGACGGTATCCGGTCCAGGCCAGCCGCTCCAGTCTGCCAGCCCCGGGGATGGAGATCCGGAGGATAAAGCACCAGGTTCTGGAGGCACCCCTGCCTTGCATCAGGGCCAGATAGTCTTCCCGGTCCAGCGGTGATTCATATTCCTTGACGGTTGCACTGCCCCCAACCTTGTCCAGCAAGCGGGTCAGGGAGTGCTGGAGGCTCCTTGCCAGCAGTGCGACACCGCTATGCCAGATCCTGAGATGGTCTTCGTACATGATTTTGATCCGTTCCAGGCCGGGATTGTAGCCCTGCTCTTGTTGGGCCGCACGTTCCAGACTGAGTAGTGCCCCCTCCGCGCGTTCCAGTATCAGTTCCAGGAAGGAGCGCAGGTCCCCACCTGCGTCGGATTCGCCGAGGGCATCCAGGTAGCGGTTGCGTTCCTTGCGTCGGATGATGATCGGCGGGTAACCGGCGCGTACCAGTTCCAGATTGGAGATGGCCCGCGCCGCCCGACCATTGCCATCAATATAGGGATGTATATGGCTCAGCCAGGCGTGCAACACGATGGCCCTGAGCGGAGCCGGTGCCGCCGCATTCTGCCTGGACCACTGCTGCCAGTTTTGCATCTGCGTCACGATCTCCTGCAGCTGCCGCGGGGGGGTATGCTGCGAGCCGGAGATGCGCACGGGTCCCGTTCTGAAGCTGCCGCCACCGGGGCGCTTGCCCATGAGAAGTGCATGCAACTTGTGGAGTTGTACCAGGTCGGTGGGTTGATCCCGATCCCGGGCCAGCACTGTCAGTTGCAGCAGGGCCTCGTCCAGGGCGATGGCATCCCGCACCCAGGCCGGGTCATGCCCGGTGAGGGTGGTGCCGCCCTTCAATACGGCGATTTCTGTCTCGCCTGCGGACAGGGGGCTGCCTTCCAGGGCATTGGACTCGGCCACCTGTGCAAACCGCTTGTCCCCGTAGTAGTTGCGGAGGGTGTCCGGCGTCAGGGTGCCTGCGTGACGCAGGGCAGTCAGCCGTTCCTGCAGTGCATGGATGTCCTGTGCGGCGGCTGCCTCTGCCTGCGGGGCCAGCGTGTAGGGGGTGCTTTCCAGTTGCAGCATGGGTTCACGCACCGCGGGCGGGTGAGGGCGCCAGTATACCCTGATTCAGGGCGGTGCATGAATGGCCCTGCAGGCAGACAGTACCCGTATCCCCGGTTTTATGGGGGGTTCCGGGGGCGGCCTGTGAATAGGGCTACAATGCAACCATGTCAGGCAATACCTTGGGTACACTGTTTACCGTAACCAGTTTTGGTGAGAGCCATGGTCCGGCGCTCGGTTGTGTGGTGGATGGCTGTCCGCCCGGGTTGGCGCTGGCTGCAGAGGATTTGCAGCGCGACCTGGATCGGCGGCGACCGGCCAGTTCGCGCTATGTTACGCAGCGGCGGGAGTCCGACCGGGTGCGTATACTCTCGGGCGTGGTGGACGGGAGGACGCTGGGTACGCCTATCGGTCTGCTGATCGAAAACGAGGATCAGCGCCCCCGGGATTACAGCAAGTTGCGGACCTTGTTCAGACCCGGGCATGCGGATTACAGTTATCAGCAGAAGTACGGGCGACGCGACTATCGTGGCGGGGGACGGGCCTCGGCGCGGGAGACTTGTACACGGGTGGCAGCGGCAGGCATCGCCCGCAAGTATCTGGCGGAGGAGTGTGGCATACGCATCCGCGGTTATCTGGCGCAGCTGGGTCCCCTTGTACTGGAGTTGAAGGATTGGGATGCGGTGGAGCGCAACGTCTTCTTCTGTGGGGATGCGGAACGGGTTCCGGAACTGGAGGCGTTTATGCAGGCGCTGTTGAAGTCCGGGGATTCCATCGGGGCACGGGTCAATGTGGTTGCCGAGCAGATGCCCCCGGGTCTGGGTGAGCCGGTGTTTGATCGTCTGGATGCGGATATCGCCGGGGCCATGATGAGCATCAATGCGGTGAAGGGGGTAGAGATCGGTGCAGGCTTTGCCAGTGTAGTGCAGCGGGGGACGGAGCACCGTGATTTGCTTACGCCACAGGGTTTTGCCAGCAACAATGCCGGGGGCATCCTGGGTGGCATCTCTACCGGGCAGGCGATCACGGTCAGCGTGGCCCTGAAGCCTACCTCCAGTATACGCCTGCCTGCGCCGACGGTGGATGTGCAGGGTCAGGTAGCGGAGGTGGCCACTGCCGGTCGGCACGATCCCTGTGTAGGGATCCGTGCCACCCCCATCGTGGAGGCCATGCTGGCGCTGGTCCTGATGGATCATCTGTTGCGTCATCGTGCCCAGAACATGGGAGTGGAATCCGGCACCCCGGTTATCCCGGCAGCAGCCCCTGCCGGATCCATCACCTCTTGAGCAGCAGCGCACTGCCGGCACCGGTTTCCGGGGTGCCTTATTGGCGCCTGTCCAGCTTCTACCTGTGTTACTTCGCCACATTGGGGATGTTGCTGCCGTACCTGCCGCTGTTTCTGCATGAGCGTGGTCTGACGGTACTGCAGATCGGTCTGCTGGCCGCCATCATGAGCGGCATGAAGATCTGTATGCCGGGGATCTGGGGCTGGGTGGCCGACAATTATCTGAATCGCACGGTGCTGGTGCGGGTGGTCAGCGCGGCCGGTGTGTTGAGTTTCTGTCTCATGCTGCGGGTGGATGGCTTCTACGGCTATGCCTTGGTGTTGTTGCTGTTCAGTCTGTTCTGGCATGCGCCGATTCCGCAGGTGGAGGCGGTCACCCTGCGGCAGCTGGGAGCGGCCCGCCCGGGGTATTCGCGGATCCGGCTGTGGGGGTCGGTGGGCTTTCTGATCAGTGTTGCCGGGATGGGCTACTGGTTTGAGGTGGGCGGCCTGCAACTGTTGCTGCCGGCGATCATTATTACCCTGACCCTGATGCTGTTCAGCAGTTTCTGGTTGCCGCTGGCTGTGGGTGCTACGGGCACCCGGCGCAGCGATGTGAGCCTGTTGCAGACGCTGCGGCAACCCGCGGTGCTGGCATTGCTCGGTTGCGTATTCCTGATGCAGTTCAGTCACGCCCCCTACTACACGTACTACTCCGTGTATCTGGAGCATCACGGCTATACACGACCCCTGATCGGCAAGCTCTGGGCGGTAAGCATATTGTGTGAGATCGGGGTATATATGGTGATGCACAGACTGGTGGTACGGGTTGGTTTGCGGCGTATCTTTATCGCCTCCATGCTGGTTGCAGCATTGCGCTGGCAGTTGATTGCCTGGGGCACGGCGCTGTTGCCAGTGCTGTTTATCGCGCAGACCTTGCACGCCGTAACCTTCGGTACCTTTCATGCCGCGGCGGTGCTGCTGGTGCATCGCTATTTTCCGGAGTCGCAGCACGGGCGCGGGCAGGCCCTCTACAGCAGCGCCAGCTTCGGGGTAGGGGTCTCGCTGGGCAGTCTGCTGGCCGGATATGTGTGGGGGCAGCTGGATCCGGAATTCATGTATCACATCAGCGCACTGGTAGCATTGATCGGCTGCTGGCTGGCCAGCTGGCAGGTGCGCGATGCTGCGGCGTGAGTGGTGGGAGGGGCATGAATACGCAAGGAATGTACCGACTGGTACCACTGTGTGCAGCGCTCCTGTGGGCTGTGCCTGCCCTCGCGGAGCAGGTGGAGGTACAGCTGACTCCCTACGCGGAGCTGGCCTTCTACCCGTGGCACGAAACAGTGGCAGAGGTTGAGGCCCTGCGCTATACACGGATCTCCAGTCGGCTGGAGGCGGTGGTGGAGACAGTGCTGGTGGAGGTGGGCGAACAGGTGGCAGTCGGCCAACTCCTGAGCGCACTGGATTGTCGGATCCCGGAGGCGCAGGCGGCGGCTGCGGTGGGGCGAGTCAATGCCCTGCAGGCCCGGCTGCAGCGCACCCGGTTGCGTATCCAGCGTCTGGAGTCCCTGAGCCGACGTGAACATGTATCACAGGAGCAGCTGGATGATCAACGGGCCGGGGCGCAGGAACTGCAGGGCAGCCTGCAGGCGGAGCGGGCCACCGGGCAGGCGCTGGCCGAGCGGGTGCAGGATTGCATGGTCCGTGCGCCGTTCACCGGCACGATTATTGAGCGACCGGTGTCCCCCGGACATCTGGCGGCACCGGGGGAGACCTTGTATACCCTGCTGGATCCGGATGCGCTGGAGGTGAGTGCCGGCATTCCGGAACAGCGTATGGCAGGCTTCATGGAGGCACAGGAATATGGTTTCCTCGGTGCGGGGGGTACCGCAACCCGGCTCAGCCTGAAGGCGGCGCCACCCTGGACCGACCCGAGGCTGCGTACCCGCCCGGTGCGGCTGGTAGCGGTAGGGGGTGCAGCTTTGCTGGCGGGTCGTTCCGGGCGGCTGCGCTGGCAACTTGCAAGAGCCCATCTGCCCGGTCATCTGCTGGTGCGTTATCAGGGCCGGTATGGTGTGTATGTGGTAGAGGGGAATACGGCGCGCTTTGTGGCGGTGGAGGGAGCCCAGGAGGGGCGCACCTTCGCCCTGCAGCTGCAGGGCGATGCACAGCTGGTGACCACGGGCCGACATGGACTGAGCGACGGGCAGCACGTCGTTGTACGGGCTGCGGTAGTCCGCTGAGCTGCATGCAGGACGAGGGCAACCTCTATACGCGCCTGCTGAGCAACCGGGTGCTGACCAACCTGCTGTTTGTGCTGGTGGTCGTGGTCGGTGGCGCGAGCTACCTGCAGATGCCACGTGAGCAGGACCCCAGCATCAACTTCAACTGGATCCAGATCACCACCTTGTTGCCGGGTGCCTCGGCACGCGATGTGGAGCACAAGGTCACGGATGTGCTGGAGGAGGGACTGGAGACGATCGGTGATATCCGTTTTGTCTCCAGCGTCAGTCGTGAGAATGTCTCCCTGATTCTGATACGCTTTACGGAGCTGGACCAGCGTACCTTCAACAAGCGCATCGCCGATGTGCGGCGGGTGGTCAGCAACCGCGAGAAACTGCTGCCGACCGATGCCGGGGAGCCGGATATCTATGAACTGACCAGCTCCAATGCCTTTCCCTCGGCGGTGATCCTGGTGACTGCACAGAGTGATGATGAGCAGCTGCGTCGTAGCAGCCGCATCTTCAAGCGGGAACTGGAGCGTATGGCGGCGGTGGACCGGGTCATCGATACCGGTCTGGGCGACCCGGAGCTGCAGGTGCGTTTTTATCCCGACCGATTACAGGCCTACGGGCTCTCGGTGGCGCAGCTGCGGGACACCCTGCAACTGGCACTGGAGGATATCTCTGCGGGCGATCTGGTGCAGGGGGAGCAGGCCTGGCTGGTGCGCAGCACGGGCAGCCGTGCGGACCCCGATGTGATCGCGGCCATCCCGGTGGTGGGTGCCCGTGGTTCGGTGCCACTGGGAGAACTGGCGGAGGTGCGCCGGGCGCGCTCTGAGGCGGACGCACTGGTGCATTATGCCGGGCGACCCGCCGTCATGCTGGCAGTCATGAAAAAGGACCGTGCCAACACCCTGACGCTGGTGGAGGATCTGAATGCCTATGTGCGCGAGCGCAACCGGCTGGCGGCATCCGGGGTGCGGCTGATCGTAGCCGATGATCAGACTCAATCCACACGTAATGCGCTACGGGTGATGCGCAACAACTTCTTCCTGGGTCTGGGTCTGGTACTGCTGGCGGCCATGCTGTTTTTGGGGAGGGGGATCGCCCTGCTGGTGACCATCGGTGTGCCGTGGACACTGGCGGGCACCTTCTGGGTGTTGTCTGCGGTTGACTTTACCATCAATACATCGGTGCTGCTGGGGGTGGTGATCGTGCTCGGCATGCTGGTGGATGATGCCGTGGTGGTGGTGGAGTCCATCCATTTCAGACTACAGCGCGGGGAGGGCTATATAGCGGCCTGCCGCAAGGGGGTGGGAGAGGTATGTGCACCGGTGACCGCGGCGGTGCTGACTACCGTTGCCGCGTTCCTGCCATTGATGCTCATGCCGGGCATCCTCGGCCAGTTCATGCGTGTCATCCCGGCGGTAGTGACGGTGGCATTGTTGCTGAGTCTGGTAGAGGCCTACTGGATCCTGCCCAGCCATATCGGCATGTTGCGTACGGGTCCGGCCCGCAGCCCTGCCGAGCGGCTGCGGGCACGGTGTATCCGTCGCCTGAAGCATGGCTATGGTGGTGTGCTGTTGTGGGTGTTGCGCTATCCATGGTTGCTGCTGCTGGGGGTGCTGCTCCTCATGGCCCTGGCGGGAGTGCTTGCCCATGCAAAGGTGCAGGTCAACTTCTTTGCCTCGGACACGATTCGACTGTTCTATGTCAATGTAGAGATGGAGCCGACCGCACCACTGGCCGTTACCCGTGACAAGGTGTTGGAGGTGGAGCAACACATCCGGCAAGGCCTGCGCAGTGATGAGGTACGTACAGTAGTCAGTTATGCGGGACAGATGTTCACCGAGACGGCGCCCTATCTGGGCGCACGATACGGGCAGATTCTGGTGAGTCTGCGAGCCCGGCAACGCGACATGCGCAGCGTGGAGGCCATCCTGGATGAACTGCGTCCGATAGTGGCGCGCGTGGGGGGTGTACAACGCATCTCCTTCCTGAAACTGGCAGGTGGGCCGCCGATCGGCAGGCCCATCAGTGTCAAGGTAATGGGG
>DKIB01000015.1 GCA_002454015.1 Proteobacteria bacterium UBA6729
TAGTGCCTTACGCGATTTTTTAGCCTTCCAAGTCTTTGAATCTACTATGCTTTTAAAAATGGGTGTTAAACTTGGGTCAAGACTGATGCCTGAGATGACGAACTGTGCTTTCGTTCACTGAAGGAATCCACCCAATCTCCGCTTACTTGGGCAGGAGCGATGTGCATTAGGATGGTGTGGGGGTTATTTGGGGCGGGTGAATTCGATGCGGATGGGGTGGCCGGGGAGTTGCAGGGCCTCGCGGATGCGGTTTGACAGGTATTTGCGGTAGCTGGTGGGCAGGTTGCCGCCGCGTCCGTGGATGATGATTTGCAGTGGGCGTTTGCCGCCTGCGTGTGCGTACAGCAGGCGCACCCGGCGGCCGTTCACGACGGGTGGCGGGCGGTGGGCGGTGGCTTCGCGCAGGATGCGGTTCAGGGTGGCGGTGGTGGGTGTGGGGGTGGCGCTGCGGCGTTCCAGTTCGGCACGCAGTGGTTTGATGCCCTGTCCCTTGAGTGCAGACACGCAATGGATGCGTGCACCGGAGGCGAACCGCAGTTGGTGGCTGATATATGCACGTTTGTCGCGACGCTCGCCGGGGGGTATCAGATCCCACTTGTTGACGACGATGACCAGTCGTCCGCCCCGCTGCAGTGTTTGCCCGGCCAGGCGTGCATCCTGTTCGGTGACTCCTTCCTGGGCATCTACGACCAGCATGACCAGGCTGGCGTCATTCAGTGCGGCCAGGGCGATGCCGGTGATGTATCGGTCCATGTCTGCCTGTACCCGGGCCCGGCGGCGTATCCCTGGAGTATCCACCAGCTGGAAGATCTGGTCGGCATAGCGCATTTCGTTGACTACGTTGTCGTGGGTGGTGCCGGGTACCTCGGAGGTGATCATGCGTGCGCTGCGCAGGAGGCTGTTGACCAGGGTGGATTTGCCGACATTGGGGCGTCCTATGGTGAGGATGTCGGGCGCTGTTGTGGTTGTATCGTGGTGTGGGTGTGGAGCCAGTTGTCCCAGCAGTGTCTGCATCAGGGTATCCACGCCAGTGCCATGGGTGGCGGATATGGGGTACGGCTGGCCGATGCCTAGGGCATGGAATTCAGTGGCGGCGATCTCCGGCTCTACACTTTCTGCCTTGTTGACGACGAGGAGGCAGGGGGCCTTCTGTTTGCGTAGTTGTTCAGCGAGGCAGGCATCTGCCGGCAGGGGGCCGGCCTGGAAGTCTACCAGCCACAGCAGGCAATCCGCGTTGCGTATCTGTTCCAGGGTGCGCTGCATGGCGAGCGCCTCTACGGTGGCTGTGCCGGAGCCCGGCTGCGCCGCTGCAATGCCCGGCAGGCCGCTGGTATCGAGCAGGCGGTAGGCATATTGCTCAAAGTGCCCGTTGCCCTGCAGGCAATCCCGGGTTATCCCGGGGATGTTGGCAACCAGGGCGTGGCTGTCGTCCGCCAGACGGTTGAACAGGGTGGATTTGCCGACGTTGGGACGGCCAACGATGGCGATGAGCGGGCCGGAGTTCATGCCGGTCAGTGCTATGGAACGCTGAATGCGGCGACCTTGCCCTGGGCGTGGACGATGAGCAGATCTTCATGCACCAGTGTGGTTGCATGCTTGTGTCTGCCACTGAGGCGGGTACGCCCGGCCGGGCTGCCATCGTGGTTGTGGAACCAGTGCAGGTAGCCTTCACCATCAGGACAGACTACATAGTCGGCGTAGGCAATCGGTGCAGACAGCTTGCGGTTCAACAGCTGCTCATGTTCCCACAGCAGTTCTCCGGTGGTGGCGTTGAGGGCGGTCAGGCGGCCTTTCTCATCGGCTATATATACCTGTCCTTCTGCCCCGGCATCGGCATCGTAGCCGGCCTTGTTGAAGGAGGATACACTGTGGCTCCAGGCGATCTGGCCGGTCAGTACATTGACCATGGCCAGTCGTCCCTGGTAACTGGATACCAGCAGGTTGTGGCCTGCCGATTGCAGTTCTGCATCAATGTCGATCATGCGTTCCAGCTCGGTGCTGCCCGAGGGGGTGGCGATCTCCAGTTCCCAGATCGGCAATCCGGAGTTGAACTCAAGGTTGAGCAGGTGACCACTGTCAAATCCGGCCAGTACGGTGCTGTCATCGTAGATAAGCGGGGCGCTGGTCCCGTACAGTGACAGGGCCGGAACGCTATCCGTGTATACCCACAGGGTATGACCGTCAGCTGCGGAGAGAGCGAACAGCTTGCCGTCCAGGGTGCGTACCAGTACCTTGTCGTCTGCGATTCTGGGGGAGGACAGGATCTCTCCGGTCAGGGTTGCCTCCCATACCAGTTGGCCGTCCTGCTCGGCGTAGGCCCGTACTTTGGCCTCGCGGGTGCCGACCAGTATCAGGCCTTCGCCAACGCCGGGTCCGGCGGAGATGCGCTGCGCTTTCATGCGCTGCAGTCTCTTGCCGCTGCTCGCATCCAGTATGGTCAGTTGTCCGTTGGGGGTTGCCAGATACAGGCGTCCGTCCTGCAACACTGGCTGCAGTCCCCTGATTTCATCGTTGCCCCAGCCGCCCCCGACGTTGGAGGACCAGCGCTTTTGCACGGCTATGGGAGCCTCGATCTCTATCAGTGGCGCAGGTTCCACTGTGGTGGATTGGAGCAGCTTGCCGTCGCCGCCGCCACAGCCGGCCAGTAGCAGCAGTAGCAGGGCGAGGCTGCCCTGTTGAGTCTTCAACCGGACCCCTCCGCATCAGCAGCTTCTTTCCGTTCCTCCAGCTCCTCCGGGTCTACGCCCAGGGCTTCCAACTTGATCTTCAGGAATGGCAGGTAGCTCTTATGGGTCTGCAGCGCGAGTTGATAGGCCTTGCGATAGGCCACAATGGCCTCCGCCGGGCGGGCGCGCAGCTCCTGCAGGTCACCCCAGAGTTCCTGATACATGGCCGATTGCCCGGCGACGGTGGTGTCTGCCTGTAACTGTTGCTCGGCCTCATCCAGAAAGCGCAGTGCCAGCAACACGCGCACCAGTCGCATGCGGGCGGTGTAGAGCAGGGCATCGGTGTCGGCGTTGTCGACTACCCATTCCAGATGCCTGCGTGCATTGGCAAGGTGTCCCGCCGAGATTGCCTCGCGGGCGGTGATCAGGGCAGCCATGCTGGCGTAGGGCGTTTCCGGATACTCATCTTGCAGGATGGTCAGCAGTGCGTTGTACGCAGGGTCCTCTACATCCGCTTCCACCGCTGCGTCTGCGTCTGTATCTGCAACATCGCTATCGGCCTCGGCAATCGCCTCTCTGAGGTCTTCGTAGAGGTCGGAGGCGACCGCGGCACGTCCCTCGGCACGGAGCTCCCACAGCCTCCAGCCCAGCACGGTACTGATGCCCAGCCCCAGCCCCAGACAGACGGAAAGCCCGTTATTTATCCACCAGCGCTTCAGCTTTTCAATTTGTTCCTGATCCTTGTCCATGGTTTTTTGCCCCGCTCTACCGTGGCCCCGCAATTCTAATCATCCGCGGGGCTGTCGGCAAGTGCACGCCCGTACAGCCGGGCCAGATGTGTGGCCAACTCCTGCCAGGGCAGGTGTTGTTGTGGTTGGTCGGTACGCAGGGATTTCAGTGCGATGGTGGCATCGGCGTACTCGGTGGCACCCAGAATCAGTGCGTAGTCGGCCCCGGAGCGGTCCGCCCGGCGCAACTGCCGTTTCAGGTTGCCACCGCCGCAATGCACCAGCAGGCGCAGCCAGGGCAGGTGGCTGCGTACTGTCTCGGCCAGGGCCATGCCCGGGGCCGGGTCCCCCGCTATCACCAGATAGGCATGGGGGTGTTCCGCGGGGGTGGTTTCGGTGCGCAGTCCGGCTATGCGTTCCAGGCCGAGGGCAAAGCCGATGGCGGGGACTTGCGGTCCGCCCATCCCCTCCACCAGCAGGTCGTAACGTCCGCCGGCACAGATGGCATTCTGGGCACCCTGGCCGGGCAGCAGCCATTCAAATACGGTGGCGGTGTAATAGTCCAGACCCCGTACCAGGCGGCGGTTCACGCGGAACACCACTCCACACTGCTGTAGCAGGGCACACAGCGCAGCAAAGTGTTCCCGTGACTCGGTGCACAGGCTGTCCACAATGTCCGGGGCGTCCTGACACAGCGCAACGGTGGTCGCGTCCTTGCTGTCCAGCAGGCGCAGGGGATTGCGCTGGAGTCGTTCCCGGTCCAGTTTGCACAGTTGGTCGGCGGATGCCAAAAAGTAGCTCTGTAACTGCTGCCTGTAGCGTGCCCGATCCTCCGGCGTACCCAGGGTATTCAGTTCCAGTTCGAGGGGGGGCAGCTCCAGTTGCTCCCAGATGCGGTTGCCGATCAGCAACAGTTCTGCGTCTATATCCGGTCCGGCCAGACCGTATGTCTCAACGCCGATCTGGTCAAACTGGCGCAGGCGTCCCTGTTGGGGGCGCTCATGTCTGAACATGGGGCCCAGATACCACAGGCGTTGTGGTTCGCTGCTGCGGAACAGGCCATGTTCAATACCGGCGCGCACACATCCGGCGGTGCCCTCGGGTCGCAGACTCAGCTGCGTGCCACCCCGGTCCGCAAAGGCATACATTTGTTTTTGTACTACGTCGGAGGACTCGCCCATGCCGGAGAAGACTGCACTGTGTTCCACTACCGGGAAGCGGATCTCCCTGTAGCCATAGCGATCCAGTACAGTGATGATGCGCTGCTCCAGGGTGCGGCGTCGGGAGGCAGCTCCGGGGAGCAGATCATGCATGCCCCGCACGGCCCGGGCGGGCCAGTCAGGCATCAGTGCTGCAGTTCCGGATGCAGTGTTGCCGGAGCCCGATTGCTGGTGCCCGTGGGTGAGGGGGTGAGGCGATGCTTCATGGCGCATCGTCATCAGCGCCTACAGTCAGGCGGGCGATGTTGTTGCGGGTGAACGGTTTGATAGCTACCGGCCGACCGGCATATTCCACGGTTACACCCTGGGCGTTACCCAACAACACCGACAGGGGCTTCTGCCCGCCGATGCGCAGTTGTTCACCGGCCTCAACCAGTTTGGAGATCAGCAATTGCCCATGTACATCGCGGATCTCTACCCAGCATTGTTCAGTAAAGCGCAACAGCAATTGCCCATCCGCTACATGGGTTGATCGACTATCGATGTTTTGCAGTAGCGCTGCGTCTTGTGCTGCAGTGCCCGGCCATGTTGCATCCGGGCGGACCACACGCTGCTCCAGATTTTGCCATGCCGCGAGCTTGCCAGTGCCGACAGTATCAGCGGCAAGCTGCTCTGGCTGTGCAGGTTCCACAGGCACAGCAAGACTGGTGGGCCGGGTCTGGCTGGTGCTGCGTTGTGTACGTTCTTGCATCCAGTGTGCCAGTGCCAACCCAATCAGAATGATGGCTACTGTAGCGGTGAGCAGCATCAACTTGCGAGGGAAGCGGTTGAGTGCGACATCCAGACCCGGCACCGGGCGCAGGGTCTGGGTTCCCTGAGTGGCGGTGGAGTGACTCTGCAGCAGGGGTTTGCTGTCCAGTTGCAGCAATGTAGCGTAGGCGTGTATATAACCGCGGGTGTACACTGGCTCGGGCAATTGTGCATAATCATCGGCCTCCAGCGCCGTGATGACAGCTGTGGTGAGGTTCAGTTCGCTGGCGATCTTTTCCACACTCAGGCGTCGCTCAATCCGGTGGCGCTTCAGTGTTTTTCCGGCAGACACCTCCTCAGTCGGCAGAAAATTTGTCTCTGACATCAGCGTTGCCCCTGTGCGCTCAGCTGATGTGCCTCGGGAGAGTCCGGATACAACTTGCGCAGTGTCAACTCGTAGCTGGATATCCCATCTGCATTGTTCAGCCTGCGTTCTATTTGTATGGCCAGCCACAGGCTGCGGGGGGTGTGTCGTGCAACGGTCTCATAACGCTGCAGATACGCCCGTGCTACCAGTGCATCGTTGTTCTCCAGCTGCAGTGTCGCTACCCGCAACAGTGCCAGGGGTATCCTGGGATTGATCTGCAGAGCCTGCAGCAGGTATTGCATGGCCTCGGTCTTTTCGTCAGTCTCAAGCAGGCAGGAGGCCAGATTGGTGTACGGTATCTCCGGTGTTTCATACAGAGGATTGGTGGCGGCCTTCAGAAAGTATTCACGGGCCTGCTGATATTTCTTCGTGCTACACAGAAATTGGGCGTAGGAGTCCAGGGCGCTGGAGTTATTTGGTGCCAGGGCCAGGGCACGTTGCAGATGCTGTTCCGCACGATTCAGATCCTGAGTGCGCCGGTAGAAATGACCGAGCAGCACGTGTGTAGCATAATAATCCGGGGCCAGTTTGAGTGCCCGTTGCAAGCGGTTGTTCGCGATTTCCATATTGTTCTGCTGCATGTAGGCCATGGCCACCTTGAGGTTTGCATCGGCGGCCTTCAGCGCCTGCTCTTTGGGCAGCTTCGGGATCGGCGCATCCAGCGAGACCGGGTCGGTGTTCAGCAACCCGCAGCCGGTCAGCAGTGCCAGCGTCAACAGCAGGGTCGGGGGGTGGTGCCGCCATCGTATCATGGCAATGCCGTCGGTGCGGGTTGCAGACGCTTGGCGCGCGGTTGTACCCGACCTGTCAGTTGGCCACAGGCGGCGGCAATGTCGGCACCCCGCGTTCTGCGCAGTGTTACCGACGCGCCACCGTCTATCAGGATGGCCTGAAATTGTTCCGTGACCTCAGCCGTACTGGGCCGGAAGCGGGCGCCCGGATATGGATTGAAGGGGATCAGGTTCAGCTTGCAGGGCAGATCATCCAGCAACACCAGCAGTTGTTGTGCCTGTGCGGGCGAGTCGTTTACATTGCCGAGCAGCGTATACTCAAAGGTTGGCTTGTCACCACCGCGCAGGGCACAAAACTCACGGCAGGCCTCCAACAGCCGTGCCAGCGGATAACTGCGATTGATCGGCACCAGTTGGTCGCGCAATGCATCGTCTGTGGCGTGCAGTGATACCGCCAGGCTGGCACGACTTTCCCTGGCCAATCTGGCGATGCCGGGTATCACGCCCGCCGTGCTGACTGTCACCCGGCGTCGCGACAGATTGTAGGCACTGGGGTCCAGCATCAGGTTGACTGCGGGTAACACATTGTCGCAATTCAACAGTGGCTCGCCCATGCCCATGAACACCACGTTAGTCAATGCTGTGCCTGCTTCCGCAGCAAGGATTTGCTGTACGCGCCAGAGCTGACCCACGATCTCCCAGGTGTTCAGGTTGCGATTGAATCCGCCTGCCCCGGTCGCACAAAAACTGCAGGCCAGTGGACAGCCAGCCTGTGCAGAGACGCACAGTGTGCCGCGTTGGGGGCCGGGGATATATACGGTTTCTACGGCGATGCCATCCGCCAGTTGCAACAGCCACTTGCGGACTCCGTCCCGGGCCTGATGTTCGGCTGTGAGCTCCGGCAACGCCAGCCGGGTGCAAGCCTCCAACCGACTGCGCAGGGCCTGACTGAGGTCGGTCATGGCATTGAAGTCCAGGATCCGCCGCGAGTGTATCCACTTGATCAACTGGTGAGCCCGAAACTTGCGTTCCCCCAGCTCATCCAGATAAGACTCCAGCCCGGCCCGGTCACATCCCAGCAGATTAACCATACGGGCGGCCTGCTCGCCTGCCGGGACCGGGGTAACATTATCTACAGCCATGACGTGACATAGCATCCCGATGGCAGCTAATCAGACCTGGAGTGAATTTCAGCCGGGGAGAAGAAAAATTCGATCTCCACGCGGGCGTTCTCCAGACTGTCCGAACCATGCACAATGTTGTACAGAGGGTCTACATCCTTATGCTCCCGAAAATCTCCCCGCAGGGTCCCCTCTTCGGCATCGCACGGAAAGGTTGCCCCCATCAGTTCCCGATAGCGTTGTATAGCCTCGTCGCCTTCCAGCACCTGTGCCAGAATCGGTCCGGAGGCCATGAACTTCACCAGCTCCTCAAAGAATGATCGTTGCTGATGCACGGCATAGAACTGCTCCGCACGGGTGCGGTCCATCCGCAACATGCGGGCCGCGACGACCTGCAGGCCGATGCCCTCGGTCCGCGCCGTAACCCTGCCGAGTAGATTACGGGCCACCGCATCCGGCTTGATCATGGAAAGAGTCTGTTCTGTTGCCATTGCGTTCTGCACCCTGTAAATGTCGACCGGGCAACGGCCCGACCCGAAGCAGGCTGATCATTATAAACCGTGGCCCGTCCTGAATCCACCCCCGCAGTGGCTTCCTGCGAGCCACGTGACCCCTTGCAGGGATTTCAGGAGCCCGGCCGGATTTAGCGCAGCAGGGCTGCTCAGGAGGATTGGGTGGCCCTGGCAGAGCAGCAGATACAGGCCCTGGACGCGGCTCGGGACTCCTGAAGTCGGTGCAGGGGGCTGTGCCTGTGTCAGGCAGCCCGGCATGCATGTCGCGGTCAGCTGTCGTGCAGTTCGGTGGCTTGCCTGACCAGTGCCTCTGTGGTCAAGCCCAGATGGCGGTAGACTTTGTCTCCCGGGGCGGAGGCCCCAAACCGGGTGATGCCCAGCACCCGGCCTGCGCTACCTGTATAGCGATACCAGGAATCCGGGCTGCCCGCTTCAGTGGCGATACGGTGCTGACAGTCGGGCGGCAGCACCTGCTCCCGGTAGCTCGCCTCCTGACGCTCAAACCGATCCAGGCAGGGCATGGAGATCACCCGTACCCGCATGGAGGATTCCAGCTGGCGGGCCGCACTCATGGCCAGTTGCACTTCGGAACCGGTGGCCATGAGGATCAGCTCGGGGGTAGCCGTGCTGCTGTCATACAGCACATAGGCCCCCCGCTGTATGGCATCGATCTGTGCTGCGCTGCGCTGCATAAAGGGCAGGGTCTGACGTGACAGCAGCAGTGCCGTAGGGCCATCCTCCCGCTCCAGCGCGGCCTGCCACGCCACGGCACACTCCAGGGCATCGCAGGGTCGCCACACGGACATCTCAGGGATCAATCGCAGTGATGCGAGCTGTTCCACAGGTTGGTGCGTGGGGCCATCCTCACCCAGGCCGATGGAGTCATGGGTGAGCACGAAGATAGTACGCAACCCCATCAGGGCACTGAGGCGGAGTGCATTGCGTGCGTAATCCGTAAACACCAGAAAGGTACCACCGTATGGGATCCATCCACCATGCAGGGCAATGCCGTTGTTGATGGCATACATGGCGAACTCACGTGCCCCGTAATAGATGTAGTTGCCGTCCTTGCCTTCCGCCGGGTTGCTGCGTGCGCCGGACCAGCGGGTCAGGTTGGAGTCGGTCAGGTCGGCCGAGCCACCGATCAGTTCCGGCAGCACAGGGCCCAGATGCTCCAGACAATGCAGGGAGGCCTTGCGTGTTGCCATGTCGTTGCGGTCTGCTGCCAGCTGTTCCAGCAGCTGTTGCAGCTGTGCTTGCCACGCACCCGGCAGGCGGCCCTGTATGCGCCGCTCAAACTCGGCTGTCAGTTCCGGATAGCGCGCCCGGCAGGTGGACAGCTGTTGCCGCCATGCGGCCTCCAGCCGGGCACCGCGTTCACGTGCATCCCAGTGTTCGTAGTACTCCCGCGGCAGCTGGAATGGTGGATGTGACCACCCCAGACGTGCCCGTGTACGGGCCACGATATCCTTGCCCAGCGGTGCGCCATGACAAGCCGCTGTACCTTCCTTGTCCGGTGCCCCCCAGCCGATCACGGTGTAGAAGCAGATCAGTGACGGGCGGGACTGCTCGGCCCGTGCCGCATCCAGTGCCGTGCGAATCTGTTCCGGGTCGTGGCCATCCACGGCACGTACTACATGCCATCCGTAGGCCTCAAACCGTGCCGGGGTATCTTCGGTGAACCAGCCGGACACATCGCCATCAATGGAGATGTTGTTGTTGTCAAACAGCACGACCAGTTTGCCCAGACCCAGTACCCCGGCCAGCGAACAGGCCTCATGGGAGATGCCTTCCATCAGGCAACCCTCGCCTGCTGCCACATAGGTATGGTGATTGACGAGCTCCAGCTCATCCCGATTAAAACGCTGTGCCAGCGAGCGTTCTGCCAATGCCATCCCCACTGCGCAGGCCAGCCCCTGTCCGAGGGGGCCGGTGGTGGCCTCCACGCCCGGGGTGTGGCCGTATTCCGGGTGCCCCGGTGTCATTGAACCCAGTTGCCGGAAGTTCTTGATCTGTTCCATGGACAGTTCGTAGCCGCTGAGGTGCAACGCGGCATACAGCAACATGCAGCCATGACCGTTGGACAACACAAACCGATCCCGGTCCGGCCAGGATGGGTTGAGCGGGTTGTGGCGCAGGTAATCGTTCCAGAGCACCTCGGCGATATCTGCCATGCCGAGCGGTGCGCCCGGGTGTCCGGATTGGGCACGCTCCACGGCATCCATGCTGAGCGCACGAATGGCATTGGCCAGCTGCCTGCGGGTGAGGGGCACGGAATTGGTGTCAGTCGCGGTACGGTAGATGTGCGGTGGCCCGTTGTTCAGGCGCGCCACTTGATCGAGCAACCTGCACTGATCTGCTGTATATCGGGTCCGGTACCTGTGGTGGCGATCTGTTGCATGGCCAAATACAGGTCCCGACGTGCCCCGGTGGCCGGAGCTTGCATGCGCCCCTCATCCAGCCGCCCACGGTACTGCAGTTCCAGTTTGGCGTTGTATCCAAAAAAGTCCGGGGTGCATACCGCGCCGTATGCATGTGCGACCTCCTGAGTCGGGTCGATCAGGTAGGGGAAGCCAAACTTGTACTGCTGCGCCGTGGTCTGCATGGGTTCCAGATCATCCTCGGGATAGGCATCGGTATCATTGGGCATGATGGCCACGCTGCTGACCCCACAGTGTGCCAGTTCCTGTGTCGTCTGTATCAGGCGTTCCAGTATGGCCTGCACATAGGGGCAATGATTACAGATAAACATGACCAGCGTGCCCTGGCTGCCACGGCAATCCGCCAGGGTGTGGAACCTGCCATCGGTGCCTTCCAGCCGGAACTCCGGCGCTGCCTGCCCGAAATCGCAGAGGGGGGTTTGCGTCAGTGCCATGTGGAGGCTGCCCTGTCGCGAGCTGTCGTAGTCATGTCGCGAATTGTACCACGTCAGCGATCCTCCTCGTGCAGCCAGTCCCGGGGTCGCAGATAGCGTTCCACCAGTTCAGCCTCCGGTGAACCGGGTTCTGTCTGCCAGTTGTAGTGCCAAGTGGCCAGGGGGGGCATGGAGACCAGAATGGACTCGGCACGCCCGCCGGATTGCAGGCCGAACAGGGTACCGCGATCATACACCAGATTGAATTCCACATAGCGCCCCCGGCGGCAGGATTGAAACGCGCGCTCACGCTCTCCGTAGGGGGTCGCCCGGCGTCGCTCCACAATGGGCAGGTAGGCGGGCAGGAAGTGATCGCCTACCCGTTGTACGAATTGCTGACAGTGTGCAAAGTCCCAGGCATTCAGGTCATCGAAAAACAGGCCGCCGATGCCGCGTGTCTCTTCACGGTGCGCCAGATAGAAGTATTCATCACACCAGCGCTTGAAGCGGGGATAGAGTTCGCTGCCAAAGGGGGCACATGCGGCCCGGGCCGTCTGATGCCAGTGCCGGGCATCCTCGTCAAAGCCGTAGTATGGAGTCAGGTCAAAGCCGCCCCCAAACCACCACAGCTGTCGATTCACCCGGAACAGGCGCAGATTGGCATGTGCGGTGGGCACGTATGGGTTTCGCGGATGCACCACCACCGAGAGTCCACAGACTTCAAAGGGGCGTCCGGCCATCTCCGGGCGGGTGCGCAACGCCGCTGGTGGCAGCGCATGGCCATGCACGCGGGAGCAATTCACCCCGCCCTTCTCAAACAGGCCCGGCCCGGCAATGGCGCGAGTCTCGCCGCCACCCCCGGCACTGCGCTGCCATGTATCGGCGCGCACCCGCAGCTCGGGGTCCAATTCCTGCAAGGCCGTCAGGATGCGTTCCTGCAGCGTATGCAGGTAATCCTCAAAGGCGTTCAGTGGATTCGTTACGATAGACATGGATTACTGATATACTGAGCAGGGTCAGGTGCCCCACTCGGGACTTGTACATCATACGATGAGTAATCGCAAGCAGTCAGTGACGCGCGAGACCCGCGAGACTCGTGTTTCTCTTACGCTCAATCTGGATGGGCAGGGTCAGGCCAGCATCAATTCCGGCCTGCCATTCCTGGATCATATGCTGGAGCAGGTGGCTCGCCATGGCCTGCTGGATGTGGAATTGCAGGCCCGCGGTGACCTGGAGGTGGATGCCCACCACACGGTAGAGGACATCGGTATTGTGTTTGGTCAGGCCCTGGCAGCAGCGCTGGGCGACAAGGCCGGGGTGCGCCGCTATGGTGAGGCTTGCGTGCCACTGGACGAGGCGCTGTCCCGGGTGGTGCTGGACTGCTCCGGTCGTCCCGGCCTGTTCTATTACGTTGAATTTCCACGAGCCCGTATCGGGGACTTTGACGCGGATCTGGTGCGGGAGTTCTTTCAGGGCTTTGTGAACCATGCCGCCATTACCCTGCATGTGGACAACCTGCGCGGGCGCAATGCACATCATGTGGCCGAAACGGTGTTCAAGGCACTGGGTCGCGCGTTACGCATCGCAGTAGAGCGGGACCCACGTCAGCTGGAGGCAATTCCTTCCACCAAGGGCAGCCTGTAACCCGGGGCGACCCTGATGCAGCGTGTCGTCATCGTTGACCACGGCACCGGTAACCTGCGCTCTGTCGCCCGAGCCCTGGAACATGTGGCCGGGCGGGATGCCCGGATTCGGATCAGTGCCGAGCCCGGTGCGTTGCGTGCCGCCTCCAGGCTGGTGTTTCCGGGGCAGGGGGCCATCGGGCCCTGTCTGGCCGGGCTGCGTCAGCGTGAGCTGCTGGAACCGTTGCAACAGGCACTGCGGCAAGTGCCCTTCCTCGGCATCTGCCTCGGTTTGCAGATGCTGGGCAGTCACAGTGAAGAGGATGGCGGCACCGTCGCACTGAACCTGACGGGCGGCGTGATTCGGCGCTTTCCGGTCACCGATGCCAGTGGGCAGCGCTACAAGATACCGCAGATGGGCTGGAATCAGGTGCAGTACCAGCGTGCCCACCCACTGTTTGCAGAGATCCCGGATCAGTCCTGGTTTTATTTTGTGCACAGCTACTACATGGAATCCTGCCGTGCAGAATCAGTCCTGGCCCTGACCCGGTATGCGGTGCCCTTCGTTTCCGTGGCCGGGCACGACAATGTGTTTGCAACCCAGTTTCATCCAGAGAAAAGTCAGCG
>DKIB01000096.1:0-15771 GCA_002454015.1 Proteobacteria bacterium UBA6729
CCTTCAGTTGACCACCAGGTCGTATTGGGGTAGCAGGTCTCGCAGGACGTAGGTGCGGTGGATGGCTGCGGCTTGGTAGAAGTGCCAGATGGGGGATTGGAGTACGGCGTTGTAGTCGGGTCGTTGGGCTTGCCAGTCGTGGTTCCACTGTTCGCCGGGGTAGGGTGGGATGCTTTCTTTGGTGGGCCAGAGCCGGCCCTGTTCGGCAGCTTCCTGCCATTTGGCGATGCGTTCTGCTTTAGGGCCTTGCAGCTGGAGGATCTCGGCTACTGTGTCCCGGATGTGGTCGAAGTCGGGGTGGCTCGGGGCGTTGGGGTAGTGTTCGCCAAAGCGTTTGAATAGCCGGTAGAGGGCCTGGCAACCGAGGAGGAAGGTCTCCGGGTTGTTGCGGGTGCTGGGGTTGGCGACTGCGTCCGGGTTTTCATAGGTAAAGCGCCATATCAGGTAGGGGCGGTCGGGGTAGGTGGCGACGGAGCCGTGGCCCAGGCTGCCGGAGAGGGTCTCGGCAAGCCATGCCTTGATGTTCTCCATGGAGAAGCCGTTGTTCGGGCTGGAAAAGAAGGCCTTGGCCTTGCGGGTGATGTAATCGCGCATGTCGGGTTTGAGCGGGTGATCGCTGTGGATTTCTTCGTGGAATTTGAAACTGTCCTGTTCTACCTTGTTGCCTCTGGAACTGACGCCAGAGAAGCCGTAGTGGGAGAAGGTATCAGCGTAGACATGTGCAGCGATGCCCATCAGGGCCGGGGCGAAGTCACGGGGAGCCCTGTGCAGGTGATGCTCGCACATCTCCCGGGCTATGGGGCTGTCCATGCGGCATTTTAGTCTTTCGGTGTAGCTGTTGCCGATGTTGCCGGGCAGGAAGTGGAACGGCACCCAGATCTGGCGCTGGTCGTCGGGACTCAGGTTGTCCACGTCACAGGCGTGGTGGGCGGTGGCCACGGCATTGATGCGGGCGCCGTTCTCAAAGTCAACATGGGAGCTGGCAACGTTGTCGTCCACGAACTGTGCACAGGCGGCGATGGTACGGGCGACCGCATTGGGAATGCCCGCACTTCTGGCCATGGCATAGGTGCCATAGTAGTGCATGTCCAGTTGCATCCCTGCAGGGTATGCGGATTTGGATGCTGAGGTCAAGGGCCGGGATCGGGTACAATGCCCTGGTATGATGAATACGAGGCAGAAGGTCGGCACCGGGGTGTTGCTGTCCATGTTGTTGTTGGGGTGGCTGTATGGTCAGTTTGGGGCGGCGGACAAGATTCTGGAGTATGCCGAGGGCGGCTTGCCGGAGGCGCAGGTGAGTGCAGGCTATATGTACGAGACGGGCGATCAGGTGGATCAGGATTATGATCGGGCGGCGTACTGGTATACGCGGGCTCATGAGCAGGGGGACGGGGATGGTACCTATGGGTTGGCTACGTTGCATGTGCAGGGGCGTGGGGTGCCGAAGGATGTCAAGAAGGCGGTAGCACTGTATACAAGCGCTGCGGAACAGGGGCACCAGAGGTCACAGCATAGGCTGTATGTGCTTTATGATCGGGGGCTTCTGGTCCCGGCAGATAAAGAGAAGGCGGAGTATTGGAAGGGCGTTGCCGGGCACTGAGAATGGCATGCAGGCTGAGAAGATACTCTCGCAGTTAAACGACGAGCAGCGTTCGGCGGTTACTGCACCTCCTGGACACTGGCTGATTCTGGCAGGTGCGGGTTGTGGCAAGACCCGGGTACTGGTGCATCGTGTGGCCTGGCAGATTCTGAATGGGGTTGCGCCGCGTGCCTTGTTGGCGGTGACCTTCACAAACAAGGCAGCGGGGGAGATGCGGGGGCGTATTCTGCAGTTGGCCGAGGTGCCGGTGGGGCCGATGTGGGTGGGCACCTTCCATGGTATCGCGCATCGTATTCTGCGTTTTCATGCGCAGGCAGCAGGTCTGGTCGGGGATTTTCAGATCATTGACAGCCAGGATCAGTTGGGGGTGTTACGGCAGCTGCTCAAGGCCAATGCGCTGCCCCCTGCGGAGTTGCGGCAGTTGCAGGGTTTTATCAACGCTTGCAAGGATCGTGCACGGCGGCCTGCCTCCCTGGAGCCGGTTACGGATGCATCGGCGGCGTGGATCGACAGCTATCGCCGTTATCAGGAGCACTGTGACCGGGAGGGTCTGGTGGACTTTGCGGAGTTGTTGCTCCGGGTGTATGAGCTGTTCCGGCGTGATGCGGAGGTGCAGGCTGTTTATCACCAGCGGTTTCAGTGCATTCTGGTAGATGAGTTTCAAGATACCAATGCCCTGCAATACAACTGGATACGCCTGCTGTGTGGAGATGGGGCTGAGGTCTTTGCGGTGGGTGATGATGATCAGTCGATCTATGGCTGGCGGGGGGCACGGGTGGATAATCTGCAACACTTTACCCGGGATTTCAAGGACTGTCGGTTGTTGCGTCTGGAGAGAAACTATCGTTCTACCGGGAATATTCTGGCAGTGGCCAATGGTCTGATCGCCTGCAATGGTTCCCGTATCGGCAAGGAGTTGTGGACCTCGGGAGAGGCCGGTGATCCGGTGCGGGTATTTGCGGCGCGGGATGAGCAGGATGAGGCCCGTCATGTGAGCAATGACATCATCCAGTGGCGGGATACGGGTGGGGTGCTGGCCGAGGTCGCGGTGCTGTATCGGGTGAGTGCCTTGTCGCGTACCATGGAGGAGGCCTGCCTGCATGCGGAACTGCCCTACCGGGTGCGGGGCGGTCTGCGCTTCTATGATCGCAAGGAGATCAAGGATGCCATGGCCTATCTGCGTCTGGCCGTGAGTGCTGATGATGACATGGCCTTCCGGCGGGTGGTGAACTTTCCGCCGCGAGGTATCGGCCCCCGTACCTTGCGGCTCATTGAGGAACTTGCAGAGGCGGAGACCTGTTCGCTGCGCGCGGCGGCGCGCCGGATCGCGGCCCCGGCCCGTGTCCGCATTGAGAAGTTCCTGGAACTGTTGGATGAGTTGGCTGCGGCGTGTCATGAGGTGCCCTTGCGAGAGGCCATGGCCGCCGTGATCCGCAGCAGTGGCATGGATGCACATTATCAGCAGGACAAGGATCCGCGGTCCATATCCAGGCGAGAGAATCTGGATGAGCTGGTAAATGCCTGCAGTTGGTATGACCAGAACCATGCCGAGGAGGGGACGGCGCCGATCCTGAGTTTTCTGGCGCACACGGCCCTGGAGTCCGGCGATGAGAGTGGTGATGAACAGGGTGTGCAGTTGATGACTGTGCATGCCGCGAAGGGCCTGGAGTTTGATCGCGTTTATATCCTGGGTCTGGAGGAAGGCCTGTTCCCGCACAGCCTGTCGCAGGGGGACCCTGCACAGTTGGAGGAGGAGCGACGGCTGTGTTATGTAGGCATGACCCGGGCTCGCCGGGCACTCACCTTGTGCTGGTCAAGTTATCGCATGTTGCATGGCGAACCACGCTATCACGATGCCTCACGCTTTCTGGGAGAGTTGCCTGCCCATTTGCTGGAGCATCTGCGCCCGGAGGAGTCCTCGTCGCAGGATTTCGACTTCAGTCTCGGTCAGCAGGTGGTGCATGGCCGCTATGGGCAGGGTACAATCCTGAAACTGGAAGGCCGGGGCAGGGATGTCCGGCTGATGGTTAATTTTGAGCATACAGGTTGCAAATGGCTGTTGGCCCATCAGTCCCGGTTGTGGCCGGTAGACGGGACAGCGGAGGAGTAGATTATGAACAAACACATTATGGGACTGCTGTTGGTGGGACTGCTGTTGCCCGCCTGTCAGGAGGAGGTGCGTGAAGAGGGTACGGTGGCCGCTACAGCGCAGCGTTTTGACTGGCGCATGGTGACCACCTGGCCGGTGGGCTTCCCGGTCTTTCAGGAGGGCGCGGAGCGCTTTGCTGCGGATGTCGGGCAGATGAGCAACAGTCGCCTGAAGATTCGTGTGTATGCCGCCGGTGAACTGGTGCCCGCCTTGCAGGTGTTTGATGCGGTAGCGCAGGGCACCGTGGAGATGGGGCACGGCTCGGCCTACTACTGGGCCGGCAAGATTCCGGCTGCACAGTTCTTTTCCTCGGTGCCCTTTGGCATGGATGCTGCGGGGATGCGGGACTGGCTGCACAGTGGTGGTTTGGAACTGTGGCGTAAGTTGTATCTCCCGTTTAGGGTCCGCCCGCTGTCCATCGGCAATACCGGCATGCAGATGGGCGGCTGGTTCAATCGCCCTGTGGAATCGCTGGAGGATATACAGGGACTGCGCATGCGTATCCCCGGTCTGGGGGGCAAGGTGTTGGAGATGGCCGGCGGCAATCCGGTGCTGCTGGCGGGTGGGGAGATTTATATGGCACTGGAGCGTGGCGTGATCGATGCCACTGAATGGGTGGGGCCGTTTCATGATCAGCGCCTGGGTCTGCAGCGTGTGGCAAAGTATTACTACTATCCGGGTTGGCACGAGCGCGGCACCGAGTTGGAGTTGCTGATCAGCATGGCGGCGTGGGAATCCCTGCCTGCTGACCTGCAGCGTATCGTGGAGCGGGCGGCGGCGGCCACCCGGGCCTGGAGCCTGGCGGAGATCGATAAGCAAAATCGTATCGCCCTGCAGGAACTGCGCCAGCAGTCGCGTATCAGTATCCGTGCCTTCCCGCCCGAGGTCCTGCAGAAGCTGTACGATTACACCCGGCAGGCGCTACAGGCAGAGGCGGCTGCCGATGCACAATTTGCCGAGGTATACCGCTCCTACGAGGCGTTTCGTGCCGGACAGCAGGACTGGCGGGTCGTGACCCGGCTGGCCCTGCCCGCGGGGCCATAGGCCGTGGCGTGCTGTCGGGGCGGTGAGGTGGTGTATAATCCCCGCCCGGAAACGGTGGTTGGGAGTGATGCCTGCTGCCTGGACGCTGTGAGGAGTGGCGGTGACCGCTAAAGACGAACTTCAGGATATACAGGACCCGCATGGTGATGCGGCTGAGTTGGCGGCTGTGCCCGATGATGATGCAGCCCCCGCCGAGACGGTAGATACCGCACCCCTGACAGAGGCGGATGAGTTGCACGAAACCATCGGGGACTTGCAACAGGAGCTGCAGGAGTCAAGGGATGGGGAAAAGGAGGCACAGGATGCCCTGCTGCGTGCCCGTGCGGAGCTGGAGAACAGCTACAAGCGCCAGAAGCGCGACATGGAGAATGTATCCAGATATGCCCTGGAAGGCTTCCTGCGAGAGTTGCTGCCCGTACTGGACAGTCTGGAACTCAGCTGCCAGGCGGTGGAGGCTGTGATCACGGATGAGGATATGCGCAAGGGCCTGCAACTCACCCTGGAGCAGTTCTGCAACGGTCTGCGGCGGGCCGGGGTGGAGTGCATTGAGCCGGTTGGGCAGCCCTTTGACCCGGAGTTGCACGAGGCCGTTTCCACGCAGTCCGGCGCTGCCGATGGCGGTGGTGCTCTGCAGGTGGTTACTGTTCTGCAGAAGGGGTACAGGCTGCACGGTCGCTTGCTGCGGCCCGCCCGCGTTGTGGTTGCGGCGGCAGGACAGGCGGGCGAGGCGGGCGAGGCGGACTGAGGCCGACAGGCGTTGTGCCCTGTCTGCACCTTGAAATTCCGTGGGTAGCCCCTCATATGCAGGTGGGGCGTCTGCCCCGGACATGAGGCCGCGTTCTGCGCAGCCTGTGAGATCGGATCAATTGAGGAGTACATGGAGATGGCCAGGATTATAGGCATTGATTTGGGCACCACGAATTCTTGCGTTGCCGTGCTGGAAGGGGGTGCTGGTAGCACCCGGGTGATCGAAAACAGCGAGGGCGCACGCACGACCCCGTCGGTGGTTGCCTTTGCGGATAACGATGAGGTACTGGTCGGGCAAGCTGCCAAGCGACAGGCCGTCACCAATCCCAAGAACACGCTGTTTGCGGTGAAGCGCCTGATTGGGCGGCGCTACGATGATGAGGTAGTGCAGCGTGATATGAAGATGGTGCCTTATACCATCGCCGCTGCCGACAATGGTGATGCGTGGGTGGAGGTCAATGGCAAGCGCATGGCACCGCCGGAGATATCGGCGCGGGTGCTGATGAAGATGAAGCGGACCGCCGAGGAATATCTGGGTGAGAAGGTGGAGGCTGCCGTGATCACGGTGCCGGCCTACTTTGGTGATTCGCAGCGGCAGGCCACCAAGGATGCCGGGCGCATTGCAGGCCTGGAGGTGAAGCGTATTATCAACGAGCCCACGGCAGCCGCACTGGCCTACGGCATGGGTCGGCGGAACAAGGGCAAGGCGGACTCCAAGGTGGCGGTGTACGACCTGGGCGGCGGCACCTTTGATATCTCCATCATTGAGATCGCCGATGTGGATGGTGAACAGCAGTTTGAGGTGCTGGCTACCGCGGGGGATACCTTTCTGGGCGGTGAGGATATCGATCTGCGCATCATTGACTATCTGTGCACCGAGTTCAAGAACGAGCAAGGCATAGATCTGCGCAATGATCCACTTGCCATGCAGCGTCTCAAGGAGGCAGCCGAGAAGGCCAAGGTCGAACTGTCTTCCAACGTGCAGACCGACATCAATCTGCCCTATGTTACTGCGGATGCAATCGGGCCCAAGCACCTGAATGTGCGCTTGACCCGTGCCAAACTGGAGTCTCTGGTGGAGGATATTGTTGACAACACGCTGGAGCCCTGCAAGCGGGCGCTGCAGGATGCTGGTGTTACTGTCAGTGATATTGATGATGTGGTGCTGGTCGGGGGTCAGACCCGTATGCCACTGGTACGCGACAAGGTGGAAAAGTTCTTCGGCAGTGCCTCCCGGCACGATGTAAATCCGGATGAGGCGGTAGCGGTGGGGGCGGCCATTCAGGGCGGGGTGCTCGGCGATACAGTCAAGGATGTATTGTTGCTGGACGTGACCCCGCTGTCCCTTGGTATTGAAACCCTCGGGGCGGTGATGACCAAACTGATCGAGCGCAATACCACGATTCCGACCAACGCCAAGCAGGTGTTCTCAACGGCTGAGGATAACCAGCCTGCGGTAACGGTGCGGGTGTTGCAGGGTGAGCGTACGCAGGCCGGGGACAACAACCTGCTCGGTAGTTTCGATCTGACAGATATCCCCCCGGCCCCCCGTGGTACCCCACAGATCGAGGTGTCGTTTGATATGGATGCCAACGGCATCATGAGTGTCTCGGCCACGAACAAGCAGACCGGCAAGAAGCAATCCATCGTTATCAAGTCTTCCAGTGGTCTGGATGAGGCGCAGATCAGAAACATGGTGGAAGGTGCAGAGACCCACGCCGAAGAGGATCAGCGCATGCGTGAGTTGGTGCAACAGCGCAATCATGCGGATGAACTGGTGTACTCGGTACAAAAGTCTGTGCGTGAACTCGGCGACAAGCTGCCGGAGGCGGAGCGCAAGCAGATTGAGGAGGCCATGGCAGCGGTTGAGGAAAAGAGCAAGGGCGATGATATGGCAGCGATCAAGGAGGTGGCGGGCAAACTCACTGAAGTAGCGGCCAGCCTGGCAGCACGGCTGGCGCAACACGGCGATGCGGCGGCACAGCCGACGGATGCGGCTGCCGCCCCGGGCGCAAATGGTGGTGCAGCAGGTGGCGAGGATGAGCATGTAGTGGATGCTGATTTTGAGGAAGTTGAGGAAGAGAAAAACGATTCGCGGTCGGATTAATATGCTGCTTCCATTTATCCCCTGTCCCGGAGCGAGTCCCGCAGTGGTCCGGGTGGTACCAGACGCTGGTGTGCCTGGATGAGCGGGGTGCAGAATTATTACGATACCCTCGGCGTTTCCCGTGGTGCGAACGGCGCTGAAATCAAGCAGGCTTATCGTCGTCTGGCGATGAAGCTGCACCCGGATCGGAACTCGGGAGATGCCCGATCTGCGGAGACCTTCAAGCAGGTAAAAGAGGCCTATGAGGTGCTGTCCGATGATCAAAAGCGGGCCATGTATGATCAGTTCGGTCACGAGGGTCTGGCGGCGGGCACCGGGCAAGCCGCCGGGCGCGCCCACGGCTTTACCGGGGATGCGAATGATATCTTCGGGGACATCTTCTCTGATATCTTTGGTGGCGGTGGTAGCGGTGGTAGCGGTGACGTACGCACGCAGCGGCGGGGCAGCAATATAGACTATGAGATCCAGATAAGCCTTGCTGACAGTGCCACAGGTACCACTGTAAAACTGCGCATCCCGCGGCAGGTGCGGTGTGGTCAATGCAGCGGCAGTGGGGCAGGTCCGGGCAGTGCGCCAGTGCAATGCTCATACTGTGAGGGGGCCGGACAGGTGCGTCTGCAACAGGGCGTGTTCTCCATCCGGCAGTCCTGTCCGCATTGTCAGGGTAGTGGCCAGACCATATCCAATCCCTGCAAGAATTGCCGGGGCAGTGGGCGGATGCGTGAGTCCAGCCCGATGGAGGTGAAGATTCCTGCGGGTGTGGATGATGGGGATCGAGTGCGTTTGCAGAATGCCGGAGAGGCCTCGCGGGCGGGGGGTGGTCCGTCCGGCGATTTGTTTTTGCACATACGCATCGCGCCGCATCCCATGTTTCAACGTGAGGGCCGGGATTTATATTGCGAGGTACCGATCAGCATCACCAATGCCGCACTCGGTGGTGATGTAGAGGTCCCAACCCTGGCAGGGCGTGTCAAGCTGCACATCAATTCGGGTACGCAATCCGGCCATGTGTATCGCCTGCGTGGCAAGGGAGTGCCCTCGGTGCGTGCCCGCTCCCCCGGTGATCTGCACTGCCGGGTGCGTGTAGAAACGCCGGTAAACCTGGGTAAGCGTCAGAAGGAATTGCTGACCGAACTCGGTGAGGGGATCGCCGACAAGAAACACAGTCCCATGCACAGCAACTGGCTGGGTCGTGTAAAAAAATTCTTCAACGGGTTGCACTCTTGAGGGACAGGGTGTCGTGATCCGCATCGCTGTCAGTGGGGCGGGGGGGCGTATGGGGCGCAGCGTGGTGGTGGCCTGCCATGCCGATCCGGGTGTTACTGTAGCGGCGGCACTGGAACAGGTCGGGGCGGTTGGTCTCGGCACGGACGCAGGGGAGGTGGCCGGCATCGGTGCCATAGGTGTGCCGATCTGCGCCACGCTGGAACCGCTTGCTGCACCACCGGATGTGCTGATTGACTTCAGCAGTGCACAGGGCACCCTGGAGCGCGTACAGCAGTGTAGTCAGGCGGGCCTGCGCATGGTGATCGGCACCACCGGTCTGGATGCGGCGGCACAGGCAGAGGTGCGTCAGGCTGCCACCCGGATAGCGGTGGTCATGGCTCCCAACATGAGTGTGGGTATCAACCTGATGTTTGCCTTGACCGGGCAGGGTGCCCGCACCTTGCAGCAGGCCGACGTAGAGATCCTGGATACACATCATGCTGCCAAGCGTGATGCCCCGTCCGGCACGGCACTGGAACTCGGTCGGATCGTGCGTGAGGAGCGGACTGCACCCGCGGATGATGTCTACGGTCGCCGGGGCGGTGTCCGCGAGGCAGGCAGTATAGGTTATGCCTCACTACGGGCAGCCGATGTTATCGGTGAACACACGGTCATGTTTGCATGGGCCGGTGAGCGACTGGAACTGATACATCGCGCCACGGATCGCATGGCCTTTGCCGATGGTGCGGTGCGTGCTGTCCACTGGGTTATGCAGCATGACTCCGGCCTGTACGACATGCAGGATGTGCTGGGCCTGCGGTCAATAAGCAACCGTGCATAGTGCAGCCACTTCCTGTCCAGCGCTGTTGGCCCTGGAGGATGGTAGCGTGTACCACGGTCAGGGCATCGGTGCGGTGGGGCGTGTGGTCGGTGAACTGGTGTTTAACACGGCGGCATCCGGCTATCAGGAGATCCTGACCGATCCATCCTACCAACAGCAGCTGGTGGTGTTTACCCAGCCGCATATCGGCAATACTGGCACGAACCCGGAAGATGAGGAATCTGCGCGTGTGCAGGTAGCGGGGCTGGCTGTGCATGCGCTGTGTACTGAACCGAGTAACTGGCGTAGCCAGGAGTCGCTGGATCACTACCTGCAACGTCAGGGGGTGCCCGGCATTGCTGCGGTGGATACCCGCGCCCTGACCAGCAAACTGCGAGAGCAGGGGGCGCTGCGGGGCTGTCTGTGTTCCGGTACTGATGATACGGCAGAACTTGCCATACAGGCGGCGCGTGACTGGTCCGGATTGGCGGGCCGTGATCTGGCCTCGGCGAGCAGCACCCGTGCATCCTATGACTGGATCAACGGTATGGTCGGTCCCGGTGCAGATGATATTCCGGCACCCACCACTGCGGGCTGCCGTGTGTATGTATATGATTTTGGTGTCAAGCGTAGCATCCTGCGGCTGCTGGTACAACTGGGCTGTCGGCTTACCGTAGTCCCGGCTGACACACCGGCTGCCGACATTCTGGCCGCGCCAGGCATAGAAGGGATCTTCCTGTCCAACGGCCCCGGTGACCCGGCGGCCTGCACGGGGATTATCAACGAGGTCAGCAAACTGTGTGATTCCGGGGTGCCGGTGTTGGGGATTTGTCTGGGACATCAGCTGCTGGCACTGGCCATGGGTGCACGCACCGTAAAAATGAAATTCGGCCATCATGGTGCCAATCACCCGGTGCAGGACATCGCCTCCGGGCGCGTGTTTATTACCAGTCAGAATCATGGCTTTGCCGTGGCAGAGTCCAGTCTCAACGCTGAACTGTGCATGACCCACCGTTCGCTGTTTGATGGCAGCCTGCAAGGCATACAACATGCCCATCTGCCAGTCTTCGGCTTTCAGGGACATCCAGAGGCCAGTCCGGGTCCGCATGATGTGCGCGAGTTGTTTACACAGCGCTTTATAGTGCCGATGCAGGCACGGCGTACTATGGGCTGAGATCATGCCACGCCGTACCGACATTGAGACCATCCTGATCCTGGGTGCGGGGCCGATTACTATCGGTCAGGCCTGCGAGTTTGATTACTCGGGTAGTCAGGCCTGCCGTGCACTGCGCGAGGAAGGTTACCGCGTGGTACTGGTTAACTCCAACCCGGCGACCATCATGACGGATCCGGAGATGGCCGATGCCACCTATATAGAACCGTTGCGCTGGCAGGTTGTGGCTGAAATCATTCGCAAGGAAAAACCGGATGCCCTGCTGCCGACCATGGGCGGACAGACCGCGCTCAACGTCACCATGCAGCTGGATGAGCACGGCGTGTTGCAAAAGCATGGCGTGCAGCTTATCGGTGCCTCACGCCAGGCCATAGCCCGTGCGGAGGATCGTGGTTTGTTCGGTGAGGCCATGCGCCGCATTGGTCTGGATATGCCTCACGCACTGGTCACCAGCAGCCTTGATGAAGCGCGGCTGATCCGCCGGGAGCTGGGGTACCCGGTGATCCTCAGGCCCTCCTTTACCCTGGGTGGTGGTGGCAGTGGGGTCGCTTGCAACAATCAGGAGTTTGATGAGTTGTGCACACAGGCCCTGCGGGCCTCGCCTTCGCATCAGGTATTGCTCGAAGAGCCCGTGCTGGGCTGGAAGGAGTTTGAACTGGAGGTGGTGCGCGATTGTCAGGATAACTGTATCATCGTTTGCTCTATTGAAAACATGGACCCGATGGGCATCCATACCGGCGACTCGATCACGGTGGCCCCGGCGCAAACCCTGACAGACAAGGAATATCAGTGTATGCGTAATGCGGCGGTCGCAATCCTGCGCGAGGTCGGCGTGGATACCGGAGGCTCCAATGTGCAGTTTGCGGTCAATCCGGAAACAGGCCGCATGGTGGTCATAGAGATGAACCCGCGGGTTTCCCGTTCTTCCTCACTGGCCTCCAAGGCAACCGGCTTTCCTATTGCACGGGTGGCTGCAAAATTGGCCGTGGGTTACACGCTGGATGAACTGGCCAATGAAATCACTGGCGGTGCCATGCCTGCCAGTTTTGAACCCATGATCGATTACGTGGTTACCAAAATGCCGCGCTTCGACTTCGAAAAATTTGATGTTGGGGATCATGGGCAGGGCCTGGATGATCGCCTTACCACGCAAATGAAATCCGTGGGTGAGGTGATGGCCATTGGACGCACCTTCCAGGAATCCCTGCAGAAGGCACTGCGCAGCCTGGAGGATGGCGGTTTTGGTCTGGAAGAGCAGCTGAGTCCGGATGAGCCGGACAGCATGGAACGCCTGCGCGGTGAACTGCGGGTGGCACGGTCGCGGCGCTTGTGGTATGTGGCCGATGCCTTTCGGCATGGCATGAGCATCGCCGACATCCACGAATGCAGTCGCATTGACCCATGGTTCCTGCGGCAGATACAGGCGCTGGTGCAGGTTGAGTCAGAACTGCGTGGCACCAGCATAGCGGCGCTGGATGCCACCCGATTGCGTACCCTCAAGCGCCAGGGATTCTCTGACCATCGCCTGGCGGCCCTGCTCAACAGCGATGAAGCAACCGTGCGTGC
Source organism: Proteobacteria bacterium UBA6729 (assembly GCA_002454015.1). Taxonomy (GTDB): domain Bacteria; phylum Pseudomonadota; class Gammaproteobacteria; order Porifericomitales; family Porifericomitaceae; genus UBA6729. The sequence continues at coordinate 12,414 of DKIB01000096.1, forward strand.
CTTGCGTGAACGTCACGACGTGTACCCGGCATACAAACGGGTTGACTCCTGTGCGGCGGAGTTTGCCACGCCCACAGCCTACATGTACTCCAGCTACGATCAGGAATCGGAGGCCCTGCCCGGCAAGCATCGCAAGGTGATGATACTCGGCAGCGGTCCCAACCGTATTGGTCAGGGTATAGAGTTTGATTATTGCTGTGTGCACGCCGCACAGGCACTGCGTGCAGAGTCCTGGGAGATTATCATGGTCAACTGTAACCCGGAGACCGTTTCTACCGACTACGATGTTTCTGACCGACTCTACTTTGAGCCCCTTACCCTGGAAGATGTGCTGGCCATTGCCCGTCTGGAACGTCCGGACGGCACCATCGTACAGTTTGGCGGGCAAACCCCGCTGGGTCTGGCACGCGGGCTTGAAGAGCACGGCGTAAAACTGATCGGCACCACGCCTGAGGCCATCGATCTGGCGGAGGATCGTGAGCGTTTCAAGGGCCTGTTGAACAAACTCGGCCTGCAACAGCCGGATAATGCGACCACACAAAGCCTGGCAGAGGCCCGATCGCTGGCACGGGCACTGGGCTATCCACTGGTGCTGCGTCCCTCCTATGTGCTGGGGGGTCGCGCCATGGAGATCGTCTACAACGAAGCCGATCTGGAACGCTACTTCCATACCGCCCTGCGTTACGCCAAACAGGCTCCCATATTGCTGGATCGATTCCTGGAGAACGCCATTGAAGTAGATGTGGATGCCGTCAGTGATGGCAAGGAAGTGTTTATCGGCGGCATCATGGAGCACATCGAGCAGGCGGGCATACACTCCGGCGATTCCGCGTGCTGCATGCCACCCCAATCACTGTCCGGGGCCGTGCAGGCCCGATTGGCCGAGCAGGTCTGCAAGCTGGCTGCAGCGATGCATGTAGTCGGCCTGATGAATGTGCAATTCGCTGTGCAGGGCGAGCATATCTACGTACTTGAAGTGAATCCACGGGCATCACGCAGTATCCCCTATGTCTCCAAGGCTACCGGTATACCCCTGGCGCGTGTGGCGGCGCGCTGCATGATCGGACGCAGCCTGCGTGAACAGGGCTACAGTCCCAGACCATTCAAACTATCCCACTATGCGGTAAAAGAAGCCGTGTTTCCCTTTGATCGACTGCCCGGTGTGGATCTCTTGCTGGGCCCGGAAATGAAGTCTACCGGAGAAGTCATGGGGATGGGAGCCGATTTCGGTGAAGCCTTCTACAAGGCTGCCTGTGCCGTGCATATGCACTTGCCTCGCGAAGGCCTGGTGTTTATCAGCGTAAAGGATGCCGACAAGGCGGCGGTCTGCGCCACCGCCGCCGCACTGCTGGAGCTGGGCTTCACCCTCTGTGCTACCCATGGCACCGCCGCCGCACTGTCGGCGCGAGGTCTGGAATGCACCCGCGTCAACAAGGTGCTGGAAGGACAGCCCCACATTGTAGATATGCTGGTCGACGGGGCCATCGACTTCATCATCAACACCACAACAGGCCGCCAGGCCATTCGGGAGTCCTACAGCATCCGGCGTACCGCCTTGCAGCGCAATGTCTTCTACGTCACCACCCTGGCCGGGGCGGCGGCCGCCGTCCGCGCCCTGCAATACAAAGACAGTGGCAATGTGCTATCATTACAGGACAGATTTGCCGACCGGACAATTGCACGGACAGCCTGATGAAACCAACACCAATCACCGCAGGGGGTGCCAGGCGGCTACGCGAGGAGCTGGACCAGCTCAAGCGCGTAGAGCGCCCGCGCATCACCAGAGCTGTTGCCGAGGCCCGTGCCCACGGTGACCTGAAAGAGAATGCTGAATACCATGCAGCACGCGAAGAGCAGAGCTTTCTGGAAGGTCGCATCGCCATGCTGGAGACTGCCCTCGCTACCGCCCGCATCATTGATGCCGCCAGCGTGGAGGCAGCAGGCCGCGTCATATTCGGTAGCACCGTAGAACTTGAACAACTTGAAGAGGGCCACCGCATGCACTTCCAGATCGTGGGCGAGGTAGAGGCCGACATCTCCGCAGGCCGCCTGTCACTCACCTCCCCCATCGCCAAGGCTATCATCAGCCACGAGGAGGGTGACACCGTAGAGGTGAAGGCCCCCAACGGCACTACCACCTACGAAATCATCTCTATCCACTACGGCTCCTGAATACATCTGGTGCCCTGACATGGTCAAACTTGAAGGCTTCCGCATAAGAAACTTCAGGGCGCTGAAGGATCTGAAGATTGGGCGGCTGTGGAATTTGCGAAATAGAGCCCCGCTTATGCCCATGACGACAGTTATAGGTGGGAATGGGGTCGGGAAAAGTTCCCTGTTTGATGCCTTTGGTTTTTTGGCTGACTGCCTGAAATCTGGAGTCGAGGTAGCCTGTGATGCCCATGGACGTGGCGGTTTTGAAAGAATTTTTACGCAGGGGGCAAGTGGTGCCATAGAGTTTGAGGTNNTGAGGTGTATTACCGGGAGACCTCGGAAGCACGTCCCATTACATACGAACTTTCAATTGCGCAAGATAGTGCAGGCCGTCCATTTGTTTCAAAGGAGCGTCTTCGGCAGCAGCGCCACGGTCAAAAATGGGGTCGGCCATTTTCTTTTCTTGTGCTTGAGAATGGCAAGGGGCTGGTCTGGAAAGGAGAGCAGGCTGGCCTTGAAAAAGATGAGGATTTTGCAGGGCTCATGGAAAGAGTAGAGAAAGGGGAAGCTGCAGAAGAGTTTCGGGAAACGGAAGTCGTTGAGTTGGATAACAAGCAAAAGCTTGGTGTGGCTACTCTGGGGTCCCTGACGCAACATCCGAGAATCTCTGCCTTTCGCAGATTTATTGAGGGGTGGTATCTCAGTTACTTCGATTCGGATGCGGCGCGGAGCCTGCCTTTGGCAGGGCCTCAAGAACATCTGAACAGTCACGGAGACAACCTCGGCAATGTAGTGCAGTTCATGGAGCGTGAACACCCACAGAATCTTCAGGGTATCCTGAAGAGTATTGCTGAAAAGATTCCCGAGATTGACAAGATTGACACAGAAAAGTCCAATGATGGCCGATTGCTGCTACGATTCAGTAATAAGAGTTTTCAGAAGCCTTTTTATGCTCAACAAATGTCTGACGGAACGCTGAAGACATTTGCCTACCTGCTTTTGATCAAATCTCAAGGCCCATCCGGATTTCTTTGCATTGAGGAGCCAGAGAATGGCCTGTATCACAAGATACTTGAGCCATTGGCAACAGAGTTTCGTGAATATGCAGAACAAAGCGGAGGGGCACAGCTTTTCATTACCACTCACCAGCCATATTTTATTAATGCGCTTAACCCGAAGGAGATTTGGGTTATGAAAAAAGGCA
>DKIB01000096.1:15799-16019 GCA_002454015.1 Proteobacteria bacterium UBA6729
GGTAGAGGAAGGATTGCCATTGGGCGGGTTATGGTACAGTGATTATCTGGACTCGTAATATGCACTTTGATATACTTGTAGAGGATCGATCCGGAAAAAATGTTCTTGATAGGCTGATGGAGAAACTCACGGAGAATGGAGACTCTTTTAAGGTCCACTCCTATAGGGGCATTGGTCATATTCCCAGGAATAGTATTGGTTCCATATCAGCTGATCCAGG
>DKIB01000117.1 GCA_002454015.1 Proteobacteria bacterium UBA6729
ACGAGAACCATGTGCCCCCGGAGCTGGCGGAACTCATGCCCCCGACCTCAGGTGCCCCGGCGGGGGCGCAGCGCTACTGACCCCCGGGCCCGCCACAGCAGCCCCTCCCCGGGGGGGGCTGTAGCCCCGGGTTGCGATCCGCCGCCGCTATGGTTATGATGGGCACTGATGGGCACTGAATGGGGATGGCCTTGAGGCCTGCACCCTGCCTTAACGACAAGGTTCTTCCTAAAGAGGGTAAATACCATGAAAAACATGATGTTCGTTTTTGCACTGGCTTTCATCGCCGCGCCGTTTGGTGCCTCGGCACAGGGGTTTATGCCCTGGACCGATGTGATGATGGAAGCTGACTCCGATAAGGACGGCAGCGTAAGCATGGAGGAGATCAAGGCATTCCGCTTGGGTAGCCGCTTCCAGGGCTTTCAGCCGTGGATGGTGGATCACTTCGCCGAGCTGGATCTGGACGGAGATGGCAGCGTCAGCATGTACGAGCTGAAGAAGGGGACCATGGGCATGGAGATGTCTGATGCGGAGGTCTCCAGTGGCTTTTACCGCGGCTTCGGCTTCATGCCGTCCAATCAGTAAATCGCGGTTCCACAGACAGCAGCAGTGCAGGCAGTGTCCTCGCCTCTACGGGGGCGGGGCATGCCTGTCGGTGATGTCTTTGTCAGCCCGCCGTGTGGTGTGGCACCGCAGGCGTGCGCCCTGAGGGCCATGCCATGAGCCCGGCGTCAGGGTAGCATGTACAGCCCGCTGAGGCAGAGGATGGCTGCGAGCAACAGGCGGGCGAGCTTCTCGGGCAACAGACCGCTGTAGTACCCGCCCAAGGCGATGCCCGGCAGGGAGCCTGCCAGCAGGTTCGCCAGTAACACGAAGTCTATGCTGCCCAGGTGGAAGTGGCCGATAGCGGCGATGGCGGTAATGGGCACGGCGTGGGCCAGGTCCGTGCCGACCACGTGTGCTGTTCGCAGTAGCGGATACAGGAACAGCAGCACCGTTGCGCCGATGGCCCCGGCCCCTACCGAGGACAGCGTTACCAGTGCCCCGATGATAAAGCCACTCAGCAGGGTCATGGGGATGCGTAGCGATTCATGCAGCACATGGATCACGTGGAACGACTCGTGCGCGCCCAGCCGCATGATCTGCGGCTTGAACAGTAATACCGCAGAGGTCAGCAGCAAGGCCACACTGAGCGTCGTACGAATCAGAAATTCCGGATAATGCGTGGGCACGGACAGTAAAGACTTCAGCACCCAGACGGTACCCAGACTGGCCGGAATGCTTCCCGCCGCCATCAGGCCTACCAGTTTCCAGTGAATGTTGCCCCGGCGATGATGTACCACGATGCCGCCACACTTGGTAATGGCGGCGTAGGCCAGGTCGGTGCCCACAGCAGTGACAGGACTGACGCCGAAGCCCAGCATCAGCACCGGGGTCATCAGCGAGCCCCCACCGACCCCGGTCAGGCCGATAATCATACCGACAGTAAATCCGGTGACGATGTAGGCAGGCTCAGCGATGGCGCTGAGGACTGAGAGTTCCATGATCGAATAAGAGCTCTGGCAGGCAGCGACCCTGCCGGTGCCTCAAGGCTTGTCCTTTTGTATATTGCCTGCGTGCAGGCCGCACTCTTTGGCTTCCCGATTCTCCCACCACCAGCGCCCCTCGCGCTCATGTTGCGTGGGCAACACGGCCCGGGTGCAGGGTTCACAGCCGATACTGACGAAGCCGCGCTCATGCAACTCGTTGTAGGGCACCTGATTCTCCCGAATGTAGTCCCAGATCTGCCCGGAACTCCAATCCGCCAGCGGGTTGAACTTCACCAGCCGATGCTGTGCCGTTGAAAAGGCGGTATCCTCCTCCACCATCGCGATGGCAGAGCGAGTGCCGGGGCTCTGGTCCTTGCGCTGTCCGGTGATCCAGGCATCCAGCGTGGCGAGTTTGCGCCGCAATGGTTGCACCTTGCGGATGCCACAGCACTCCTGGTGGCCGTCGCGCAGGAAGCTGTACAGCCCCTTGTTCAGGGTAAACTCCTGCAATGACAGCGCGTCAGGTGCCATGAGCTCGATCTGCAGGTCGTAGTGCTCGCGTACACGCTCCAGAAAGCGGTAAGTCTCGGCGTGCAGGCGACCCGTGTCCAGAGAGAACACCGGCACCTTGCGCTGTAACAGTCGATAGCACATGTCCACCAGCACCACATCCTCAGCGCCACTGAAGGACACGGCGATATCGGTGAAACTGTCCAGGGCCAGTCGCAGGGCTTCCGTGGGAGGGCGCCCCCGTAGTTCGACCGCCGCCTTGTTGATATCCAGTGTTTGCATAGCGCCATCCATCCCGCAGAAAACGCGGGCTCGGCATTATAGCGCACAATTTGCCCCCGGCGACGGGTACGGGAGAAAATCCTTGAAGTTCTGCTATACTTGTTGCCAGAGATGTGCCCCTGCGGGGGCGGTAAGGAGGTTGACACCGTGGCGGATGATCCCAATGAAGTAACCATGTGGTCAGAGTCCGTGTTTGAGGGGCTCTTTCTGGTCCTGCGCAAGAGCAAGAACGAAAGCAAGATCAAGTTGGCGTTGCGGGAGCTGATCAGCAAAGGCTACAAGAAACCCTTCATCGTCGAGAAGGTGCGGGCAGAGCTGGGCGACAGTGGCGCAGCCATCGTTGAACGCGTACTTTCGGGAGGCAGCGTACCCAAGGGGGGCGATGCCAAAGGCGGGGACGCTGCCTCCAGGGCAGCCGCCCAAGCTAAAAAATACACCCGCAAACGCGCCGGCGCCAGTGTATACCGGAAGCGTGCGACCGCCCAGGCAGCCTCCGGCGGGTTTATGGGATGGTTGCGCGGCCTGTTTACCCGCGACTAATGCGTCCGGCGCGGGCGGGCATGTTCAGCCCCATCCGGCTCTGCTGGCCCATCCTCCACCGTCTGCGGGTCCTGATACTTGATCTTCTGCATGAACTCCACAGGCAGGAAGGTGCCATGCGACGATACGTCAGTCAGCTGGACGTTGCCGTTGCCAAGGTCCTCAACAACCAGATGCAGGCGGGACACATCCCGCCACTCCGGGTCAATGATTACATCGTTTACCTTGTCCCTGCCGATAGCCACGCGCTTGTTGTCCACCTCATCCGATTGCTCGTTGATATGCGTAAACCGCAGACGCTCATCCATCCGCAACTGGCACTTGTGGCGCGACAGAATCATCTCCACACTGTCCCCCGGAGCCAGCCCCAGCACAATGGAGCGGCCCTTCGGCAGGCGCTGATAATCCCTGCGGGGTGAGCCCTTGCCGTGCCGCATGCTCAGGCGGTCAATATCCACAGGCTGACGGCCTGGCCCCCGGCCCTGCCGGGCCTCCATGCGGAACACCTGCTGCCGATTGGCAAGATACTGCAGGTAATGACCAACAGCGACCTGCAGATACGGGGTAGCAACCCCCGGTTTCCGCAGCGCAGTAAACAGGCCCCGCCAGTCATGGTCTGCCGTAAAACTGTGCAACGGAATGCTGTCCAGACGCTCTCGCAGTACCTCGGAATTCTGTGCCGCATCCGCAACGATCTGCGCCAGCCTGGCCTGCAACAGCCCCAAGTCCTGGTGCTCATCACGCAACTGGTCTATGGACATGGCCTGGACCGTGGCGATCCGCTCCGGGGGCAGGCCCACCCGCCCGGCGCAGGAATAACCGAACTCCGTGGGGGAGTTGAAGCAAACCCTCTGCCCGTTAATCACCAAGGTCAGTCGGGCAGACCCCCCGAATAACCCCGCCATGCTACTCAAAAATCCCTTCATCATCTACTGCCCTTCTGTCATCAGCCCCCCGGCCCGGTGCGTATCCCACCCTCCGCTACACCCCGAAGTATGCAGCCACCAGCCCCTCAGGTCAAGGTCCCTGTCAGGGGGCAACGCAAAGCGGCACCCTTTCCCCCGGGGCGTCCCGCCCCGGAGCAGGTCCCCGCATCGCCCGGCCGACAGGCGGTATGTCAGACCCCCCATCCACTTCCGTGCCATCCAGCATTCGCCGCCACCGACTGGCAGGNNGCAGGCGACCGCTATTCTACCCACAAGTCGTAGAAATATCGCCCTTGTGGGCGTCGTATCAGCCGCCTGCCTTTCGTCCCACATGGGGCCGAATTCACACAAAAACCCGCTTTTTGCAAAAAACATGCTAGACTCGTCGCGACGCAGGGAGATTGATCCATGGCGGCGGGGGTCCCCAGCCCTTCTGTCCTCTGGGTGCGGCAGCGGGCTGGATATGGAGAGTCGAATGCCCCTGATCAGGGACTTGGCCCAACTTCAAGGGGGGATAGAGAGGCAAATACCATGACGAGCAACAAAACCCGTGACCCTGCGCCGGGGCTGAAGGGCAGTGGTGCACCCGGAAAGGCCGGGGGAGAGACTGTCAAAGGCACCAGGAAGATGAGCAAGAAGTACCCGGGGTTGTCACTTGAGGCCGAAAAAACGATTGAGGCCGCAAGCAGGGGGGCTGAGTATGACGACGAGGTTATGGAGATGCGGTGCAACGAGTGACCGCACCGCACATCAACTCGGGGCAACACGGAATCCGGCAGGGAGCCCTCCCGCGGTGATCGCGCTCCTTTCCTGAACGTTGATGAGCGCGCGCCCGGGAAAGGGCTCGTGAGTGGTCACCACCGGGGGTTCTTGCACAGGCCGCTTCAGGACATGGTGTGAAACAGGCAGAATTCTGTACAGGCCATCAACTGCGTTGAGTACATGACAGGAGCCAAGGATGTATGATCCCATAAGTGTATCTATTGTCCCTTTCGGGAAAGCGGACTTCGCCAGTCTTGTTGCAGACCTGAATTTGGGCAGACATGTCTGGGCGCAAGACAGAATAAAGAACAAGCCTCAACTTGAGTATCTGTCTGAATATCTTGAGTCCCTGGGCACCGGGACTGTTATCACTGAGAAAAAGTATACCGACCGTGATTTGCTTTCTGACCACTGGGCATTCACGGCAGAGCCTTCTTTCGGCAGGCACTCTGATTGTGCCCGGTTGCACTTCTTTAAAGACAAATTGCCTGGAGGCGATTCGAGCAAGGATACTCCTGCTGTCGTTTGGGAACAACTAAGGGCTTTGTGTGGCAAGGAAGGGGCATATCTCGGATATGTGGTTGTTCTTCTCTCGAGCGACAAAATCATCGGGAAGACTTGTCTGTGCCCAAGGGGCGAATGCCCGACGTTGGCGACATGTTCGGTTAATCTTCTTGGTCACCCACTAAGCGTTGAATCGTTAGGATTCCGGGAGCAGGATGGAGTAACGTCCGCGTGTGCGACCTGCGCGCTGTGGACTGTATTTCAAAGCACAAGCAAATCTTTTGGACATGCAGCTCTTTCGCCGGGCGAGATTACTGCCCGTGCACTGAATATCTTGCAAATGGGAGGCGATCTTCCTGTGTCTGAAGGGTTGAAAATAACAGATATGCAAAGAGTCATTCGTTCCGTGTCGGCTATCAGATCTTTTGTGCACAGTAACGGAGGAGCGCTGAAAGAAAATGAACATCTTGAAAAAAGATTGAAGAATGCAGCGAGTTCTAACCATGAAGAAATAAAAGATCAAATCAAACAGAATAACCTTCGCTGCATAAACTCCACATTGGGGTTTATGCTCCCCATCCTTGATTCCGGCGTGCCCGTGCTTGTTGTTACAAAAAGAAAGGTTCAGGGGACTGGTAAGGAAAGAATACATGCAGTAGCAGTGGTTGGCTATGAATATGATGACGCTGCCTCGGAGGCGGCCAGGAATGGCGACCCGTGTGAGCCTGTAACGAAAGCGAGTAAAGTGGATATTTTGATTGCCCACGATGATAACGTTGGGCCTTTCGTGCGGTACAAAGTTGATCGAGAACAAGGCGTTATATACCTTCTTGATCCGGATTTCCAAAAACGTAACCGGGTCAATTTGGACATAACGGCTGTTATTGGCATAGTGCACAAATCAGCAAAAAACTATCCGTATGGTCAATTTGTGCGTTTCGTTCAGTACTACCATCTATTCCATAAAACGTTAATTGATGCTGGTCAGGGCACTCACAAGAATTACAATCCTGTCTGGTCGACGCGGATATGGAAAAGCAATGAGTACAAGCAGAAACTCCTGAGCTCATTGGAAGAAGGCTTGGCATTTGATCACATTATACGCCTAATCAAGAAAAATCTGCCTGAATACGTAATAGTTGTTTCTGCAGGAGACTGTATATACAAACATGATTCTGTATTTAGCCTGGCTGGACCATGGACAACTGATGCTTTTATTGACACTGTACCGCTTAATGCTGATACCGCAAGGTTTTTTTGCACATGTGTTCGTACATATGAGAAGGAATGTTCTGAGCCGCAAATATATATAGACGAACTGGGGCCTGTCCTGGATCATATATTGGAAAATTACTGACACCCTGATACGACATGAAAGAGCTC
>DKIB01000027.1:0-13435 GCA_002454015.1 Proteobacteria bacterium UBA6729
AGGTCCGGGCCGGTCAGGCGAAAACTGCTGCCATAGGCTACCGCCAGGGCAGCCACAGGTTGTCGCAACATGGCGGTCATGCCGACTGTCAGCAACCATGCCAGGGCACCCCCCACAGTCCCGAGCCACAGGCCGGTATACAGGAAGGGGCGCCGGATAAAGGTGGGGGAGGCCCCAAACAACAGGCTGATACGTATATCCTCACGCCGATTCGTCACCTCCAGTCGCGTGGTGTACACAACGATTACCAGCACAGCAACCGCCAACAGTGCTGCCACCAACAGCACCGTCTGGCGACTGAGCGCCACCAGACCCCCCAGACGCATGGCCCATTGCCTGTCAAAGCGCACACCATCCACGCCCGACAAGTCCCGCAATTGCAGCATCATTGCCTCATGCTCCACCCGGCTCAGGGCCTCTCGTGGATACACTACTATCACCGTCGGCAGGGGATTTTCCTCCAGTACCTCCAGGGTATCTGCCATCCCCGAATAGCGCCTGAACTCCTCCAGAGCCGCCGCCCGGTCGATCAGCTGCACCCGTTCTACATCCGGTCGGACCAACAGACGCTGCGACAGGGCCTGTGCCTCGGCAGCCGGGACACCAATCTCCAAAAATACGTTGATTTCGTGTCTGTCAGACCACGGTGCCAACAATTGCTGCGTATTATTCAGGGCCACCCAAAAACAGGCCGGCAAGGCCAGGACCACCCCCAGCACCACGGCGGTCAGCAGGCTGCCCAGCGGGCTACGGGCAAACTGTTGGACGCTGAGACGTTGCGCCCGCCAGACCTGTGTTGCCCAACCCTCCAACCGCTGTCTTGGGGAGCGATGGCGAACGCCGGTAGCCGGGCGCCGACCCGCAGCCGCCTGCCCCGGCTTCCCGGGCCTCATGGGAGTGATGCCCGGATGACCAGTTTGCCGTCACGCAGGGCGAGCCTCTTCCCTGACTCGGCCTGGATGGAGTCCACATCATGCGTGGCAATGATTACGGTAATGCCGATACTGTTCAGTTGCCTGAACAACCGCATGATTTCACTCGACAATACCGGATCCAGATTGCCGGTCGGTTCATCAGCCAGCAGGATCACCGGACGGTGTACGATGGCGCGGGCGATCCCCACCCGCTGCTGCTCGCCACTGGAAAGTTCAGCAGGCAGTGCATCCCCACGACCCTCCAGGTCAACCTTGATCAGGGCGGCGCGCACGCGCTTGTCAATGTCCTGGCGACGATAGCCTGCTATGGACAACGGCAGTGCAACATTGTCGCAGATCGTTTGCTCGGGCAGCAGGCAGTGATCCTGAAAGATGAAGCCCACCTGACGGCGATACAAATGCACCCGGTGGGCACGTAATTGATCCAGGCGAATTTTATGCACGGTGATCTGGCCCTCGCTTGGTCGTTCCACCAGACCCAACAGGCGCAGCAGGGTGGTCTTGCCCGCTCCTGAACGACCCGTAACAAAGTGCATGCTGCCACGTTCAATACGCACGGTCAAACGCTGCAGGGCCCGCACCCCGCCCGGATAAACCTTGCTGACATTGTTAAGCTGGATCAAGATGCCTCCAGCAATGCCGCCACGAAATCATGGGCATTGAAGGCCCGCCGCTCACTTGCCAGCATCAGCTGCAACCCCTGTTGCAGGCAGCAGCGGCACAGCCCGGCAGCCACGGTGGTCCTGCCGGAGCCATTCCCCCCGACCCGCGGGGGCACCCGGCTGCCAGCTGTCAGCAGTGCCGGGGATAGCGCTGCCGGAGCCCACAGTCCCCGCCGCAGGGCCGACAGTACACCTCCCCGTGTGGGGGCCTGCGGCGATGAAATATCCAGAAAATCCTTGTTCACAGGCAGATACTCGGGGCTGCAGCAAGGGGGGGCCATAGCCAAAAACATGGATATATCATACCCGTAACGGCCAAATCCTGTCACCGCCGGACGGCATGGCACCCCCCCGGCCGCCGGGCTTTTGCAAGTACCCGCCTGTTCAGGTTATGATGTCCACCCGTCATGAGTGCTTCTGTAAACTCCGGCTGTGACGGCTCAGACGGTGTGCCGATCAGCGACCCGCGCTGCTATGTGTTTGTCACCGGCGGGGTGGTGTCATCTCTCGGCAAGGGTCTGGCATCGGCATCGCTGGGGGCTCTGCTGGAGGCCCGTGGGCTGAAGGTGGCCCTGATCAAACTGGACCCTTATATCAACATTGATCCGGGTACCATGAATCCATTTCAGCATGGCGAGGTGTTTGTCACGGAAGACGGCGCAGAAACCGATCTGGATCTGGGTCACTATGAGCGCTTCACCGACAATACCATGGCCCGCAGTAACAACTACACCGCCGGATGCATCTACCAGCGCGTCATTGAAAAGGAACGTCACGGCGATTATCTGGGGGCCACGGTCCAGGTGATACCGCATATTACCGACGAGATCAAGTGCTGTATTCGTGAGGGGGCCAACGACAGCGAGGTCGTACTGGTGGAGATCGGCGGTACCGTGGGCGATATTGAATCGCTGCCCTTTCTGGAGGCCATCCGGCAGATGCGACTGGAACTCGGCACCTCGCGTACCCTGTTTATACACCTCACTCTGGTCCCCTACCTGCAATCCAGTCGGGAGATCAAAACCAAGCCCAGCCAGCATTCCGTGAGAGAGCTGCGTTCCATCGGCATCCAGCCTGATGTTTTGTTATGCCGCATTGGGCGTGAACTTTCCCCGGCAGAAAAGCGCAAGGTAGCCCTGTTCACCAATGTTGAACAGCAGGCCATTATTTCAGCACTGGATGTGGCCAATATCTATAGCATCCCCAGATTGTTTCACGACCAGCAGCTGGATCAACTCGTGACCACCAAACTTGGACTCAATACCCCTCCCGCTGATCTCAACGAATGGGACTGGGTCGTGGACCAGATGGCACATGCCGTGCAGGAAATTCAGGTGGCCATGGTTGGAAAATATATAGACCTGGTGGATTCCTACAAATCCCTGAACGAGGCCCTGACCCACGCCGGTATACGGAACAGCTGTCGTGTGCGCATCCACTACGTGGACGCGGATCATATTGAACAGCAGGGGGCGCACTGTCTGGAGAGCATGGATGCAATCCTGGTGCCGGGCGGGTTTGGTATACGCGGCATTGAGGGCATGATCATGGCGGTACATTACGCCCGGGAACAGGGCATCCCGTTTCTCGGTATTTGTCTTGGCATGCAGGTTGCGGTCATTGAATATGCACGGCACGGTGTCGGCCTGAAACATGCGGCCAGCATTGAGTTTGAACCGGATACCAAACATCCGGTAATCACCACACTGGTGCACGGGGATACGCACAAAGACCTGGCAGCCTCCCACCCGACACGGCTGGGAGGCGCCATGCGGCTGGGGGCGCACACCTGCCATCTGCAACCCGGTTCGCTGGCCGCCAAAACGTATGGGCAGGACACGGTACGGGAACGCTATCGCCATCGCTACGAGGTCAATACAGACTATGTGACCTGCCTGCAACAGGCCGGGTTGGTTATCTCGGGACGAGCTCCGGACCACCAGCGCATAGAGGTGGTAGAGTTGCCCTCACACCCCTGGTTTCTGGCCTGCCAGTTTCACCCGGAATTCCAGTCTACACCGCGGCACGGCCATCCCCTGTTCACCGGTTATATCGGCGCAGCCTCTGCCTGTCACACCCGCACTGCCCTCGCCACGGCAGCCCTCGCATAATGCAACTGTGTGGATTTGAAGTAGGCGATGGTCGGGGCCTGTTTCTGATCGCAGGCCCCTGTGTGATCGAAGATGCGGCACTCGCCATTGACACAGCTGCACAGCTGCGGGAGATTACCACCAGACTGGAGATACCGTTTATCTACAAGTCTTCCTTTGACAAGGCCAACCGTACTGCGCACGGCAGCTTCAGGGGACCTGGCCTGGAAAAGGGTCTGCAGATCCTCGCCAGGGTGCGTAGTGAGGTTGGGGTGCCGGTGATTACCGATGTACATGAAGATACCCCGATAGAAGAGGTAGCAGCGGTTGTAGATGTATTGCAAACCCCGGCCTTGTTGTGCCGACAAACCAGTTATATTCGTCGCGTGGCCACCTGCGGCAAGCCGATCAACCTGAAGAAGGGACAGTTTATGGCCCCATGGGATATGGTACATGTGGTCGAAAAGGCACGTGCTGTCGGTAACAATCAGCTGTTGGTCTGTGAACGCGGTGCCTGCTTCGGCTACAATTATCTGGTGTCCGACATGCGTGCATTACCAGTCCTCCGCCAGACCACAGGCTGTCCGGTGGTATTTGACGCTACCCACTCGGTGCAGCTGCCCGGGGGGCGCAACAATGTTTCCGGCGGTGAACGGCAATTCGTGCCGACACTGGCCCGGGCGGCGGTAGCCGCTGGCATTGACGNNGAGGCAAAAAGTGATGGCCCGAACAGCTGGCCTCTGGCGCGTATGGAGCCCCTGCTGGAAATCCTGAAGGAAATTGATCTCAGCGTGAAGCGCGCCATGGCAGATCCGGCATGTCAGTAATCGAAACCATTACCGCTCGAGAGATACTGGATTCCAGAGGCCACCCCACCGTGCAGGCAGAGTTGTTGACCCGTGCAGGGGTGCAGGGCGTGGCCCAAGTCCCTGCAGGGGCCTCAACCGGCAGCCGCGAAGCCGTGGAACTGCGCGATGGGGATACCCGGCGCTACCGCGGACTGGGGGTGTTGAATGCCTGTCGCAATGTCAGCGACAAGATTGCCCCGGCCCTGATCGGCATTGAGGTCTCGGCACAAGAGCACATTGACCGGACGCTGATCGAACTGGATGGTACCCCGAACAGGCACAAACTTGGTGCCAACGCCATGCTCGCCGTATCCATGGCAGCAGCACGGGCAGCGGCCCGTGAATCCGGTGCTGAACTGTATGCAACATTACGCTCAGCTGATCGCCCGATGTGCATGCCGGTGCCGATGATGAATCTTGTCAATGGCGGGTGCCATGCGGATAACCGTATTGATCTGCAGGAGTTTATGATCCTGCCGGTTGGTGCACCGAACATGCGTGAAGCGGTGCGCTACGGCTGCGAAGTATTTCAGGCCCTGCGCGACGAGCTGCAATCGCGCGGTCTGCATACCGCGATCGGTGACGAAGGCGGCTTCAGCCCGGATCTGCAAACCAATCAGGCCGTGATTGAATTGCTGTTGCAGGCTGTGCACCGCAGCGGCCTCAGCACACCCGGCGACATTATGATCGGACTGGATGTGGCCAGCACCGAATTCTACCACAATGGCCGCTACCGACTGGCCGGGGAGAACCGTGAACTGGATAGCGATGGCATCATTGAATTGCTCTGCGGATGGGTGGATCAATACCCCATCCTCAGTATTGAGGACGGCCTGGCCGAGGATGACTGGGATGGCTGGCAGCGCCTCACTGCAAAACTCGGGGATCGTATACAGTTGGTGGGTGATGACCTGTTCGTAACCAACACCGCCTGGCTGCAGCGCGGTATAGACAACCAGACTGCCAACACCATACTGATCAAGCTGAACCAGATCGGCACCCTGACAGAAACCATGGAAGCGGTCCGACTGGCACAGGGCAGCGGCTATGGCACGGTGATCTCGCACCGTTCCGGAGAAACCGAAGATAGCTGCATCGCTGATCTGGCGGTGGCCTGCGGTGCCGGACAGATTAAGACCGGCTCGCTGTGCCGCACAGACCGGGTCAGCAAATACAACCGACTGATGTGGATCGAAGACCAGCTCGGAGACAGTGTCAAGTACCCGGGCATGAATGCCTTTACTCACTTGCAGACAGCATGAAACGACTGGTCGTATTGCTGGTGTTGGTACTGGTCTGGCTGCAGATACAGCTCTGGGGAGGCAACGGCAGCCTCACGGAAGTAAACCACCTGCGCAATGCCATTGTTGAACAGCAACAGCGCAATGCTGAATTGCACGAGATTAACTCTGCATTGCATACCGATATCACCAACCTGAAGAACGGTGTTGAGGTTGCGGAAGAACTGGCACGCAGCGAGCTGGCCATGACCGGCAAGGAGGAAACCTTCTACCACATCATTGAACTGCCCAAACCAGCAGGCCCGGAGCTGCCGGACGAATGAACATGCCAAACGATTTTATCCAGCGGTGGCCTGCTGTATAGATGCCGAATTACTTCGCGGTGGTGCCAGCGGCAGGGACCAGCACACGCTTTGATGCAACACTTCCGAAGCAGTACACCACCCTGGCAAACCGCCCTGTTATTGACCACACCCTGGATGTACTCTGCCGTCATCCGCTGATCAGCAAGGTCATCGTGGCATTGGCTGCAAACGATGCGCACTGGAAGAAAACCGCTGCCTCTCGCCATCCCAAGGTACACACCGTAGCGGGTGGCAAGGAACGCTGCAACTCTGTACTGCATGGTCTGGAATTTCTGGATGCTGCTCCGCAGGACTGGATACTGGTGCACGATGCGGTACGCCCCTGCCTGCGAGACACCGAATTGTCCAAACTGATAGTAGCACTGCAGGACGACCCGGTAGGTGGATTACTGGCAATCCCGGTACAGGATACCCTGAAGCGCGGTGGCCCGGACCCCGCCACGGCAATCGAAACACTGGATCGCACAAATCTCTGGCAGGCACAGACTCCACAGATGTTCCGCTTCAATATGCTGCTCAAGGCGATACGTGCGGCCCTGCAGGCACAGCTCCCGATCACGGACGATGCACATGCCATGGAACGATTTGGCAAAACGCCACGCCTCATCCATGGCAGTGCAACCAACCTCAAACTCACCACGCCACACGACCTGCATATCGCCACGGCGCTCCTGCAACTACGGCAGCCGGAAACTCAGACCCTGCCCACCTTGGACTTGTAAAGCACAGAGATATCCTGATCCCCCTCCCCCGCATCCAGTAGACGTTGATACTCCAACAGGGTCTGCTCCAGCATCGGCAAGTGGCAATCCCGGGCCATCGCACGGACGATCTCAAGATCCTTGTGGTGCAGT
The DNA here is from genome assembly GCA_002454015.1 of Proteobacteria bacterium UBA6729. Taxonomy (GTDB): domain Bacteria; phylum Pseudomonadota; class Gammaproteobacteria; order Porifericomitales; family Porifericomitaceae; genus UBA6729. The sequence continues at coordinate 6,996 of DKIB01000027.1, forward strand.
GCCAACCTGAAGCCCGGGCGAAAATCACCTTGTAGCATGGAGGCCCCACGATGCTCAAGAAACCAGTTGGCAGCGGCACCTTCGCCCACTGCCTTGCGAACCTGATCCATGTCCAGCCCCAGGGCCTGACCAAAGGCCAGGGCCTCGGTCACTGCATGATTGATACCGGCAGCCATCAGTTGGTTAACCGCCTTGGCAGACTGTCCGCTGCCCACAGGACCTATATGCGTAATCGTTGTGCTCAAGCACTCCAGCATCGGTCGAACCCGGTCCAGATCAGCCCGGGCGCCCCCCACCATCATCGACAATGTGCCACGCTGCGCCCCCTCTACACCGCCGCTTACCGGACAATCCAGAAAGGCACATTGCCGTTTGGCTGCCTGCTGTGCTGCCGCCACTGCAGTGCGGGCCGCAACGGTTGAGGTGTCGATAACGGTACTACCGGGCTGCAGCCCGGGCAACAAGGCCTCAAGTATTGCCAATACATCCGCATCACGGGATACACTGAGCAGTATCAGGCGACAGCGTTCCGCCAGTGTGACAGGGGAATCCACTATCCGCTGCGCAGGAAACTGTGTCCGCCCGGGGGTACGGTTCCATACCGCCTGCAAATATCCGGCGCGCTCCAGATTCAGCGCCATGGGTGCACCCATGGCACCGAGGCCTATAACACCGGCTGTCTGTGCCGCGCTCAGGACTCTTCCAGCAGTTCTACAATGAGCGCCTCAATCTGTTGCGCCCGGGCATCCCCCTCGTGCGTCTCACCGGCAAAAACAGCACGCACCTGACCCGCCCGGTCTACCAGATAAAAGGCCGGCCAGTAACGGTTGCCCAACGCCTTCCAGAAGGCAAAATCATTGTCCATCATGACCGGGTGCTCCAGCCCGAATTCCTGCACCTTCGCCACCACATTGGTGCGTACCTTTTCATGCTCAAACTCCGGGGTGTGGATACCGATCACCTGTACATCCTGACCCTCAAACCGATGTTCCAGGGCCTTCAGCCACGGGAAAGATCGGTAACAGTTCCAGCAATCAAAGGTCCAAAAATCCAGCACCAGCACCTGGCCACGCAGGTCGGCAACCGCCAGCGGTGCAGAATTGATCCACGCCGACTCCTCAATCCCGGTAAACTCCGGCAACGCAAAAGGCTGCACCGGACCCCGCCCGACCGCCACACCCGACATCATCAACCACACGACCCCGAGTGCCAGTACGAACATACCGAGGCCCCTCTTTACAGACATCAATTTCATGGACCCCGGCATGACCTGCTGCTCAGGCCGATACCGTGCGGTAGCACTGCTCGCCGAGCCCCTCCACACTCAGGCGCAGTTCCTGACCAGGCCGCAGATACACCGGTTCCGGCTTGTGTCCATGGCCCACCCCGGGCGGGGTGCCCGTAGAGATGATGTCACCAGGCTGCAGGGTCATGAACTGCGATATGTAGCTGACCAGCCGGGGCACCGTGTATACCATGGTGCGGGTGTTGCCCTGTTGATGGCGATGCCCGTCAACCTCCAGCCACAGGTCCAGGCATTGCGGTTCCGGCACTTCATCCGTGGTCACCAGCCATGGACCCACCGGACCAAAGGTATCATGGCTCTTGCCCTTGACCCACTGGCCGCAACGCTCCATCTGGAATGCACGCTCAGAGAGATCGTTAACCACACAGTATCCAGCCACACAGGCAGCAGCAGCGGCTTCACTCACGTACTTGGCTGTACGTCCGATCACCACGCCCAGTTCCACCTCCCAATCTGTTTTGGAGGCACCCCGCGGGATCTCTATATCATCCCCGGGACCGCTGATGGCACTGCTGGCCTTGAAAAACAATATCGGTTCGCGTGGCACATCAGTGCCCGTCTCAGCAGCATGATCGGCATAATTCAACCCGATACAGATAAACTTTCCAGGGGTCGGGATACAGGAACCCAGACGAGTCCCGGACTCAATGATCGGCAACCGTGCCAAATCCAGACTCGCCAGAGCGGCCAGTCGGTCCGGATCCAGAGCCATGCCGCCCAGTTCATCCAGCTCACCCGACAGATCACGGATGGCACCATCCTGATCCAGCAGGCCAGGGCGCTCCTGGCCCCTGGGACCATAGCGCAAAAACTTCACTCGTACCGCTTTATCCAGTGGCACAGCAAGGCATCCAGAGATACCCTGCCTGCCCCCTGCAACATGAGAATCAGCAGCAACACAGCCCAGATCACATGGTCCTGCACTCCGGCCGGAGGCAGACCATGCCAGTAGGAATAGACCGCCACTGCATTGAACAGGAACAGCACCAACGCATTCAGGTGAGTAGCCAGCCCCAGTGCCAGAAACACCGGCAACACCAGCTCGGCCGCGGTTCCGGCATAAGCCGCCAGAACCGGGGGTAACAGGGGCACATTGTATTCCTCCCGAAACAGGTACAGGGTGCCACTCCAGCTGTCAAGCTTCACCAGACCGGCCTTCAGGAAGATCCACGCCAGCCAGAATCGGGCCGCCAACAGCCCCACACTGCGGGCAATCCCCATAATCCAGCAGTTAATACACTTCGCGTACCCCACATACCTGAGATAGTCAATCATGCCCTTCCTCCCTATGCCAGGGTTGGCCTGCCCGTGCAGACCCCCATGGCGATAAAATCCTGCAGGCAGGCCTGCAGATCAAAAACCGCATCGGCCGTCAACAGTTGATCAACCGCATCGCCCAGGGGCACCCCCTCAGCGAGCAGCTCCAGCAATTGCAGGGCCGGTAGCTCCAGTGCCTGCTGATGCAGGCGCAAGCCCTGACGCACCACCAGCACCTGCTGACCCCCCGCATCCAGAGCCACTGTCCAGTCACCCTGATCAGGCCGCTGATGCAGTTCCCATACCCGATGCACAGGCCAGCGCGACTGCACCCAGCGTACCGCCGGGGCAATCCTGAAACACAGACGACCATAGTCCGCAGGCGCCACATCAGCCAGTGCTGCCTGATCAAAGGGCACGGCATCTGTCGCATGATACACCTCCTGCCGAGCCCACTCCAGACGAGCTACATCGGCAAGGTATGCCAAGGCGCGCATGGACTCCAGATCGGCAAGCCAGGCCGGAAACTCCGCACCAAAGCGCTGCAGATACCCGCAACGGGATGGATGCGCCCGTATATAGCCTCTGGCAGCCTGCTGAAAGCAATCCTCTCCCACCAGCTGGCAGACCACCGGGAAACAATCCCGCAGTGCGCCAACCAGACCCACATAGATATTGTTGCGATAAATGCCCAGCCGCTCGGCAGCACTGAGACGATCTGAAACCACCCATGCATCCAGGGCATCAGGCTGGTCCCCGAGCAGCCCGGCCACAAAACGCTGCTGTAGTTCAGGCAGCCCGATCATTCAGGTAAGACTGGGCGCGCACCGCCTCAGCAAGCAATGTGTCCAGCGCAGGCAACCGTGTATCCCACTCCACCAGCACCGGACGTGGTCCCAATTGCTCCAGGGTCTGCCCGTACAGACTCCAGACCGATTCTGCGACCCGATCCCCGTGGTCATCTATATAGACCTCACGAGTGCCTATCCTGTTCACCGCATGACCTGCCAGATGGATCTCCCCCACCGCAGCAGCCGGTACGCCCTGCACATAGTCCAGGGGATCAAAACCATGATTCCGGGCACTGACATAGATGTTGTTTACATCCAGCAGAATGCCACAACCGCTCCGCTCCGCCACCGCCCCGATAAACTCCCACTCCGGGATGGTAGAATGCTTGTAGCGCAGATACGAAGATACATTCTCAACCAGTATGGTGCAGCCCAGCTGCTCCTGCACAGCCTCAATGCGGGCAACCACATGGGCCAGGGCTTCCTCCGTGTAAGGCAGGGGCAACAGATCGTGCAAATGGCGCCCCCCCGCTGAACTCCAGCACAGATGATCAGACACCAGACCCGGCTCAAATTGCTCAATCACCCCGGCCAGCGCCTGCACATGCCGGGTGTCCAGGGGATCCGTGGAGCCCAGTGACAACCCCACACAATGCACGGACAGGGGATAGTGCTCCCGGACGCCACGCAGATAGTCCAACGGGGGACCTCCCGCAGCAAAGAAATTCTCGCCATGCACCTCCAGCCACGCCACCGATGGCAGACGCTCGGTCAACTCATCAAAGTGTGCGTGACGCAGGCCGATACCGGCTGCGACAGGAATACCGGGAACTAACCCGGCCGGCCGCCAACCAGACGTTCGCAGGTGCCCTTCGGCAACCACAACCAGGCATCCTCCTGTCCATCCTCTACCGAATGACCGGCACAGACCGAAGTGGCAGTAGCACAGTCATTCCCGCCTGCCCTGGCAACCTCGTAGCACTTCTCGCGCTCGGTCTCCCCGGCAAGAGCCGGGGAGACTGCGCCCGCAGCCAGTGCCACAATGGCCACCTGTATCAGGCAACGGGTACCCGGATACCGCGTAACCACCTCAGCCATCCATGGACTCCAGACTACCCCCCACCAGACGCTCACAGGTGCCCTTCGGCAAGGCGAGAAAGGCATCCTTCTGAGCATCGTTCTTGGCAGTACCGGCACAGGAGGAACCGGCCGTAGCGCAATCATTCTTGCCAGCCATGGCAACCCCGTAGCACTTCTCCATCATCATCATCTCATCCTCATCCGCAAAGGCCGGGGTATGCGCCCCCGCAGCCAACACCAGGCCAGCAACCACCGCCTGCAACATATACTTCTTACTCATCACAACTCTCCTCCAAACAATGTGCCCCAAGGGCACGGGAACGGCCCGATTGTACACCGGGAACCACCCCCCCGCAAGCCCCCTGTCCAACGACAAATGAGCCTGAAGGGGCCTGAACGGGCCAGCAGACTCCGGGTCAACAGCGCTCCTGAGAGCGGCCCTCAAGCCCCGGAAACCCCCAAGCCACCTTTGCTGAGTGCCGCAGAACGCGGCACGGGGCCGCTTTTCTCCCTCCCCACAGGCACCGGCCGCGCCGAATCTGTAAGCGCGTTGCGGTTCGTGCCTGGGCACATCCTGCAGGGCGGTCGGGCATACCGCCGCCCCATTTTTGGGGAGGGAGCGGGTGTGCGGTGGCCGACCGCTTTCCCGTCCCCTGCCCTTGGTGGAGGTTCAGCCCCTCTCAAATGGGGGCCTTGTGACCTTTCAGAGCAGCATTTCCGCAGCGCACCAAAAGCGGACGCTGCAGCCTTGCGTTAACAGATGGTGGCAGGCTGCAGGACAGTCGTGCGCCCCCCGTCGGAAGAGGCGGCGACGTCAACCAACCGTCCTGCCCTTCTGAACACCCCCGGCGATTCACAATCTCCCTGGAACGTGGAGAGATGTCACCTCCGCGTGTGAGCGCGACGACGTGTGCGGGTGGGGCTCACAGACCACACTACACAGAGCAAATCCGCCTGAGTAACCATGCCCCAAGCCCGAAAGAGTCAAGCGCACAGTTTGCAGAAGCAGGCAAAACCATCGCCTAAAAGGCGGTTGAGTGGATGGGCGAACAGCAAGAGAAAGGCTTGCGACCTTGACTGCCTCTATTCATCCCACGAAGTCAACTCAAGCTTTTGCTGGCCCGACTCCAGCCACCTGATTATCCGACGGATGCAAGGGCTGATGTCTTTTGCCTTCAGGGCGCATTCCCAGATAATAGCCACACGCCACCCAGAGGCAATCAGGGAGGCCTGTTGTTTGGCATCACGGTCAACAGTTGCGGCCAATTTTTCTTTCCAGAATCTGGCGTTGGTGGAGGGAGTGGCAGCAGATCTGCACCCCTCATGACGGTGCCAAAAACAGCTATGCACAAAGACGAGTGCCTTGAAGCGCGTGAATACATGGCTCGGGTATAGTCTGCTATCGCTGCCCATATTGACCGAGCGGCGTGTGCGTGCACATGTAGCGATCTGCTATGTGTCCTTTACTGGGTACCGAATTGACAGCGACACTGCAGGACCCGGATGGGGGTATTGCAGATTTGCGTTGGGAGTGGCTGCGCAGTGTAGACGGGGGTGGTACTTATAGTCCCATCGCGACTGCAGCAAATTATACACCAGCGGCTACAGGCGACAGACTGCGAGTCGTGGCGACCTATACCGACACACAGGGCAGCAGCAAGACAGCGATGCACACGGTCAGCCATGCGGTCAGATATGCGATTATGGAATGGCCGGAGGACAGCAGTGTGGACGAGGATGACGTCAAGGTATTTTATTATGCACTGGCGCTGGATCTTCTGGATGGTGTCAACGCAGATACACGCATGAGGGTACTGAATCCGCTGGTGCCGGGTGCAAACAATAATGCATTGATTGCTGTGCTGACAGCGGTGGCAGCCACAATGGCGGCAGATGTTGATGCGGTGGATATAACGGGCGATGGCGATGTAACGCCCGAGGATGCTACGGTGTTCTACTATGCACTGGCCCTGCCAGGTTCTCTGGGTGTGCTGAACCTTGGCAGG
>DKIB01000027.1:13491-13789 GCA_002454015.1 Proteobacteria bacterium UBA6729
CTGTGGACGGAGCCATTGTTCCGGACGAGAGATTACAGGAGATGCTACGCAAGGCCCATAGTCTGGTGCGCTGAATCGCCAAGGTACCTGCCGGTTTACCCGGGTCTGCACCTGCGGGAGATGCCGAGAACGGCAGTACGGTGATTCGCAATGGCGCTCGTACTGGCCGGGGCAATCCCGGACACTTTATGGAGTCTTCTCCAATTCCTTCAGTAATGCTCGGGCTTTCGTGAGCCATTCTTCTTCACTACCCTCTGATTCACCCAGCTTGACACTCTTTCGAATATCCTGCACGGCT
>DKIB01000012.1:0-13361 GCA_002454015.1 Proteobacteria bacterium UBA6729
CCCGACCGATGCAGTATGGACGGGTTGGCAAGTCAGTGCATGCTACCGGCTACCCGCGCTGAAAACCCGCTACAGACCTGCCCATTCCAGTGGCAGCCCTGTCACTCAAACCCGGCTGTATTCATCGGGTTCTGAGTGCATGGGCATTCCGGAGCAGCCGGTCTATATCCACACCAATCTCTGCTGCCAGAGGTCCCAATATGGCCCTCTTGATGGCAGGAATTCCCGGGCGGTCAGTTCCATTTCCAAGAGAGTCTTCCAGGGCATAGGAATAATAGAACACCGCAGCGCCATTCAGGTTACCCAACCGGGCCTTGGCGGCTGTCAGCAACTCGCACAGGGCGACATCCAGGGCGGCATCGTTTGTAGCAGCCGCGGCAATCAGGGGCACAAGTGGGACAAGCACGGAGGCACGTGTCCCTTCAGCTCCCGGCCTTGCGCAGTCCAGCTCCGCAGACAGAGCCTGGGCATAATAGACAATCCTGGCATCCACAAGGGTTGCGGCACCATCACCATTCAGATCCAGTGCCAGTGGTACTGTAGCAGATGCTTCGTTTGAGTCTGCACCATTGCCAATCGGGTTCACTGCTCTCACCAGGAAGTAGTATAGTCCACTCGTTAGTCCCGTTACGGTATGTGAAGTTGTTGATGCACTACTTGACGGCACATCCTCCCAGGCTTCGGTATACGTTCCTGAAGTCGTGGTTTGTCTGTATTGATATTTTTCAATTCCTGCTCCTCCATCGTATGGCACGGTCCAGGAAAGTACAACTGCTGCAGTTTCTGCCTCCGCTGACAAGTCGTCAATCCTGTCCGGAACGAACTGCATATCCTGATTTGTCGCCCCCAATTCAGCCGTCAGACCGTTATATTCACTTTCACTGTTCGTTGTCTGCGCCTCTACAGCAATCGTATAATCAGTGGTAGCTCCATCAAAAACACCATTGTCCACACCGCGCAGGGTCACCCCCTGCCGTGCAATCGCGCCGGTAAAAGTCAACGCAATCGCAACTACCTCCTCGCCGTCCACGTTCACAAACACGCCCTGCTCACGGTCACGGCTCGTCAAGGTCACTGTCACGGTCTCACCGTCCGGCAACAGCGTTCTGGGCGTGACATAAAAGGTCACTTCGTGATTCGGCTGGCTGGGGAAGGCATGTGTCAACAGGTTAGTGCTGATTGTATCCAATCTACTGCCTCTATTCGTGTTATAAAAAAACACCTCGGCATCCCGTATGCCGGCTATTGTGCCTGAGCTTGCGTATGCGGTGGCACGTGGACTGTCTTGCGTTGATTCAAAACACACCCGCCTGCCGTTGTCGCTTTCGTCTTCCAGCGTGACCGTACTGCCTTCGGTATAACCCACCGCACCGCTTGCAAATGCGGCAGCATCGCAAGTGGTTGAGGCGTCTATAATCGTATATCTCCAGGTGGTAAGACCATCAGCAGCAGCATCAACCGCACTTACCTGCTTTTCAGTTTCCACCTCAGGATCATCTGCATCATTGCTGACTGCAAGGGCAATGCCGATGATTATGGTGAAGCCCCGGGAGACAGCAGCGCCATTTATGTCCGTCGCGGTCCAGACGAATGGAAAGCCCCCCACTGCAGTCGGACTGCCCGAAATCGTCCTGCGGGCAAGGTCGAGCGACAGCCCCTCCGGCAAAGTCGACGGCGTCAAGGCATGTATCACGCGGCCTTGACTTCCAGGGATGAGACTGACATCGGTCGTGCCCCGTGGCAGTTGCAGTGGTGGATTGATCGCCACGCCCGGGACGTATCTGAAGGTCTGACCATCCGCAACATTGTTTGCAACGGAGGTACTGAACCGCGGTGGGGCAAAAACCTTGACGACGAACGTCAGGGTGTCCGTGTCGGCCGTGCCACCGGTGTCCGTCGCCGTGTAGCGCAGTGTAACCTCAGTGCCTGCCGGGGAGACAGGCACGCCGGAAAGCGTACGGGCATCAGCATCAAAGACCAGCCCGGTCGGGACAGGGGTCAGGGTGTAGGCATAGGAGCCGGTGCCACCGCTGGCCGCCGGCAACTGCAGTGCTCCAATCCTCGTGCTCCGGGTATAAAGCTGGGTAGACACCATGGCTCCACCGAAACTCACGGCGGGCAGGGTCGGTGTTGCAGACTCTTCGTTTGATGCCTCACCCATTCCCACCTCACTCACTGCTCTCACTCTGAAGTAGTATCTCGTACCGTTCGTTAGCCCGGAAACCACGTAACGTATTACTGCACCACCGCCGGAAATATCTGTCCATGGACTATCAGCATACACTCCTTGCGTTGTGGTTTGCTGATATTGATAGCGGGTTATGGGGAAAACGTTACCTTCCGGCGCACTCCAGGAGAGTGTTACCTCTGCATTGCCCGCCGCTGCCGACAAGTCGTCAATTGTTGCTGGCGGAGAGCGCAGAATCGCCTCATTGGTCGCAGGCAAAGAGGCCACATTCAAACCCTTGTATTTGCTTGCGCTGTTCGTGGTCTGAACGGATACGGCTATGTCATACATTGCGGTAACGCCATCGTTGAGCACATCGCGCAAGGTCACCGCTTGTCGCGCAATCGCGCCGGTAAATTCCAATTCAATCCCGGCTACCTCCGCGCCGGCCATGTTCACAAACCTGCCTTTGTCCGGGGCATCGCTCGTTAAAGTCACGGTCACGGTTTCATCGGTCGGCAATGGTGTGCCGAGCGCGACGTAAAAAACCACCTCGAGCACTTCTATACTGTTTATGACCGCATGCGTTTGCAAACTGTCTACCTCAACGGCGGTGTCGGAAGCGCCATAAAAATTCACTGCGGCGGTGTCGTTATCCTTAAGTCCTAATGCCACCGCTCGCAACATCAGATCCGCATAAGCACGCTCGCCCTTAATCTTGAAAGACATCGTCACTGTTCTGTCCTGCAACGCAAAACCGTCGTTCTGGTAGGCGATTCTGACGGACTTGCTTGGCAGAGTAATCCCGCCGCCTTCGCTGACTCCGACCTTGTCATCGACGGTAAAGGTTATGCTCTCACTCAAACATATCCCTACATCTGCCACATCCAGCACGGGAGTCACTGTGGTATTCACTTCCACCTCTGTATTCAGTGTGACTCGCAAGTTTCCTCCTGATATATGCCCATCGCAACCGCTCCCCCCCCTCTCCACAAGCGTGAGGGAGTTGCGACTCTCGCTACCGTCGACTTCCAGAACGATTCCCACCATCCCCTCATTGTCCCTAATCGTGATCGTGATAGTGGGCACCGTGCCAAGCATAAAATTACTATCTGTGCTGGATACACGCAGCTCAAAGGTTTCGTCACCCTCAGCTACATGATCATCAACAAGGAGCATGCCAAAGTCTTCGCTATTTGTCCAGACGCCTCCCACCTCCCTGAATGCGTAAAACCTTCCCCCCGCGCTGCGGTTCGGACCCCACATCCTTCCCTCGAGAACCATGTCTCTGGCTGTAGTTTCACCGTGGACAACTTCGAAAGTAAACTCCACTATAGCAGTGCCCGGGTCACTCGAGGCGGTAACCGTGTAAGGCACGTTAATCTGGGGCGTCTCTTGCGCAACCGGATGGATCCCGAGATGCTCATCGACAGTGAGCGTCGGCCCCCCAAAGTTGAAGGTGTAGGTCTGCGCCCCGGCTCCCGATACCCACCCGACCACCAAGCCCAGACCCAGCGTGGCGCCCACGCACCAATGCCACGCTGACCCGGCAACCCTCCATCCCGTCACGGCGAGAGCCTCACGGGGAGAGGGGGTGCCCTGCAAAATGGCGCGCGGGGCAGGGCACATCAAGCCCCCGCCCGGGTCGTGTGCGACGACCCCTCAACACCGGGGCTCTCCTGAAATGGGGGTATGGCATTCAGGGTAGTCGGCATAGTCGGCCCAAGCGGCATGTCAAGCCCCTGCCCGACGACAGTGGGCCTGAAGCGGGGGGCGGTTTCCAACGATGCTGAGCCTGCAGGAGCCCGAACAGGCAGCCGTGTCCATGCAAACCCGTGAGTTGCGGACTCCGCGCCCACAGCCCCCCCTGGAAACCCCCTCGTGGTCCGTGCAGGCCTCCGGGAGGTGGCACTCCGGCCATCGAAGGGCATCAGGGCCGGGCTCGCTGCGGCACTATCCGGTTCGGCTCAGCAGCCCGTCCCGCGCCCGGCTGGCACCCCGATGCGGTTGGAAGTGACGTCCTGACCCCCGCGCCGAACCTGCAGATATCGCTGATACCAGTGCAGGGCCCTGCGCCAGGCGGTGCCGGGTTCCCCATTGCCCACGGCGCGTCCGTCCACTGCCAGCACGGGTGCTATCTGCAGGGTTGAGCCGGTCAACCAGATTTCATCAGCCCGGGCGAGTTGCTCAACAGGAATGGGCAGTTCCCGGCAATCCACCTGATGGCGATGCAGGAGCTCCAGCAGAACCCGGCGAGTAATGCCGGGCAGTATGCCCTCCAGGGGTGGGGTGTGCACCTGTGTACCGTAGACCACGAATACATTGCTGGCAGCCCCTTCGGTCAGCAGGCCATCACGCACCAGCAGGGCCTCATCGGCCCCTTGCCGTTTGGCCTCCTGTTGATACATTACGTTGGCCAGCAGGGTGATCGCCTTGATTTCACAGTTATGCCAACGCGTATCCGGCAGGGTGATAACGCGCATCCCGCGGGTACCCTCGTTGGGTTGCATCACCATGGCAAAGCGCGTGGGTTGCACGCCCGGGGCGCTGACATGACTGCGGAATTGCTGCACCCCGCGGGTCAGCTGCAGGTACAAGCTGCAGCGACCTCCACCATGCTCCGCCACCAGCCTGGACAGGATGTCGGTCCACTCCTGCATCTCGCAATGGTAGTCAATCTGCAATGCCTTGAGGTTGCTGTTGAGGCGAGCCAGATGCAAATCCAGAAACACCAACTTGCCATCCTGTGAAGGGATCACCTCGTAGACACCATCCCCAAACAGGAAGCCGCGGTCCATGACCGATACCCTGGCCTGGTCTATCGGCAAAAATTGCCCGTCAAGATAGACCGTATTCATTAATCTAACGAGAGAAAAACAACCATATACTGTCGTACATGCGTGACAGTACACTGCCTGCCTCAACCTCGTCCAGTGCAACCAGCGGGAAGCCATGGACTACACCGTCTGCGGTATTCAATTCCAGCACTGCGACCGACTGGCCTGCTGCAACCGGGGCAATGATATGCCTGTCCAGACGCACATAAGGCTGTAGCTCCGGCGTGCCACGTGGCACCGTGATATGCAGATCCTGCAAGGTGCCGATAGCGACCGTGCTGCTATAGCCCTTCCATACGCGCTGCTCAGCCAGGGTGCGGTCCCCGGCGGCCAGTACCAGACGGGTTTCATACAGGTTGAAGCCATACGCCAACAATGCCCGACTGGCCCGATCCCTGGCCGACTCATTCGCAGCACCCATGACCACAGAGACAAGTCGCATACCATCACGCTCGGCAGACGCCACCAGACAATACCCGGCCGCATCGATACGGCCAGTCTTGATGCCGTCCACACCCTCTTGTTGCCACAACAAGCGGTTACGGTTCTGCTGATGGATGCGATTGAAGGTAAACTCCCGTTCAGAATGCATGGCATACAATCCCGGATGATCACGGATCAACGCCATGGCCAGAGTGACGAGATCGCGAGCCGTCATGTAGTGCCCCTGCTCACCCAGCCCCGTGCTGTTCCTGAAACTGCTTTCGGTCATACCCAGACGCCGGGCAGCGGCATTCATAAGCCCGGCAAAGGCTGCCTCAGAACCGGCAATATGCTCAGCCAGGGCGACGCTGGCATCATTGCCTGACTGGATAATGACCCCACGCAACAGATCCTCCAGACGCACCTGTGTCCCGACCTCTATAAACATCCTTGAACCGCCGGTCCGCCAGGCCTGCTCGCTGATCCCTGCCATATCATCCATGGTGATGGCGCCCTGTTGCAGGTATTCCCCGACCACATAGACGGTCATCATCTTGGTCAGGCTGGCTGGCGGCAGAACCAACCCGGCCTGTTTTTCAGCCAGTACGGTACCGCTGTGATAATCCACCAACAGATAGGATTTGACCGGCAAGTCCGGAGGACCGGGCACCGGTACTGCCCCGACTGTGGACCACAGCAGAACAGCCAGCAGGCCACCACAGATACATAACCGCTGTATCACCTTTCTACTACCAGATAACCATCTATACCGAGCTGGTCCAGTTCATCTGCGCGGCGTGACAGTGCCTCCTCCCCGGCCAACGGACCCACCAGGACGCGATAATAATTTTGTGCATCAACCTGCTCGGCTTCCACCCGCACGTCAGTCGGCGCCAAGCCGGCCTGCTGCAATGTATGCTGCTGGCGCACCGCATTCTCCCGGAAGCGGAATGATCCCACCTGTATGTACAGGCTGACCTCCGGGGCTGCCGGTTGCGCCGGGGTAGTCGCTGGCTGCCGGGACAGCTGCCGCACCAGATCACTGCCCTTGTCCACTACTGGCGCACCACCGCCTGGTGCAGGGGATGAGGTGTCATTGCTGGCCTCCACATTGGTCGCAGCGGGGGCCACAGGGGCGGCTGTTGCATCCAGGACTACCACTTCAACCGGGGCAGTGCCGGATTTGTCCAACCCCAACTTCACGGCGGCCACATAGGATAAATCAATCACCCGCTGAGCATGGAATGGCCCTCGATCATTGACCCGCACCACGACCTGCAGACCATTCTCCAGATTGGTAACCTGCACATAGCTGGGCAGTGGCAGCTGCTTGTGAGCAGCAGTCATCTTGTGCATATCATAGACTTCGCCACTGGAGGTGCGCTTGCCATCAAACTTTTTCCCATACCAGGAGGCAATACCACGTTCCTTGTATCCCCTGGCATCAGCCATCACATAATAGCGGCGGCCATGCACCACATAGGAAGATGGATTGCCGTAGCGACTCCTTTGTTCAGGCCGCGGGATGGCATCGGCAATACCGGATGCCCCCGGCCTTTTATCGGCCAACATGCCACAACCATGCACGCACAGCAGTAGCATGAACAATGCCGATACCCGCCGTCTGCCGGACATCACCTGTATCACCCCTGCACCCTGCTGCGTATACGATCACCCAGCTGGTATACCGCCAATGCATACAATTGGCTGTGGTTGTAACGCATGATAACGCGAAAATTCTCAAAGCCCAGCCAGTATTCTTCAGCACTGGCACCATAAAAACGCAATGGCAATACCATGCTGTCCGCGGTAGCGCTGTCCACAGTCAGTCCCAACAATGTGGACAGCGCCACAGGAGCTCCGGACTGCGCCGCAAATAGTTTCCGATTGGCACCCGGATTGACCACACGATAGGCCACTGGACCATCTTTAACCCAGCCATGGTGTTGCATATAATTGGCAACACTGCCTATGGCATCGGTATAATCATTCCAGATATCTATTTTGCCATCAGCGTTGAAATCCACCGCATAGTTGCGGTAGCTGCTGGAGATAAACTGCGGTATGCCCATGGCACCGGCATATGAACCACGCAGCGTCTGCGGGGACAGCCCCTGATCCCGGGTCAGCAACAGGAAGTGCTCCAGTTCATCACGAAAAAACTCCCCCCGGGTGCGATGGTAGAAGGCCAGTGTTGCCAGGGACTGAAGCACGCTGAAGCCCCCTTTGTTGCGGCCATAACGAGTTTCCACACCGATGATCGAGGCAATGACCCAACCGGGTACCCCGTATTCTGCATAGGCCCGCTCCAGGTCAGGCTGGTACTTGCGGGCAAAGCTGGCACCTTGTCGAATCCGCTCGCTGGTAACAAAGATCTTGCGATACTGTTGCCACTGCAGGGACTCTGCGGGTTTGCTCATGCTTGACAAAACCTTTTCAGAGCGCTGCAGACCACCAAACAGGGCCTGTAATCGCTGCTGCTCAAAGCCATGTACCTTGACCATGCGGGCCATAAACCCGGGCAGCTCCGGGTGGTTGGCCAGCATCAGCTCCGCACTCCCTGCAATGCCTGGCAACAGGTACAGGCAGCTAATCAACAAGCGTGTCATCAGTGTAAATAAAACCTCTGTTTCTCGCAGTTGTGGATTGCCATCAGTATCCCGGTGATCAGTGCCACTGACAGCATTGATGAACCGCCCATACTCATCATCGGCAATGGTACACCCACCACCGGCAACTGTCCAGAGGCCATCCCCATGTTGACATACATGTAGGAAAACACAATCAGCGTCAATGCTGCTGCCAACAGGCGCGCATAGCGATCCCTGGTGTGCAGGGCAATCATCAACCCGCGGACCACGAACGCCATATAGAACAACAGCAACAGGATGAAGCCAATAAAACCAAACTCCTCGCAATACACCGAAAAGATAAAATCGGTAGTGCGTTCCGGCAAGAATTGCAAGTGACCCTGTGTGCCATTCAACCAACCCTTGCCATACATGCCGCCTGAACCGATCGCTATTTTTGATTGTATCACATGATACCCTGCATTCAGGGGATCGCGTTCCGGATCCAGAAAGTACAGGAGCCGACGTTGCTGATGTTCATGCAGCCGCGGCCAGATAACCGGGATGGCAGCCAGACCGGCAGCCCCCATGGCGCAGAGTATCTTCCAGCTGAGACCGGCAAAAAACAATACACTCAGCCCGGCACAACCGATCAGCACTGCGGTGCCGAGATCGGGCTGCAGAATCACCGGAATCATGGCCAGGCAGATGACCCCGAGTCCAATCAGGGTCTGTGACAACCCCAACGGCAAGGGCTGGCGAGCCGCTATTACGGCCAGGGTCATGCACAATGTCAGTTTGACCAGTTCCGATGGCTGAAAATGCAGGGGACCAAACTCCAGCCAGCGGGTTGCGCCCTTGGTAGTATCGCCGTGCACCAACACCAGAAACAACAATGCCAATGACAACACGAATACCGGTATGGTCAGCCTCTTCAATACATCAATATCGATCTGTGCGACTACCAACACTACAGTCAGGGCTATCAATATATGCACGCCATGGCGCAATAGCAGTGCCGTATCAGTATCAACCACACTGTACAGCGTTACCAGACTCAACACGGGAAACAACAAAAACACCGCCATCAGCACCGGCTCCACACGCACCCGTACGATAGAACCAAACCAGCCCTGGGCGATCATCGGTCCAGTCTCGCCGTGGCCGGGCGCAAATAATGATCAAACAGCCTGCGGGCTACAGGTGCAGCGTATTTGGAGCCGCTACCACCATTTTCAATCACCACTGCCAGTGCTATACGCGGTTCCTGGATCGGCGCATAGGCGATAAACAGCGAATGATCCTCCAGCTCTGCGCTGGTGCCTGACAACTCACGCACCACAACCTGGGCAGTGCCGGTTTTACCGGCGATCTCATAAGCCTCCAGCCCCATGGCAATACCACGCGCGGTGCCACGCTCACCGTGCACCACCCGACGCATACCCTGACGCACCTGCTCCCACTGTACGGCAGCTGCTGCCAGATGGCTTCCTGCGGGCGGTGGCAATGTCCCCAACCACTCATCGGTCAGTGGATTGCGGCGCCCACCCAGCAGGGTCGGCACTGGCAACCAACCATTGGTGGCAAGGGCGGCCGTGGCGACCGCCAACTGCACCGGGGTGACCAGCATATAACCCTGACCGATGCCGGTAATCACCGTTTCTCCTGTATACCAGGGTTCCTTGTGTCTGGCCTGCTTCCATTGCGGATCCGGAATCAACCCCGTATGCTCCCCGTCCAGATCAATCCCTGTAGCACTACCAAAGCCAAAGCCCTCCAGCGCCGCAGCCATACCTTCAATGCCCAGTTGCAGGGCCAGTCCATAAAAATAAACATCACAGGACTGCTCCAGGGCACTCACCAGATTCACCGCACCGTGTCCGTACGCCTTCCAGTCATGGAACCGTCGGCCTGCCCCATTGATCCGGAACCAACCCGGACAATGACGCGCCTGACCTGAAGACACGGTACCAGCCAGGGCAGCCTGCGCCAGAAATGGCTTGATCACCGAACCCGGAGGATATTGCCCATGTATGCTGCGGTTAAACAGGGGGGCATCAGCCCGCTGTTTGATGCGCTGGTACTGTTGTTTGTCCAGACCAATGGTAACCGGGTTTGGATCGTAACTCGGGGTACTGACCAGTGCCAGCACCCGACCGCTGGCGGGTTCAATGGCAACCACAGCACCACGCCGACCGGCCAGCGCAGCGTGCGCCTCCAGCTGCAAATCTGCATTGATGTTTAACACCAGCGCCTCACCCTGGCGCGGTGGCACCGTCTCCAGGATACGCACAATGCGGCCATCTGCGTTGACCTCTGCACTGTGATAACCCAGATATCCGCGCAACAGTTCCTCATAGCGTTTCTCAATGCCGGTCTTGCCTATACGATTGCGCAAACGATACTGTTCAGGTTCAGCAACTGCAGCCAGATCCCGTTTATCCAGCCCACCGACACGGCCTACCACATGGGCAGATACACTGGCCAGTGGATAGTACCGCCGGAAACCGGTTTGCACATCAATCCCCGGAAATAAATGCTGATGCACTGAAAATTTTGCCACCCGTTCTTCACTCAGACCTTCCAGCAACAGCAGTGTGCCCTGCCGGTTGGGCCGTGCCGTATGGACAGACCTGAACATGGACTCTGCATCTGCACCCAGCAGCTGCCCCAGCCTGAGCAGTTCCGGTCTGGTCGGCAAACCGGACCGACGTTCTGTCTGCACCACCAGATTATAGGTTGCCAGGTTACCTGCCAGCAGCACTCCATCGCTGCTATAGATCTCACCACGCTGTGGCAGGATGGGAACAACGTGCAAACGATTATCCCTGGACAGGGTAGTATAGTGAGCATGTTGTACGACCTGCAGGAAGAACATGCGCAGGATGAGCCCTCCTGCCAATATCAGTAATACCACCAGCGCAAATATGATGCGCGCCCGGCTCAACCGCAATTCGTGATCAGTGGCGCTGTCCCAACGATAGGCTTTCATGTCTACGCATACCGGCGACGCACGTCACGTAGCAGTAAAAAAATCCACGGCCACAACAGTACACTCACCGGCACCGGAGCCCAATACAGCCAGCCTGTCGGCGGGGTACCCAGCATTACACGTATCCCCAGACGTACCAGCAAGTACAGCAACAGCAACAACGCCACGGCTATGGCCTGGCGGATCAGCGGATACATCCGCAGACGTGGATATGTGCCACCCACAACGCCAGCCACGATCACCAGTGCCAGTGCATTTTCTCCCAGCACCGAGGCCTGCTGCACATCCAGCAACAGACCCAAAGCCAGTGCAGTAGCCGACCCGACCAGCTCAGGCCGGGCTATGCACCAGTAGATATACACCAGCACCACCCACATGGGCACCCAGGACTCAGCCCAGCCCGGCATCGGCAGGGCGGAAAGCAGCAACGCTATAGCCAGACTGATCAGAATTGTACGGCGACCCACCGCCTGCACCGTCGTGTTATCCTCCCTGCCCAGACCCTGCCCGGTCAGCAGCAGGGTGGCCGTTGTGCCACACCAGCAGGAACTTGCGGCTTCTCTCCATGCGTGCCACCGGGGTGGCCTCCACCTCGATAAACTCACCCCCCGGATTGCGCTTCACCCGGCTGACTCGTGCCACCGGATAGCCCTGCGGGAACTTGCCCCCCAAGCCGGAAGAAACTACCAATTCCCCTTCACGCACATCCACATTGCCACCGATGTAACGCAGGCGCAGCCGGTCCAGACTGCCAGTACCCTCGGCCACCGCACGCACGCCGGTACGATTCAGCACCACCGGCAAGGCATGCCGGGCATCAGTGATCAGCAATACGGTGCTGGTAAATGGCCCTACATGCAACACCTGCCCCATGACCCCACCCGCATCTACCAGCGGCTGTCCGGTATAGACATCGTGGCGGCTGCCCTGATCCACAACCAGGTGATGCTGCCCGGGCCCCACATCCATGGACACCAACTGCGCCACCTGTACCCTTTCCTCCAGGCGAATGGACGATGCCAGCAATTCCCTGAGGCGCAGGTTCTCCTCCTCCAGACTCGCATGGCGCTGCAACCGTACCTGCATGGTGACCAGCTGGTCCTGCAGCGTGGCGTTCTTCTCCAGCAGACGCTCCCGGCTGCCAAGGTATCCGGCTACAACCTCCAGATACTCAACCGGCTTGCCAGAAACCACCTGTAGTGGATATACCAGCACCGACAGGCCACTGCGGATCCCGGCCAGATAGCCCAGATAATGATCCGATATGATCAACAGCACCGCCAGCAGAGCCCAACCCAGTGTACGACGGTGGTATCCTGCCCGGGCCATCATGATTCAATCACTATCCAGCATATCTACGCCGTAAGAGTCCATCATCTCCAGATATTTACCCCCCCCCCTGGCCACACAGGTCAGCGGATCATCGGCGATTATTACTGGCAGACCGGTCTCTTTCTTCAGCAACAAATCAAGCCCGGACAACAGGGCACCCCCGCCGGTCAACACCATGCCCCGTTCAGCCACATCGGCACCCAGCTCCGGGGGGGTCTTCTCCAGGGCCATGCGTACCGCCTGCACGATGGATGCCAGCGGTTCCTGCAAGGCCTTGAGCACCTCACTGCTACGGAGCAACAGACTGCGTGGTATGCCCTCAGCCATGCTGCGACCACGCACCTCCATCTCCAGCGACTCGCCATTGGCGTAGGCCTGACCGATCTGTTTCTTGATATTCTCCGCAGTCACATCCCCGATCAGGATTTTGTAGTGACGGCGTACATGATTAACGATGGCCTCATCAAACTTGTCCCCACCGATGCGCACCGAATTCGAATACACAATGCCATTCAATGACAACACGGCGATCTCGGAGGTGCCCCCACCGATGTCCAGTATCATGGAACCGCGCGGGTCGCTGATCGGCACCCCCGCACCGATGGCTGCCGCCTTTGCCTCCACCATCAGACTGACCGTTGCTGCCCCGGCATTCTTTACGCACTCGCGGATGGCCCGCCGCTCTACCTGCGTGGCCCCGCAGGGCACACACACCAGTACCCGCGGGGCAGGCTTGAACCAGCTGTCACCATGCAGCTGACTGAAAAAATGCTGCAACATCTTCTCGGTCACCGTCAAATGGGCCACCACCCCGTCACGAATCGGACGAATCGCCGCCATGTTGTCGGGGGTACGCCCGAGCATGTGCTTGGCCCCCTCCCCCACGGCAAGCACCGCCTTGGGCTGTATCTCCCCACCGACCTTGCGCATAGCCACAACCGAGGGCTGATTGAGCACTATCCCCCGCCCGGGTGCATAGATAAGGGTATTGGCCGTCCCCAGATCGATGCTGATTGTATTGGAAAATAGACTGCGAATCC
>DKIB01000012.1:13508-20339 GCA_002454015.1 Proteobacteria bacterium UBA6729
GGATCGCTGCCCTGGCCAGGCTGGAGCCCGGTGAGGGGGCGGTGCTGGAGGCCCATGCGCGAGACTTTGCTCGCATTCTGGAACTGGTGCAGACCCTGGAATCGTTCCCGCACGAGGCAGAGTCCCCGCTCTGCTACCCGGTGGGTTCCCGGCTCCGACAGCGGGAGGATACGACCCGTGCAGACTGTGGTTCCGGCCCCGGTGATAATGCCCCTGCTGTACAGCAGGGCTATTATCTGGTACCGCGCTTCATGGAATGATCGGCTCAGGCACCCTTGCGGAACTGTCCGCTGCCCTGCAACATGGCGAGACCAGCAGCAGGGCACTCACCGAGCATTGCCTGGCGCGTTGCCGTCAACTGAATCCGGTGTACAACTGCCTGATCTCAATGGACGAGACAGCGGCGTACGCCCAGGCAGAACGGGCGGATCGACTGCTGCAGGTCGGGCAGGCCGGACCCCTGACCGGCTTGCCGATATTGCACAAGGACATCTTCTGCTCGGGCCGTACTACTTGTGGGTCGCGTATGCTGGAGCACTTTGTTGCGCCTTATGAGGCCACCGTGGTGCGGTTGTTAACCGCAGCCGGCATGGTCACCCTGGGCAAGACCAACATGGATGAGTTTGCCATGGGTTCGTCCACCGAGACCAGCTATTTCGGTCCCGCATTGAATCCCTGGAACAGCGGCTGTGTACCGGGTGGCTCCTCGGGAGGTTCAGCCGCGGCCGTGGCCTGTCGCATGGCACCGGTGGCCACCGGCTCGGATACCGGCGGGTCGATCCGGCAGCCTGCCGCACTGTGTGGTGTCACGGGGATCAAACCCACCTACGGGCGCATCTCCAGACATGGCATGATCGCCTTTGCCTCCAGTCTGGACCAGGCCGGCATACTCAGTCTGGATGCTCGTGATGCAGCACTGCTGCTGAATGCGCTGTGTGGCGGTGACCCGCAGGACTCCACTGCGCTGGACCGGACAGCGGAGGATTTTGGCGCGCGTCTGGAGGCCCCGCTGGCGGGTCTGCGTATCGGTGTGCCTGCAGAATACGGCATGGACGAACCGATGGCCGCCCTCATGGAGGATGCCCTGCAGGTGTTTGTGGAACAGGGAGCCCGGCGCGTGGATATCTGTCTGCCACAGACTGCGCTGGCCCTGGCGGCCTATCAGGTCATCAGTTCCGCAGAATGCTCATCCAATCTGGCACGCTTCGACGGGGTGCGCTACGGGCACCGCTGCAACAACCCTGCAGATATAGACAGCCTGTACCGACGCAGCCGCTCCGAGGGTTTCGGACGTGAAACCAGGCGGCGCATCATGCTGGGCACCTTCGTATTGTCGGCCGGTTATCACGATGCCTTCTATGTCAGGGCACAAAAAGTGCGTGCCCGCATCCTGCAGGACTACACCGTTGCCTTCGCTGCCGCAGACCTGATCCTGACCCCGGTAACCCCGGGCCCGGCATTTGCCCTGGGCACCCGGCTGGATGACCCGGTAGCCATGTATCTGTCTGATATCTATACGGTACCCGTCAATCTGGCGGGCCTGCCTGCCATTGCCGCACCCGCCGGCTTTATGAATGGCCTGCCCATCGGCCTGCAGTTGATCGGACCTCACTTCAGCGAGGCACTGCTGCTGAACGCCGTGCATCGTTACCAGCTGGCCACGGACTGGCATCGGCAGATGCCCCCGGAGCCCGACTGATGGCCGTGCTGCAAGCCACTATTGGCCTGGAGATACACGTACAGCTGACCACCCGCAGCAAGCTGTTCTCCACCGCGGCAAACCACCCTGATGCGCCCAACCGGAATGCCGCCTATGTGGATCAGGGGCTGCCTGGTACCCTGCCGGTGCTGAATCAGGAGGCCGTGCGTCTGGCCGTGCGTCTCGGCCTGGCCCTGGGTGCCAGGGTCTGCAGGCGCTCCGAGTTCGCCCGCAAGAACTATTTCTATCCGGATCTGCCCAAGGGCTACCAGATCAGCCAGTATGACCACCCTGTTCTGCAAGGTGGTGCCCTGTGCATTCGGGATGTACAGGGTCAGGCCCTGCAGGTCACGCTGGAGCGAACCCATCTGGAAGAGGACGCCGGCAAATCCGTACACCACCAGGCATACTCGGCCATAGATCTGAATCGGGCCGGGACACCACTGCTGGAGATCGTCACTGAACCCTGTCTGCATCATGCTGCAGATGCGGCTGCGTGCATGCGTAAATTGCATGCACTGGTACGCTATCTGGAGGTGTCCACAGCCAATATGGAACAAGGCGAATTGCGCTGTGATGCCAATATCTCCGTCGCAGCCCCCGGGGCCACCCGGCTCGGTGCCCGTACCGAGATCAAAAACCTGAACTCATTCCGGTTTGTGGAGCGCGCCATCGAATACGAGTTCCACAGACATACGGAAATCCTGGAGGCTGGCGGTACGGTGACCCGCGAGACTCGCCTGTACGACTCCGGGCAACAGCAGACCCGACCGATGCGCAGCAAGGAAACCGAAGCCGATTACCGCTACTTCCCTGACCCGGATCTGCCACCACTGATCCTCAGTGCAGAATATATCGCCGCCATTCAGTCCACCATGCCGGAGTTACCCGATGCACGCTGCAGTCGTTATCTGGAGCAGTACGGACTGACCCCGGGGGAGGCGGAAACGCTGGTCGCGGACCGACCGCTGGCAGAATATTTTGAAGCTGCAGCGGCGGTGGGTGATGCCCGTACTTGTGCCCACTGGATTACCGGTGCACTGACTGCCCTGCTGAAGCGCCACACCGCCACGCTGGATGAATGCAGGATAGCCCCCGGGAAACTCGGGGCACTGGTAGCCCTGATCAGGCGCGGGGTGATCTCCGGCAAGGTCGCCAGGCAGGTGCTGGAAACCATGTGGGACAGCGGTGCAGATGCGGAGACCATCATCGCGCGCGAGGGTCTGACCCAGCTGTCCGATGTGCAGGAACTGGAGACGCTGGTGGCACAGGTGTTACAGGAATGTCCAGAGCAGGTTGAGCAGTACCGTCAGGGCAGGACTCAGGTGCTGGCCTTCCTGATGGGACGCATCATGCAGCGCTCCAGGGGACAAGCCAACCCGGCCCGCACCAGTGCACTGCTGAAACAGCAGCTATCCGCCTGAACGCAACAGTATGGCCAGCATGGTGTTGTCCCGCAAGACCTGTAAAAACAACACCTCCTGCCGATCTACAGCCCGCAGGAAGGCATCGACATCAAGCACCCGGGTGCGATTGACTTCAAGCACCAGATCATCGTCACGCAGGCCGAAACGCCAAGCCGTTGAGCCGGGCTTCACCCGCAATATCCTGACCCCTCCAGCGATGTGTGGATCATCTCCCTCAGCCAGTTCCACCCCTGCCAGTAACGGGTTGACTGCACTATGGGGCACACGGGTCGGCTGCGACCCGGACCGGCGAGCCTGGACGGACTGGCGCAGGCGTGCAGCAAGCGTGAACCGCTTGCCATCCCGATATACCTCAAACTCGACCTGATCCCCGGGTCGCATCAAGCCGATGCGATTCCGCAGGCGATCCGCCCTGTCAACCTTCTCCCCATTGATCGAGAGAATCACATCACCAGCCAACACCCCGGCCACATCGGCAGCAGAACCCTTGTACACCCCACTGATAAAGGCCCCCTGCGTTGACTCCAGGCCCAGGGCCTCAGCCAGGGCGGCGGTCACCTCCCGGATCAATACGCCCAGATAACCACGCCGTACCTCGCCATGCTCCAGTAACTGCTCCATGACCTCCAGGGCCTGATTAACCGGTATGGCGAAGCCTATGCCGATATTGCCGGGCTGCGACTGATTGGACAGTACGGCAGTATTAATGCCCACCAGACGGCCCTGCAAATCAACCAGGGCACCCCCGGAATTGCCCGGATTGATCGAGGCATCGGTCTGAATCAGATTTTCAAAGTTGAGTATATTCAGACCACTGCGCTGCAGGGCACTGACCACGCCCTGCGTCACGGTATTGCTCAACCCGAAGGGGCTGCCGATCGCCACCACAAAATCCCCCTGCCGCAGTTGATCGGAATCACCTACCGGCACCTGCGACAGCGACCCGGGGGTGATGCGGATCACGGCGATATCCGTATCCGGGTCCGAACCGACGATCTCACCATCCAGAACACGGCCATCCAGTAGCGTCACCGTAATCTGATCGGCCCTGTCAATCACATGATGATTCGTCAATACCAGCCCGCGCTCGGCATTGACGATGACCCCGGAACCCAAACTCTGAAACTTGCGATCCGTCGGCGGACGCAGCGGGGAACCAAAGAACCACTGAAAGAACGGATCGTCCGGCATACTCGTGCGTGAACGAACCCGACCCTCAGTCGCAATGTTCACCACGCCCGGCGTAACCCCCTCAAGCATCGGTGCCAGACTGTACGGCAGTGGCTCTGCGGCATTTGCCATCCCACCCCACAGCGCGGCTGCCAGTGCCATGCCCATGCAGAACCTGCTACTCGTGATCTTCATGACCGACACTCCTGGAATAACAGCGACTCTCGCCAATCAATGCGAGAGGGCATCAGCACAGCGCCGATACCCTCCCTCAACAACCGGACTCAGTGTTCGATCCGGATCTTGCGTGACACGGCCTGCTCACGCTTGCGCAGGGCGATCTCCAGCACACCCTTGTCATAACTGGCCTCAATGCCTTCAGGATCTGCTGCAGTCGGCAGGCTGACACTGCGGTAGAATGCACCCTGTGCACGCTCTGCATGGCTGCAATTACCGCGCTCTATGCTGCGCTCACCCCGCAAGCTAAGCACACCGTCCTCAACGGTCAGCTCAATATCCTCCGGGTTAACCCCCGGCAGATCTGAACGGATCACAAAGCGTGTCGACTCCTCCTCGATATCCAGCGCCGGAATCCAGCGCACGGCTTCGGCACACTCAGTGCCCACTCCGGGCAGCACAAAGCTGTGGAGCTCACCCTGCAACGCATTGAGCAGGGACCATGGGTTATAACGAACCAATCTCATTTCTGTTTACCTCCATAAATACGCGACAACTGTCGCTGCAGATCCAACATGGGACTGCTGCAAACAATTTCAAGTCATCAGATGTAATAGGCCGTAGCGGTCATCACCCGGGCACAACACCGCATCAGACCCCGCACCACGCCGGGCAGGGTTTGCCCACCCGCCTCGCGAGCCCGGGCACCATGCTGCAGTTCATCCTGCCGCATGCGTTCCAGCACGGCACGACTCGCCGTATCAGCTGCGGGCAAGCGTTGCAGGTGCTGTTGCAGATGCTGCGCCACCTGTTGCTCGGTCTCCTCCACAAAACCCAGACTGAGGCGATCCCCCGCCAGACCCGCCAGCAGCCCCATGGCATAAGCCCCTCCATACCAGATCGGGCCCAGGCGACTGGGCTCCGTCCGCAGCGTACGCAGGCGTGCCCGGCACCAGCGCAGGTGGTCTCCTTCCTCCCGGGCCGCGGTCTGCAGATGCAAGCGCCGTTCCGGAGTACGGGCCACCCGGGCCTGACCGTGATACAGCGCCTGGGCGCAAACCTCCCCGGCATGATTGACCCGCATCAGGCAGCCCGACAGCCGCCTCTCCGGCAGGCCCGGTGGCGCCGTCGTCTNNCCTCTGCATGTGGCGTCTGACCACGTGGCACCGTCTGGTCTGCCGGAGAGGCGCGCCCGGCTGCAACGGTTGCCTCTGCATGTGGCGTCTGACCACGTGGCACCGTCTGGTCTGCCGGAGAGGCGCGCCCGGTGCCCTCCGCATCCAGCCCGTACCAACGCCGCAGCCATCGATCCACCCGGGCGAGCACCCGATCACTGTGCCGACCTTGACAATCCGTCCCACAAAACATACCATTCTCCTCCCCGGGGGGTACCGTGCGTGGCTCGATCCGCCCGGCACCACCCCGGAACAGTGATGAAAACCTATACACCTACACCCGCAGATATTGAACACCAATGGTATCTGGTTGACGCGGCAGATAAAACCCTCGGGCGCATGGCCAGCCGGATTGCCGGGTACCTGCAGGGCAAACACAAGCCTGTCTATACCCCGCATATGGACACCGGTGACTATATCGTCGTGATCAATGCCGCCCGCCTGCGGGTCAGTGGCAACAAGCTGGAAAACAAGCTCTACTATCGGCACTCCGGCTACCCCGGGGGTCTGCAGACCCGGACCCTGGGAGAGCTGCTGAGGAGCAGGCCGGAGAGTGTCATTGAGACAGCGGTGCGGGGCATGTTGCCACGGGGCCCGCTGGGGCGGGCCATGTTCCGCAAACTGAAGGTCTATCCTGGTGAAAGGCACCAGCATGAGGCACAGCAACCGGCCCCGCTACAGGTATGAGAACATGAAAGAACCGAATATGCACTACGGCACCGGGCGACGCAAGAGCGCTTCGGCACGGGTATTTCTGCGCCCGGGCAAGGGGAATTTCCAGATCAATGGTCGTCCCCTCAGAAAGTACTTCACCCGCGAGGCAGACCACAAGATCGCCTGCAGACCCCTGGAGACCACCAACACCGCAAAACAGTTTGATGTCACCGTGACCGTGCGGGGCGGGGGCGACTCCGGCCAACTGGGTGCAGTCAGCCACGGTCTGGCCCGGGCACTGGTGGCCTGCGACCGCGAGACCTACTACAAGCCCCTGCGCCAGGCAGGCCTGATGACCCGTGATTCCCGCACCGTAGAGCGCAAGAAGATCGGGCTGCACAAGGCCCGCAAGGCCCCGCAATACTCAAAGCGCTGAGAGCGGACGGAACCCGACCCTGGGGGATCGTCTAACGGCAGGACAGCGGACTCTGACTCCGTCAATCTAGGTTCAAATCCTAGTTCCCCAGCT
>DKIB01000011.1:0-219 GCA_002454015.1 Proteobacteria bacterium UBA6729
ATGGTATAGAGCAGGACATGCAGGCGAGTAAACTCCGAGCCGTGGGTGACCGGCAGCATGGGTACGCCTGCACGGGCGTATTCCTCGCGCTGGTGCAGAGCCAGACACCAGAAGTGCGGCGGGGTCCAGGCGAATACGATGATGAACAGCAGCAGTGCATAGGCCTCCAGCGTGCCGGTAACGGCAGTCCAGCCGAGCACCGGCGGGGCCGCCCCGGCC
>DKIB01000011.1:253-3913 GCA_002454015.1 Proteobacteria bacterium UBA6729
TGAGTTTGAAACATCACGATAAACTTGCCTTTCAGCAACGCGGTGAGGGGGTTGACCAGTATCGCCAGGATCAGCATGGACAGTACGCTCAGCAGGCCCGCCATGAGCAGCGCCTGGGGGATCCCCACCCGACTGGCAGGCAGGGGACGATTGCGGGTGCGCGCCATGACCGCGTCCTGACGGTGATCCATGACATGGTTCAGCACCGCGGAGGAGGCCGCCGCCAGGCCGATGCCCACACTGCCAAAGATCAGGGCAGGCCACGGCACCATGCCCGGCACAGACAAAAACATGCCGACTACGGCGGTGAACACGATCATCAATACGATGCGTGGCTTGCACAACTCCAGATAGTCCGCCATCGGCACATTTTAACCGGAATGTTGGCAAGGGGCATGATTTTCTGTTAAAATGCGCGATTGTCGCTATGGATATACGCAAGATCAAGAAGCTGATCGAGCTGATCGAGGGCTCGGATGTGACCGAGGTCGAGGTTCATGAGGGGGAAGAGTCGGTGCGCATCAGCCGGGCTCGCCCGCCAGTGCCTGTCGCCGCCCCACCGGCGGTGCCCGCTCCCCGAACACCTGTCACGGTGCCGCCCGCGCCTGAGGAGGGACATACCGTGCGCTCCCCGCTGGTCGGCATCTTCTACGCAGCCCCCAGCCCGGAACAGCCGCCCTACGTAGAGTTGGGTCAGTCCGTCTCCCCGGGCGCTGTGCTGTGTATCGTTGAGGCCATGAAGGTCATGAATCACATCGAGGCCCCGGTTGCCGGGACAATCCTCAAGGTACTGGTGGAGAACGGTGAGCCTGTGGAATATGACCAGGCCTTGTTTGTGATTCAAGACGGTGTTCAACAAGCTCGTAATCGCTAACCGTGGCGAGATTGCCTTGCGGATCTTGCGTGCCTGTCGGGAACTCGGCATCAGCACGGTGGCGGCGTATTCCCAGATAGACCGCGAACAGCAACATGTGCTGCTGGCGGATGAATCCGTCTGCATCGGCCCGGCACCGGCCGCGGCAAGCTACCTGAATATTCCGGCGATCATCAGTGCTGCCGAGGTAACGGACGCGGAGGCCATTCATCCCGGTTACGGCTTTCTGGCAGAGAATGCGGACTTTGCCGAGCAGGTCAGCAGCAGCGGTTTCGTGTTTATCGGCCCTCGCCCGGAGACCTTGCGGCTGCTCGGTGACAAACTGGCTGCCATTGCCACCATGCGGGAACATGGCCTGCCTTGTGTGCCGGGCCCCGGCACCGGCCTGGTGCTGGAGGATCAAGCGGCATGTCTGCAGGCTGCCCGGGAGATCGGCTACCCGGTCATGATCAAAACGGCCATGGGTGGAGGCGGGCGAGGCATGCGCATCGTCCACAGCGAAGCCACCCTGCTGAATGCCCTGTCACTGACATATCTTGAGGCACAGAACTCCTTCGGAGACAGTGCACTGTATCTGGAGAAGCACCTCGACAACCCGCGTCATATTGAGTTTCAGATCCTGGCTGACACCCATGGCAACGTGATCCATCTGGGCAGCCGCGACTGCTCCGTGCAACGTCGCCAGCAGAAGATTCTGGAGGAGGCCCCGGCCATTAACATAGCCCCGGAAGAACTGCAGCGCTGGGGCGAACATTGCGTCCGGGTGAGTCGTGACCTGAAACTGGTCGGGGCGGCTACATTTGAGTTTCTGTATCTGGATGGGCAATTTCACTTCATTGAGGTAAATCCACGCATCCAGGTAGAGCACCCGGTAACAGAAATGGTAACCGGTGTAGACCTGGTCAAGGAGCAGCTGCACATTGCGGCAGGCGAACCGCTAAGTTACGAGCAGGCCCAGATTCAATGGCGTGGTCATGCGATTGAGTGTCGTATCAATGCCGAACACCCCGAAACCTTTGCCCCCTCACCGGGGGAGGTGCAGCGTTTTCATGCACCCGGGGGACCCGGCATCCGCATGGATACCTACCTGTACCACGGTTATCGCATACCCCCACACTACGACTCGCTGATCGGTAAACTGATTGTACATGCGGAGCATCGCGACCTGGCATTGGCGCGCCTGTCTACCGCCTTGTCGGAGATCGTCATTGACGGGGTGGCCACCAATCTGGATCTGCATCGCCGCCTGGTCCGGGATGCCAACCTGATCGACGGCAAGATCGGGGTGGCCTTTTTGGAGAAGTGGCTGCGTCCGGGCTGATGTACACGATCTGCCCGTCCTGCCTGAGGTATTTTCGCCTGCACGCCGAGCATCTGTCTGCAGCGTCCGGCAAGGTGCGTTGCGGGTACTGTCAGGCGGTGTTCAATGCCCTGGAGCACCTGTACGATTCCAAAGACGCCCCGGCGCAACGGCGGGTAGCACGCAAGGTGCGCCCGGAAGCAGCGGCAGTGGCTTCTATTGCGCCGCAAAGCCTGGCGCCCGGGGATGCGGAGGACTGGACGGAAGAGCCCTTCCTGCTGGATGTGCTGGGCGGCGCAGAGGCACCGACACATCCACACCCGTTATGGTGGGTGGCGGCAGTCAGCCTGCTGATATTGTTCAGCCTGCAGTTGGCATGGAATTACCGTGCCGATTTGCAGCGACTGTCCCCGGCAGTCCAGTCCATGGTACAGCGGCTGTGCGCTACGGGCCGTTGTCAGCCACAGCGTCAGGGCTCCCTGGCCGGATTGATGATTCACGACCGGGATATCCGCCTGCATCCCGATTATGAGGAAACCCTGCTGGTCAATGCCACGGTCGTCAATCACTCGGGACAGGCCATGGCATACCCTGATCTGCAGTTGCGGTTGTCCGATGCGGCCGCCGTACCTGTGGCCTTCCGCGAGTTCACCCCCATGGAATATCTGCACAGCGACCGCCAGGTCTCCGCCGGCCTGCACCCCGGGGATCAATTCCACATACTGCTGGAATTGACTGGCCCCATAACGGACGCAGAGGCATTTGAGGTTGGCTTCGCATACCCGGTCTCGTCCATACTGCGCTGAACTACAGTCCATCCAGGACTGCAATGGGCCTGCAGCAGAGGCACTGACCCGGGCCAGATAGCGCCCCTTGTTCTGACCCCCGGGGCTCTGGTAGCCGAAGCGACACAGGATCTCCCGTCGAAGGACAGCATCGACGATGTGCATCCCGGGAAATCCTCAGCTCGCTCCATGGCTGTACCCCCCCCGGTGTGTTCCAGGGTCTGCCGGCAGGGTTCCCCTCAGCCTCTGCTCGCGGCTCCTTCGCTCTACCTTCCCCTTGCAGTGCGGCGAATGCGGCAGGCATGCCGCTATGTAAAACCTTGCCGTCAGTGCGTAACAACGATACGCCCCGTTCAATACTCCCCACGCCCCCGCTCCACGAGATACCGCTGTCTTGTCTACACGGACCGTCGCCGATCCCCCACACCTCGTTGTGACCGTGTAACCACGACAACTGATCCTTCCTCTGTGACCACACCACCGCTGCATATCGGCTGCAGGACAACTCCGGATGAAACGCATACAACCAACGCTGACTCCCGCCAGGCCCCATCCCCCGAAACTCTGCCCGGTCTGCCGGTGCCCGGGCACCGGGAGGACCCTCAACGCGACGACGCGCGCAACACCCCGGCTTCGGGCACCGCTCACTGCCTGGAGCACCGTGCTCGGTAACCGGATACTCATGCAGCGCCTTCAGGTTC
>DKIB01000061.1:0-1849 GCA_002454015.1 Proteobacteria bacterium UBA6729
GCCCCATGAAATACGCGGGCACGCAGGACTATGACCACGCCGGGGTGGGCACCACCGGGGTGTTGCTGGTCAATCTGGGCACGCCGGAGGCGGCTGAGGCGGGTGCGGTGCGGAGGTATCTGGCGGAGTTTTTGTCGGACCCGCGGGTGATTGAAGTGCCTGCGGTGCTGTGGTGGGGCATCCTGCACGGCATTATTTTGCGGTTGCGGCCACGGCGTTCGGCGGTGGCTTATCGGAAGATCTGGCAGGATGATGGCTCTCCGCTGTTGTTGCACACCCTGCAGCAGGCGCGTGCCCTGCATGAGCACTTGCGGGGGATGCATGTGGAACCGGCCATGCGTTATGGGCGGCCTTCGGTGCAGGATGGACTGGAGCGGTTGCGGGCAGCGGGGGTGCGGCGGTTGTTGTTGTTGCCTGTATACCCGCAGTACTCTGCCACTACTACGGCCTCCGCCTTTGATGCGGTCACCCGTGCACTACGGCGCTGGCGCTGGTTGCCTGAGTTTCGGATGGTGCTGCACTATCACGACCATCCGGATTACATCCGTGCCCTGGCAGCATCGGTGCGGGAGTACCGGGCACAGCAGGGGGCCGGGGAGCGCCTGCTGTTCTCTTTCCATGGCATCCCCGGGCATTATTTTCTGGCGGGCGACCCCTACCACTGTGAGTGCCACAAGACCGCACGTCTGGTAGCGGATGCACTGGGCCTGGGGGCGGATGAATGGGCGGTGTCCTTCCAGTCACGGCTGGGCCCCCGGGCATGGCTCAAGCCTTACACGGACAAGGTACTGACGCAGTGGGCACGGGGCGGCATCCGCAGGACGGATGTAGTCTGTCCCGGCTTTGCTGCCGACTGTCTGGAAACGTTGGAGGAGGTGGCGATAAGGTATCGCGAACTGTTTGTTGCGCGGGGCGGCGAGTCGCTACACTACATCCCGGCACTGAATGCGCGCGCCGATCACATAGAGATGCTGGCTGCACTGGTGGCTACTCATGCATGGTCAGAGCCGCTGACGGCAGACCCGCAGCGACAGGAACGCGCCCGGCAACGGGGAGCCAGACGTTAGCGATGTACGGTAATACGGGCCAGACGACGCTTGCCGACCTGTAGCAGGCAGCTGCTGCCTGCGGGGAGCAGGCGGCGGGAATCCTGCAGACGTTCACCATCTATACGCACCGCGCCCTGTTGCACCATACGGTGAGCCTCGGAGGTACTGGCGGTGAGCCCCGCCTGCTTCATGGCGACTGCAATGGTGAGTGATGACGCACCGGCGTGCAGCGCAACCTCTGGTACCTCTGCGGGGAGGTGGCGCAGCTGGAAGCGCTGTATAAACTCATCGCGCGCCTGATCAGCGGCCTTGCGATCATGGAATCGCGCTACCAGCTCGTGTGCCAGTTCATGCTTGATGTCTCGCGGGTTCTCCCCCGCAGCGGCGCGCTGCCGCAGTGCGGTGAGCTCACTGGATGGCCGCAGGCTCAGTAGTTCAAAGTAGCGCCACATCAGCACATCCGCGATGGACATCAGTTTGCCATACATCTGCCCGGGGGGCTCGGTGATGCCGATGTAGTTGTCATGGCTTTTGGACATCTTGCGCACTCCGTCAAGACCCTCCAGGATCGGCATGGTGATGATCGTCTGCGGTGCCATGCCACGCAGTTGTTGCAGGTGGCGACCCATCAGCAGGTTGAATTTCTGGTCAGTGCCACCGAGTTCCACGTCTGCCTTCAGCACGACCGAATCATGGCCCTGCAACAGGGGATACAGAAACTCGTGCAGGGAGATGGGTTGTTGCTTTGCAAAGCGTTGCCGGAAGTCGTCACGTTCCAGCATCCGTGCCACGGTGTGCTG
>DKIB01000061.1:1970-9188 GCA_002454015.1 Proteobacteria bacterium UBA6729
GGTATCGCGCCCGCTGGGGTCGCCGATCAGTGCGGTGAAATCACCAACCAGGAAGATCACCTTGTGCCCCAGTGCCTGAAACTGACGCAGTTTGTTCAACAGCACCGTGTGCCCCAGATGCAGGTCGGGGGCAGTGGGATCAAAGCCTGCCTTGACGCGTAGCGGGCGCCGCCGGGTGAGGCGTGCGGAGAGTTCTGATTCCAGTAGAATCTCCTCCACGCCGCGGCGCAACTCGGCGGGGATGGCGGGTTCGCTAGTCACTGCCTGTGCTCCGGGCCAGCAACAAGCGGTTTACGGCCTGCACAAAGCCTGTCGGGTCGGCGGGCAGGGTGCCTTCGCTCAGGTGTGCCTGATCCAGCAACAGGCGGGCGATGTCAGCGAGTGACTCATCGGTGTCCAGCTGTTCTGCCTGCTGAATCAGCGCATGGTTCGGGTTCAGTTCCAGCACGGGGGCGGCGTGTGGCAGGGTACGCCCGTTGGCTGCCAGCATGCGGCGCATACGGCTGCTGGGGTCATGGTCACCATATACCAGACAGGAGGCAGACTCACGCATGCGGGCTGACATACGCACCGCACTGACTGCATCACCCAGTTGTGTGGCGATGCGCCCGGCCAGTCCGGAATCGGATGGCGGCATGGCGTTATCCTGCCCCGGAATCTCCAGTTCGCCATGGGTCAGCAGGCGCAGTTTTTTCCCCTGGTATTCAGGCATCCGCATCACCAACCATTCATCGATGGCATCCGTCATCAACAGGACTTCCAGATCCTGCTCCTTGAACATCTCCAGGTGCGGGCTATGACGCGCCGTTTGCAGATCGTCCGCGGTCAGGCAGTAGAGCTCCTGCTGAGCGGCCTGCATCCGCTCCGTGTAATCCTTGAGCGATACCCGCGGCTCATCACGGTCTTCCCGGGTGGAGTGAAACCGGAGCAGATCGATCACATCGTCGCGGTGTGGTGACTCTTCCAGTGCCCCTTCTTTCAGCACCGTCCCGAAGGCACGCCAGAATTTTGCATATTGCCCTGCATCCTTGCTCGCAGTCCGGCGCAACATCTCCAGCACCTTCCGGGTGCAGCCCTGGCGAATGGCTTCTACCTCACGGTTGACCTGCAGGGTTTCACGCGAGATATTCAGGGGCAATCCACCGGCATCCACAATGCCGCACACAAAACGCAACCACGGGGGCAGGAAGTCTGCCGCTCGATCCATGATAAACACACGATGCACGTACAGTTTGACGTTGTGATGTTGCTGCTGTTCATGTGGCAACAGGGGAGGTTCGGACGGAATATACAGCAGGCATGTGTATTCCACCTTGCCTTCAACACGGCTGTGTACATGGCACAGCGGCGTGTCCAGGTTATGGCTGAGATGCCTGTAGAACTCGTGATATTCACGCTCGTTCAGCTCCTGTTTGGGCCGGGTCCACAAGGCCGTGCCCTGGTTGACCTGTGCCTCGCGACTCCCCTTGTCCATGGCTATGAATATCGGAAATCCCACATGATCGGAATAACGATGTACGATGCCGCGCAACCGGGTGCCGTCCAGAAATTCTTCGGCAACCTTTTTTATATGCAGGGTGACACGTGTGCCATGCTTGGGGCGGTCCAGTGCCTCCAGGCTGTAGCCACCCTCCCCCTTTGACGACCAGCGCACGCCCTGCTCGCGGGAGAACCCGGCCCGGCGCGATTCCACAACGACCCGGTCCGCAACCATGAAGGCGGCATAGAAACCTACCCCGAAGCGCCCGATCAGCTCCGGCGCATCCCCGCCCTGCTTCATTGATTCCAGCAGGTGGCGGGTGCCGGAACCGGCAATAGTGCCCAAGTGCATGGCGATCTCCTCATCGCTCATGCCTATGCCATTATCAGACACCGACAGGGTAGCCGCCTCGGCATCGTATTCCACGCGGATCTTTAAATCGCCATCCCCTTCATAGAGATCCTCATTCTGTACCGCCTCAAAGCGCAGTTTCTCCAGCGCATCAGAGGCATTGGAAATCAATTCACGCAGAAAGATCTCCTGGTGCGTGTACAGCGAACCTACGACCAGATCCAGAACCTTGCGCACATCGGCCTTGAAGCGCCGCTGCGCAACCGGTTTGGCCGGCTTGTCTGCTGTCATGCTCATACCTCCTCATCATGGACCACACACCCTGGTCGCTATGCCTGCAGGGCTCTGGTGTGGAATAATAGCACGGTGGCCGACCGCCGCCACTGCGGGAACCCGGCGGGAGCGGGATCAGGAACCGATGAGTACAGCACACCTACAGAAACTGGATACCGGCTACTACATGGGGCTGCTGTGTGGCACCAGCGCGGATGCCGTGCATGGTGCCATCGCCTGTTTCGCCGGGCATACCACCGAGTTGGTGGGCAGTCTGCACCTGCCGCTGGAGGAACCACTCCGCCAGTCCATGTATGCCCTGGGCGAGGCGGCTGCGCTGCGTGCCTACGCCCGGCTGGATGCCAGCCTGGGGGATCTGTTTGCCTCCACGGCCTTGCAGCTGCTGCGCTGCAGTGGCCTGCAACACGACGATATCGTCGCCATCGGCAGCCTTGGCTACACGGCCTGGCACCGCCCCAGACCCACGCCGCCCTTCTCCCTGCAGATCGCCGACCCGAACCGCATCGCCTGGCGCACCGGCATCACCACGGTCGCAGACTTCCGACGCATGGATCAGGCGGCGGGCGGCGAAGGGGCACCGATCACACCGGCCTACCATGTCTGGCAGTTCCGCAAACCCGGCCTCCACCGGGCGGTGCTGAATCTGGGGGGCATTGCCAACCTGACGCTGCTGCCGGGAACGGAGCAGACCTCCGTCATCGGCCTGGATACCGGTCCGGCCAATGTGCTGCTGGACACCTGGATTCGCCACAGCCGGGGGCTGCCCATGGACGAGAATGGCGACTGGGCGGCGGGCGGGCACCCCATACCGGCGCTGCTGGAGCGCTTGTTGCAGGACGAATACTTTGATGCGGCCGCCCCGAAGAGCACGGGACCGGAACGTTTCAACATGGACTGGCTGCAACAGCGACTCATCCCGGGAGATGCCGCAGATGTGCAGGCCACCCTGGTACAACTGACGGTTGAGACGGTCGGTCGGGCTCTGCAGCAATATGCACCGGACTGTCAGGAACTGCTGCTGTGCGGAGGCGGGGTGCACAATGCCGCCGTTGTGCAGGCCCTGTCACAAAGGATCGGCAAGACCCGGCTCGTGTCTACTGCACACTATGGCGTGGACCCCGACTATGTGGAGGCCGTGGCCTGTGCCTGGCTGGCACGGCGACGCCTGCTGGAGCACGGCTGTGATCCCGGGACCCTGGCGACCGCAGCTACTCCGGGGGCGGTACTGGGTGCCGTGTATCACCGCCCGCAGCAGGGCAGCACTGTGTCAGCGTCAGACTGAAAAGGACGAGCCGCAACCACAGGTGGTCTTGGCAGAGGGGTTGCGAATCACGAACTGGGCACCTTCTATGCCCTCCTTGTAATCGATCTCCGCGCCGCCGAGATAGTGGATGCTCATCGGGTCTACCAGCAATTTCACGCCGCCCTTCTCAACCACCAGATCCCCATCCTGCAGCTGCTCTTCAAAGGTAAACCCGTACTGAAAGCCGGAGCATCCACCACCATAGACGAATACCCGCAGCATCAGCGCATCATTGCCCTCTTCATGAATCAGCTCGCGCACCTTGCTGACGGCACCGTCGGTAAATACCAACCCACCATCGGACGGTGAAAAATTCTGCTCCCCTTCCATGGTGGCGAGTATACCACAGGATGGGCCATGTTGCGCTGCCGCGCCGGGGGCAA
The DNA here is from genome assembly GCA_002454015.1 of Proteobacteria bacterium UBA6729. Classification (GTDB taxonomy): domain Bacteria; phylum Pseudomonadota; class Gammaproteobacteria; order Porifericomitales; family Porifericomitaceae; genus UBA6729. The sequence continues at coordinate 5,782 of DKIB01000061.1, forward strand.
GGGCGCAGCTCCTGGTGGGATTCCCGGTTAGGCAAAGGGGTCCCGGGCCGGGATTGGCTCCCGGGAAACCGATTTTGCAGGCCCGGCCCTGCCACCCGCAGGCCATTTGCCATATAATTGGCAGTCGGTCCTGCAAATGATGAAGCGCTAGCACAAGAATGGAAATACTGTCGGATACCAGGCTGATTCTGGGCGTGGCCATCGTGGTCGTGCTCTTTGTCATCTACCTGCTGTCGCGCTCCCCCGGCAAGGCTGCGTCCACTGCCAAGGCTGCCGCGCGGGCTGCCCTGTTGGAGGATATGGACCGCAGCACCGGCCAGCAGCACTACGAGCTGTCCCCGGCCCTGGGGGTGCTGTTCAGTCGCAACAGGGGACAGGGCAAGGGCTTGCAATATATCACCATCCCGGTGCCGACCGTGGGCCGTCAACACGCCCTGATTCAGTACGTCGGTGGCGATTACTGGCTGACGGACAAGGGCAGCCGGAACGGTTCCTTTGTCAATGGCGTGCGCGTGGCCGAAAAGCAACCATTGCGACATGGTGATGTCATTCGGGTATACAAATATGCCTTCCGCTTTACCCTGCCACAGCCGACCGATAATGAGGCCACCCAACTGGCCACAGACGCGGAGGAGGCTACCCTGCTGGCACCGACGCCAGAGCCGGTGCTGCCCGGGGCAGCAGCGCCTCCCCCATCCCGCCCCGCTGCGGCACCGGCTAAGTTCCGGCAGACTGCTGATGTGGATTTTGTGCTGGAGGACGAGGATGTGACGCTGGAGAACTTCATCGACGACGCCAGTATTGTGCCAGGCCGATCCAAAAAACACTGAAGGCACCATGACGGCAACGCCCGCGCAGACGCTGCACCGCCTGCACCTTGCGTATACCACCTTCCTGCACAGCGGTGATGCCCCCTGTCGCCTGCAGGCTCTGGGCCTGAGTGATCAGGAAGCCCGGGGCACTATCCGGGAACTGCGGCGGCTGGGGCTGGAGCTGCAGGCCCTGCGCGGGCAGGGGCACCGCCTGCGCTACCCGCTTGCACCCCTGCATGCCGATGCCCTGCGGGCGCAGCTGTTGCCCGCCGCCAGCCGTCTGCTACAGCATCTGGAACTGCACTTTCTGCCGGACTCCACCAACACCCGACTGGCGGTGCCTGCCACGGCTGTCGGTGCCTGCGTCATTCTGGCGGAGGGCCAGACCCGGGGGCGGGGTCGCAGGGGCGATGACTGGTATTCCCCGCTGGGTGCCGGTGTATACCTTTCCATTGGCTGGCCGCGGCAACCGGAGTTGCCCCCCGCCATGCTGGCGATGCTCCCCGCCGTGGCAATCATGCGTGCCTTGCGGGAGTTGGGCATCCAGAATGCCGGGTTGAAATGGCCCAATGACATACTGCTGCGCCATGGCGATGACCGTAAACTCGGTGGTATTCTGGCGGAGGCCCGCACCCGGGCGCCCCGGGTGGTGATCGGCATCGGGCTGAATGTACGCCTGCCCGAGACCGGGGGCTCTCCCGACTATGCCGACCTGGTGGAGGCCGGATGGGCAGCGCCCTCCAGAAGCCAACTGATAGTGGCACTGCTCAACCAGCTCCTGCCGATGCTGGACCATCCTCCTGCGCCAGCGGCGCTGGCAGATGACTGGAATACCTACGACTGTACGCAGGGTCATGACGTGACCCTGCAGGATGGGGAGGGCTCCCTGAGTGGCACAGCGCTCGGCGTGGATGCCGAGGGGCAGCTGCTACTGCGCGACCAGAAGCGCATCCACAAGTGCGGCTATGGCACCCTGCGCCTGTCCCGGCGGGCAGCCCCCGCCCACCCCGCAACCCCCCTGCTGGCAGATTTGGGGAACAGCCGATTGAAATGGATGCGGTATGACCATGGCCCCGGCCCGATGGCGGTACAGGCCTGTGACCCGACTCATCCAGCCGCATGCTTTGACCGCGCCTGGTCCGCCCTGCACCCCCCACCCTCTGCCATCCATGCCTGCAATGTTGCGGGGCCCGCCATGGCAGATGCCCTGTGTAACTGGGTCAAGCGCAACTGGGGGACCCCAGTGCACTATGCCCGCTCACAACGCCGGTTCGGCGGCATAGTCAACGGCTACCGGGACTATCGCCGTCTGGGCATCGATCGCTGGCTGGCCATGCTGGCAGCATGGCAACACAGCGGTGGCAGGACGGCCCTGTGCGTGATAGACATCGGCACGGCAACCACGGTGGATGTAGTAGACCCGCACGGGTACCATCAGGGCGGGCTGATCCTGCCGGGACCGACAGCCACACGTGGCGCCCTGTTGCAGCGGTTGCCCCGACTGCCCGCCCCGGAGCACCCGGCCACGGAGGGCAGACTGGGGGTCGATACACGGGGTGCGGTAGAATGCGGGCTGTACTATGCCACCTCCGGAGCCCTTGGGCGCATTGCCGAAGACATACGCGGCCGTTACGCGGAAGTGCACTTCTATGTGTGTGGCGGCGGTGCAGCACAAGCCGACTGCCTGGTGGGGGGACAGCAGGTTCCCGAGCTGATTCTGCAAGGATTGGCGACGTACTTTGCCCTGACATGAAATGGTTCGCAGTAATCCTGGTAGTCCTGAATGCCGCCTGGTTTGGTTGGGCATACAGTGACGGGCAGAAGATCCGGCTTGCCAACGAAGAGAGCACGCTGGAGGCCCCCGCTGATATCCCCACCCTGACCCTGTTGAGCGAGGCGGAGCTGCCGCTGCGCATCGAACCGGATATAACCACCAGCCTGCAAGGGGAACAGGAACTGCCTGCAGAGGTACGTGAATTCAGTGCAGACCTGACACGGTTGCTTGCAGATACCCTGGATGGGGGCACCGGGGCAGCAGCGCCCGGCACCAGCTGCGTCAGTCTGGGGCCCATCATCCTGCAACAGCAGGCCCGGCATCTGCATGACTGGCTCAATGACAAGGTGCAGGCCGTGCGGGAACGGTACACGGAAGATCGCTCACACGAGTTTTTCTGGATCTACCTGTCCCCGGATTCATCAAGCAACTTCGTGTCACAGACCATCCAGAATCTGGAAGAGCAGGGCATAGAAAATTACCAGTTGATCAGCCGGGGCAACCTGAAAAATGCGATCTCACTGGGCCTGTTCGCATTCCGGTGGGAGGTGGATGCACGCATCAAGGATCTGCGCGACAAGGGCTACCATCCCCTGGTTGTTCCCTACCGCGAGAGCGACCGCCTGTATTGGGTGGATGTGCGACTTGACAACAGTGCCCTGAAAAGGGGGCTGCTTGCCAACCCTCCCGCCTCCGGCTACAGTAAGCGAAGCGTCTCCTGTGCAGCGGCAGACCTCGCACGCCCCGATAGTTAAATGGCATAACAGGCGATTTGTAATCTCCAGTTGTGGGTTCGACTCCCGCTCGGGGCTTTCCGCCTG
>DKIB01000061.1:9205-15836 GCA_002454015.1 Proteobacteria bacterium UBA6729
TCCCTCAGCAGGCAAGCCAGGGCAACAGCCAGTGGTTGTAGCCGTGTCGGACTTGCAAGCCATGCAGCCATGATGGAGCCCGCTACAAGCCGCGTATACCGGGAATGGCGATTGCAGAGCAGGCCGGGAATGGCCTGCATGTGCCTGGTCAGGGTCGGGGCGCCGGGGCGCGTTGTATTAACCGGCCAGTACGCCCAGAAAGACCCACAGGCCGAACCAGCCGTTGTTGGTGAAGGCGCGTATGCAGGATCGCGGTGCGCGATCACGAAGCAGATACTGTTGCCAGATGGCGGACCCGGCTGCACCGACCAGGCCCAGGGGGAACAGCGGCCCCAGTGTGGTGCCGACCGCGGCGAGCAGGGCCAGACAGATGATGTGCAGAATGGCTACGGCGAGGCGATCCCGGTGGCCCAACAGCAGGGCCGTGGAACCGATCCCCAGACGTCGATCATCGGTACGGTCAGCCATGGCATACTCGGTGTCATAGGCCACGGTCCAGCATACTCCGGCGGCAAACAACAACCACGCAGTCAGGGGCAGCTGCTCGCGAACAGCGGCGAATACCATCAACACCGGCCAGCTGAAGGCAATGCCCAGAAACAGCTGGGGTACCCGGGTAATTCTTTTCATCAGGGGATAGATGACCACAAGCAACAGGGCTGCCGGGGTCAGTAACAGGGCCGCACGATTCAGACAGAGTATGGCCAGAGTGGCGGCCAGCACCAACAGGATGCCGATGACGGCGAGCGCCTCTGCAACCGGGATGGCACCGCTGGCCAGTGGACGGTCCCGGGTACGCGCTACATGGCGGTCCAGGCCGCGGTCAAAATAATCATTGATCGCACAACCTGCAGAACGCATCAGGAAGGCCCCGGTCAGGAACACCGCCAGCAGCCCGGGGTCCGGTGCCCCGTTACCCGCTACCCACAGTGCCCACAACATCGGCCAGGCCAGCAGCACCGTACCAATCGGTCGGTGCAACCGAATCAGCCGGGCATAATGACCGAGGCGGGTCCGCTCAGGCATGCGAAAACTCCTGTTCCTCCCCCAGCCAGCGCTCCAGCAATGGCGGGATACGTTCGGGGAAATGCTCCAGCAGCTGCCGGGCGGGTTGATCCAGCAGCGGCAGCAGGGCCTGGTCCCTGCCCGGATCGGCAATGCGAAACTGTGGCATGCCCTTTTGCATCTCACCCAGAATCTCGCCGGGCCCCCGCAGACGCAGGTCCTCTTCGGCAATGCGAAACCCATCCTGATGCCTGCGCATGACCTCCATGCGTGCACGGGCGACTGCACTGAGCGGTGTGCTGTACAGCAGTACACAGTCTCCGCCAACGCTGCCCCGCCCGATGCGACCCCGCAGCTGATGCAGCTGCGCCAGGCCCAGATGTTCGCTGTTCTCAATCACCATGAGGCTGGCATTGGGCACGTCTATGCCAACCTCTATAACCGTAGTCGTCACCAGCAGCTGTAGCTTGTGTTGGCTGAAGGCCCGCATTACGGACTCCTTCTCTGCCGACTTGAGGCGACCATGAATGACCCCGATCTGCAACTCTGGCAGCTGCTCGCACAGATAGGCACAGGTGCTGCTTACGGATTGTTTGTGCAGCTTGTCAGAGTCCTCTATCAGACCACACACCCAATACACCTGTCGGCCCTGCAAGCAGGCCTCACGAATGCGCTGCGTCAGTGCACCACGCCGTGTCTCATCAATAGCGATGGTCTGCACAGGCTGGCGACCCGGCGGCAGTGCATCGATCACAGACCCGCCCAACCCGGCGTACAGGGCCATGTACAGCGTGCGTGGAATGGGTGTGGCCGTCATGATCAGCTGGTGCGGTTGTCCCGCCGTACCTTTGTGCACCAGCTCCAGTCGTTGACTCACCCCGAAGCGATGCTGTTCATCAATGATCGCCAGCCCCAGTCGACTGAATGAGATGTCATCCTGAATAAGGGCATGGGTTCCTACTGCCAGCAGCGGTGTGCCAGCACGCATCTGCTCATGATTCTGGAGGCGCCCGGTATGTGATGTGCTGCCGATTTGCAGGATGAGCGGCACATCCATACGACTGAACCACTGCTGCAGACGTGCATGGTGCTGCATAGCCAGTAACTCCGTGGGCACCATCAGTGCAGCCTGATGTCCGCTGTCTATGGCTCGCAGTGCCACCACGGCAGCCACTACCGTCTTGCCGGAACCCACATCACCCTGTAGCAGGCGCGTCATCGGGGTCTGGCTGCACAGGTCCGCAGAGATCTCATCGCAGCAACGCTGCTGTGCCGCCGTCAGTTGGAATGGCAGTTGCTCAAGGAAGGCCTGGATCAGCCCGCTGTCTTCCTGCAAAACGGGAGCGCGGTGCTGTTGTGCGCGTTGACGCAAACGCAGCAGCGCCACGCGGTGTGCCAGCAGCTCCTCCAGCACGAGGCGACGCACCGCGGGACTGTGGCCGGTGCATAGTGCCCCGGGGTCAGTATCCGGCGACGGGGCATGCACCTGCAACAGGGCAGTCTGCAGATCCGGCAGCTCCAATCCGTCTATCAACCCGGCCAGATGATCCGTCAGCGGGTCTGCCCGCATGCGGTGCAGTACCACACTGATCAGGCGACGCAACACCGCCTGACGCAGCTCCTGTGTGCCGGGATAGACCGGCGTCAGGTGCTCGGCCAGCGGCGGTTCCTGCCCCGGGTTGAACAGCTCACATTGCGGATGGATCATCTCCGGGGGAGTGACCCCCGGACGCACCGTCCCGAAACAGCGTATCCCCCGGCCCGGCGTGAAGCGGCGCTGCCAGTTATAGTTAAAATGAAAAAAGCGCAGCAATAACGTGCCGGTGGTGTCCTCTATCTGCACCATCAGACTGCGGCGGCGGCGCACTACCGCTGTTGCCGAGTGCACATAGCCCTGTACCAGGACTGCAGATTCCGGCACGACCTCGGCCAGCGCCACCACCCGGGTCTGATCCAGATAGCGCAGTGGTAGCAGGAACAGCAGGTCGCACAGACGATGCACGCCCAGCCGTGCCAGCTTCTCGCGGGTGCGCCTGCCAACCCCGGGGAGTTCCTCTACCGGGGCATCCAGTTGTGACGTCGGCTCCGAATTAGCGGTTCCCGTCATGCAAGTTCATAACGGCATCGATCTCAATGGGGGCACCCTTCGGCAGCCCCGCCACCTGCACGGTGGCGCGCGCCGGATAAGGCGGCGCAAAGTGCTCTGACATGAGCGCATTCACAACCGCAAAATCATTCATGTCGGTGAGATAGATGTTCAGTTTTACCACATCGCTCAGTGTGCCACCTGCAGCCCGGGCCACGGCACTGAGGTTATCCAGCACCTGCCGGGCCTGTGCTCGAATGTCACCACTCACCAACTCCTGAGTTTGCGGTGAGAGCGGAATCTGCCCGGACAGATAAACCGTCTGACCGACCTTTACTGCCTGCGCGTAAGGACCAATGGCCTGCGGTGCCGCGGGGGTGGAGATGACAGTCTGGTCCATGACCGTCAGATGCGGCGGATGGTGGTCACTTCGGGAATGCCACGCAGACCGCGGATGATCTGCGCCAGATGCAGGCGATTCTGCACCTCCACCTCAAAGCGCAACACGCTGTGTCGGTCCCAGCCATCATTGACCACTACATCGGTGATGTTGGAGTTGCATCCAGAGATCGCTGCAGCCACGATGGCCAGCACACCCTGCCGATTCAGCACATTCAGGTGCAGGCCCACATTGAACTCTTCCTGTATGTGCGGGTCCCAGGCCGCACGAAACCACTGCTCAGAATGCTGTCCGAGCGCCGGGACATTCGTGCAGGTATCCCGATGGATGACGATGCCACGCCCGGAACTCAGGTGGCCGATGATGTGATCATCCGGCAAGGGGTGGCAGCACTTGCCATAGTTCAATACCCACTGCTCCTCGCCCGTGATCACCAGCGCCTTGTCCAGGGCACGGGTAGTAGCAGCGCTGTTATCCTCAACGACCAGCTCCCGGGCCACCAGCGGTGCCGGAATACTGCCCATGCCGATCCGCTCCAGCAATAGCTCTACACTGTCCAGACAGTGTCGCTCCAGCACACTTTGCAGGCGCTCCGGGGGCAATCGATCATAGTTACTATGCAGTGCCTGCAGTTCAAGCCGCAAGATCCTCAATCCCAGTTGGCGCGACTCACTGAGGCGCACATACGCCAGCGACTGACGTATCTTCAGACGGGCCTTGGCCGTGACCGCAAACCCCAACCACTCCGGCTGGGGCCGTGCCAATGGTGAGGCGATCACCTCCACCGTCTGGCCCGATTCCAAATGCGTACTCAGCGGTGCTGGTTGGCCGTCAATACGAACCTCATAGCATCGGTCGCCGATATCGCTGTGTATGGCATAGGCCATGTCCAACCCCGTAGAGCTCTTCGGGAGCTTCAGTATGTCCCCTCTGGGCGTAAACACATAGACCTCGTCCGGAAATAAATCTATACGCATATGCTCCAGAAACTCCTCCGGGTCACCCGCACCCTTTTGCAGCTCCAGTATGCCCCGCAACCAGTCACGTACCTTGCGATTGGCACCATGTTGATCCTTGCCCCCATCGGTCTTGTACAACCAATGCGATGCGATGCCGGCCTCGGCGATGAGGTCCATCTCCTCGCTGCGGATCTGCACCTCGATCAACTGCCTATCATGACAAAACAGCACCGTGTGCAACGACTGATAGCCGTTGGTTTTGGGGATGGCGATATAATCCTTGAACTTGCCGACTACCGGCTTGTACAAACCGTGTATGAGCCCGAGTGCCGCATAACAATCACGGGCACTGGCGGTGATGACGCGCAGTGCATGCACATCACCGATCTCGTTGAAGCGCATCCGGCGCTCACACATCTTCTGATAGATTCCATACAGCTGTTTCTCCCGGCCCAGCACCCGCACATCCAGACCCTCCTGTCGAAAGCGCTGTTCCAGCGACCTGCCTACCCTGCCGACGATAAGGGCACGCCGGTCCCCCCGGTGGCGCAGACACTTGTCCAGCACCGCGTAGCGCCATGGATACAGGCCTCGCAGTGACAGATTCTCCAGTTCTACACGGATGGCATTCATGCCCAAGCGGTTGGCAATGGGCGCATAGATATCCAGCGTCTCGCGGGCTATGCGCTGCTGTTTCGCACGGGGCAGGGCTCCCAGGGTACGCATGTTGTGCAGTCGATCCGCGAGCTTGATCAGGATCACCCGGATGTCCTTTGACATCGCCAAAAACATCTTGTGCAGGTTGCCCGCCTGGGTCTGCCGCAGATTGTCGGAACGAATCCGCGACAGCTTGGTAACCCCATCCACCAGCTCCGCCACCTCGCGCCCGAAACGCCTGCGAATCTCCCGCTTGTCGGTAGAGGTATCCTCAATAACATCGTGCAGGATCGCAGCAACGATGGTCGGGCAATCCATGTGCATGTCCCCCAACACATGCCCAACCTCCAGTGGATGATTGATAAACGGCTCCCCATTCTCACGCCGTTGGCCACCGTGCCGTTCCTCACCGAACAGGTAGGCCTCCCGGAGTTTATCCCGCTGCCAGGGGGGCATGTAGGCAGCAACGGCATCCGCCAGTTGCGTATATCGCAGCGAGGCGTCCCGGTACTCGCCCCCGGGCTCAGTCTTCCGACTCTTCGTCCTGGTGCTCTGATTCTGCAAGGGTAGGTCTGGAAACCAGGCTGTCGATATTGTCACGGGTCACCTTGCCAGCGGCGATCTCACGCAAGGCAGTCACGGTCGGCTTTTCCCGGGGATCTTCCTCCACCAGGGCGGGGACCCCAATACTCAGCTGTCGAGCCCGCTGGCTGGCCAGCAGCACCAGACTGTAGCGATTGCCCACCTGTTGCAGGCAGTCTTCAATGGTTAAACGCGCCATCGTGTATCCTCTGAATATCGGCAGCCGAAGCGCCCCCGAATCTGCCGACAGTATACCACCAGACCCGGGGCGGAGTGGACGATGCCCCGAAGCCCCGCTGAGGGCGGGCTTTCCCCCCCGCCTGCGCTCCCCCTCGGTCAACGCCGCAACCCTGCAGGTCGCGAACCCCGGGCCGACCGCGCCACACCGCACCCATAACTGACTGTATCCCCCGATTCCACTGCCACGCCATTTTTGTGGGCATCAGGAGGGGCATGCACTGATTCCTGACCTGGCCCAGGGCTTTTCCTGCATACACGGGCTGGGGCTGCACTGCAGCTTACTGATCCCTATACAGAAATGGCGTTCCTGTGCAGGCGTCAAACTCGGGACGGGGGACTTGAATCCCCAGGCCGCGCAGACCGTACCGATTCAAATCCGGCCCCGGGCACCACCCGGTGGTACACTGCCCCGATGCGCCCGGAACCGCGAATGTCCCGCACAGGGCATGATTCAATCGTCAGAGGAGTACCCGCATTGCTGGTTGCGCTGTGCATGTTGCACACAGGCCTTGCACAGGCACAGGCCACCGTGTCTCTGGACCCAACCCCCCTTTCCGTCAACAAAGGGGCAACCGCCAGCATCACCGTCAACATCAGCCCGGCACCGATAGCAATGCTCACGGTCCACTACACCCTGGGCGTGGATGCAGACTTGACTACAGCGGATGCAGACGGTGAAGACTATACGCACAGCGACAGCCT